>JAGOEZ010000182.1 GCA_017997455.1 Lysobacterales bacterium | reverse complement strand
AGTCCCCTGGACTCGGCCAGTTCCAGCAGCGTGCCGCCACCGGGTTCCCAGCGTGCCTCCTTGGCCGACTCGGCGAAGATCACCGGCACCGGCTCGGTGGCGGGCTGCGCGACCGGTACCGCGGCAGTGGCCGCGTCGGGCCGGCGTCGCAGCGACGAGGGGCCGAAGGCCTCGGCGTGGATGCGATCGTCGGCAATGCGCAGCGCGCGCAGGCCGTCGTAGAGCGACTGCATGAACGGCGCCGGCCCGCAGAGGAAGAAGTCGTAGTCGTCCAGCGGCAGGAATGACTTCAACAGTGCCACGTCGACCCGGCCTTCGAGCTCGTAGTCCACGCCGCGGGTGGCCTGCGGCCCGGGCTGGCTCAGTGCGCGCATGATGCCCAGCGAACGGCCGGCGCGGCCTGCCAGCTCGGCCAGCTCGCGATCGAAGGGGCGCTCGGCGAGATTGCGCGCGCCATGCACGAACCAGGTCGGGCGCATGCGGCGGGTGCGCTGGCCCTCGTACACGAGCTGGCGCAGCATGGCCAGCATCGGCGTGATGCCGATGCCGGCCGAGAGCAGTACGGCCGGGCGCCTGATCGTGGGGTCGATGCCGAAGTCCCCTTCCGGCGCGCGCACCTCGATCGCGGTGCCTTCCGTGCCGTGCGCATGCAACCAGGACGAGACCAGGCCCTCGCGCTTGACGCTGATCCGCAGCAGGTCGTCGGATGGCGCCGCCGAGATCGTGTAGTTGCGCAACAGCGGCCGCTCATGGCCCGGCAGGCCGATCCGCAGCGGCAGGTGCTGGCCGGCGGTAAACAGCGGCAGGCCGGCACCATCGGCCGGCTCGAGGTGGAAGCTGCGCACCACCGCGCTCTCCTCGACCACCCTGGCGATGCGGAACGGACGCCAGCGGCTGCGCAAGGACTCGGCCGCGCGGCGCGCCGACGCCTGATCCCACGAACCGGTCAGCAGCGAGTTCGGCGACCACTCGCCGAAGGCGAAGCGCAGGGCCAGCGCGCCGCGTCGACGCACCCAGGCGCGGACCGTGAAGCGCCACAGGCGCTCTGCGCCCTGGAAGCTCCGCACCTCGTCGCCGTCGAACACGATCTCGGTGCTGCCGGTCAGCTGCAGCAGGTCGCCGCTGGCGAAGTCGATGAAGAGCAGCCCGGCACGCGGATTGAGCAGCAGGTTGCCCAGCGTGTTGAAGTGCAGGTTCCCGGCGAAATCCGGGATGGTCAGCGTGTCGCCGTCGATGCGCACGAAGCCGGCCTTGCCGCCGCGATGCGACACATCTACCCCGCGCCGCGCACGCACGCCCTCGGGATCGAGATAACTGGCGATGAAGAAGGTGTCGGCCGCGGCGATCGCCGCGCGCCCGGCCGCGTCGAGCGAGGTACCGGACTCGATCGCCGCGGGGACAACCAACGCCGGATCGCGGGCGAAGGAGAAGTCGCGGGTCTGGATGTACTGCGGGCAGTTGCCGAAGGCGTGACCGACCGCGACGGAAAAGCCGTGCGCGTCGGCCGCGGCCACCGTGCCGTTCAGGCGATTGCGCCGGCGCGTATGCAACTCGATCCCGAGCAGGGCGACCGCGGACCCGGGTTCGAGCGCATTCGCGAGCGGATCGCCCGCCGTGGGCCGGGCGCGTATCGCCAGCAGCCTGGGGTCGGGCGAGCTGATGAATCCGGGCTGGCCTTCCAGCACGCTGGCCCATGGATCGCCCGCGGGATCGACCGCGCCGACCAGCAGCAGCGGCAACTGGCCGTAGAACACGCGGTGCTGTTCGGGCAGGAAGTCGCGGATGACCTTTCGCCCGAACACCTCCATGCGATCGGCCACGCCGACCCGCTGCTGGATGCGCCGCTCGCCCTCGTGCCAGGGCGACGGAACGATGTCGACGCGCTGCTCGTCCATCTCTCCATTCCCCCGGGGCGCCGGCACCCGCGTGGGTGCCGGCAGTTGCGACCCGCGGTCAGGCCGCCAGGCCGACCTTGGTCTGCTGCATCGGCACGAAGCCGGGCAGCGATTCGACCCGCGCCAGCCACGCGCGCACCTGCGGATAGTCGGCGAGCGAGACATTGCCCTCCGGCGCATGGGCAATGTAGCTGTAGCAGGCCACGTCGGCGATGGTGGGCGCGCCGCCGACCAGCCACGGATCCCGCGCCAACTCGGCGTCCATGATCCTGAGCAGCGCATGCGCGCGCCCCGCGACTTCATTGGCGTCGTACTTCGCGCCGAACACAGTGACCAGCCGCGCCGCGGCCGGCCCGAAGGCGATCTGCCCAGCGGCGACCGAGAGCCAGCGCTGCACGGCGGCGGCACCCGCGGCATCGCGCGGCAACCACGAGGGGCTGGCGTAGCGGGTCGCGAGGTAGACCAGGATCGCGTTGGCGTCCGCTACCACGGTGCCGCCATCGTCGATCACCGGCACCTGGCCGAAGACGTTGAGCTTGAGGAAGTCCGCTTGCTTGTGCGCGCCCTTCATCAGGTCGACATCGACCAGCCGGGCGGGGATGCCGGCCAGCGAGAGGAACAGTTGCGCGCGGTGCGAATGGCCGGACAGCGGGTGGCGGTACAGCGTGATCGGCTGCGTGGGTTGGGTGCTCATGGCATGGCTCCAGGATCGTGTGGGAGAAGGGGGAATTGCACTGCGGCTTCGGAGACGAAGTGTGGGCAAGCGGCTGCGGACCGGGAACGGCCGCCCGGCGCAAGCCACGCTTGCGCGGTGAGAAACAACGGATCGCGCCGCGGCGCCGGCTCAGCGCAGGCTGGCGAGTGCCGGGTGGCCGCGCAGGCGCTGGACCAGGAAATCGACCAGGCTGCGGACCTTGCTCGAGCCCCCGCGGCCGTCGAGGTGCGCCACGTGGACCGGCACGTCCACCGTGTCCTGATCGACCAGCAGTGCCACCAGGCTGCCGGCAGCGAGATCGGCCGCGACCTGGTAGGACATCACCCGGGTCAGGCCCCAGCCGCTGCGCGCCGCCTCGATCGCGGCGAGATTGCTCGATACGGTCAGGCGCGGCGCGATGCGTACCGATTGCACCTGCTCGCCGCGGGCGAATTGCCACTCGCTGGCGTGCGAATCGGCGTCGGACCAGATCACGCGATGCGTGGCCAGTTCGGCGACCGATGCGGGCACGCCATGTGCCTGCAGGTACGCCGGCGCCGCACAGACCACCCGATGAATATTGCCGACCGGGATCGCGACCAGCGCCGGTTCGTGCACCGCCCCCATCAGCAACGCGACGTCGATGCCGTCGTCCCGCAGGTCCGGGAAGCGATCGCTGAACACCGCGCGCATCGACACCTGCGGATGGGCCTGCAGGAAATCGAGCAGGATCGGGTTGAGCACCGCATCGCCGAACAGCACCGGCGTGGACAGCGCGACGTGGCCCTTCGGCGGACTGCGCCCGCCCGGCGCCAACTCGTCGGCGAGTTCGAGCTCGGCGAGGATGCGCCGGCAGTCCTCGTGGAACTGCTGCCCGGATTCGGTCAGGCGGATCGAGCGCGCGCCGCGGATGAGCAGGCGCGCACCGATTCGCTCCTCGAGCGCCGCGACCGCGCGGGTCACCGCCGGCGCCGACAGGCCCAGCCGGCGCGCCGCGCTGGCGAAACCGTGTTCTTCCACCACTGCGCAGTACACCGTCATTTCCTGGTAGCGATCCATCGGCATCAGCCCAGCGCAGGATCGCCGCGCAGTGCGGCCGCGCAGTGGTCGACGAAGGCGCGCACCTTGGCCGAGGCCTGCCGGCCTTGCGCATACACCAGGTGGGCCGGCACCGGCGGCAGCTCGAAGTCCGCCAGCAACCTCACCAGACTGCCGGCGGCCAGCTGCGGCGCGACCTGGTAGGACATCACGCGGGTCAGGCCGAAGCCGCGTTCGGCCGCGGCGATCGCCGCCCGGTTGGAGGTGACTGCGAGCACCGGTTCGATCCGAATCGCGAGCGGCTGTCCGCGGTCGACGAAGCGCCATTCGGTCGAGGGCGTCACGTTGGCTGCGGCAACGATGCGGAAACGCGCTAGTTCGTCCGGCGTCCGCGGCGCGCCCTCGCGCTCGATCAACGCCGGCGATGCGCAGATCACCCGCCGCACGGCGCCTACCCGCACGGCCACCATCGACGAGTCCGCCAGTTCGCTGATCCGCAGCGCGACGTCGATGCCGTCCTCGACGAGGCTGACCACCCGGTCGGAGAGCCGCAGGCGGATCCGCACGTCGGCGTGCAGGTCGAGGAAGCGCAATGCCAACGGCACCATGTACATCTGCCCGAACAGCACCGGCGCCGTCACCGTGAGTATCCCGTGCGGCTTCGCATGCGCACCGGCGGCGTGTTCCTCGGCCTCGGCGATCGCCGCCAGCAGCCGGCGGCACTCATCCAGATAGCGGCGACCGGCGTCGGTCAGCGTCACCGAGCGGGTGGTGCGGACCAGCAGCGGGGTGCCGATGCGATGCTCGAGCGCGTTGATCGCGCGGGTGGCGGTCGGCGCCGACACGCCAAGCTGGCGCGACGCCGCGGCCAGTCCGCCGAGTTCGGCCGCCGCGACGAAGACCGCCATTTCCTCGAAGCGATCCACGCATCGTCCCGCCGCTTGCGGCCCGTTCGAGGCCAGCGGGACAAAGACTAGCAGCCCTTGTTGGCGTGCGGTCATCGCGCCGATTCCTTTCACGGCGCGCAAGGCCGGGTTGATTCCCGCGGCCGTTCTCGCCGACGGGGTCGGCGCCTAGATTGGCGCCACGCCGGGACGCACAGCCCGACGACCAACCCCCAAGGAGCAGGACCATGTCGCGCATCAGCATCCCCACCGTCGAGTCGGCGCCGAGCGCCTCCGCGCCATTGCTGGCCGCGGTCAAGCAGCAGCTGGGCTCGGTACCCAACCTGATGAAGTTGCTGGCTGTGAGCCCGGCCGCGCTGGAAGGCTACCTGTCGCTGAGCGGCGCGCTGGGCAAGGGCGCGCTCGATGCCGGTATCCGCGAGCGCATCGCCCTGGCGGTGGCACAGCACAATGGCTGCGACTACTGCCTGGCCGCGCACAGCTATCTCGGCAAGCACGTGGCCAAGCTGGCCGACGCCGAGATCGATGCCGCCCGCGGCGGTGCGTCGAGCGACCCGCGCGCCGATGCCGCCACCCGCTTCGCGCTCTCGGTGGCCCGCAACCGCGGCAATGTGGATGGCGCCGAACTCGCCGGCGTCCGTGCGGCGGGCTTCGGCGATGACGCGATCCTCGAGATCGTGGTCAACGTCGCGCTCAACGTGCTCACGAACTACGTCAACACGGTCGCCCAGACCGAGGTCGACTTCCCGGCGGCCCGGCAGCGCAAGGCCGCCTGAGCAACGTCGGCCACTTGACCAGCGATCGCCTGGCGCTTCGGCACGG
>JAGOEZ010000181.1:1319-5392 GCA_017997455.1 Lysobacterales bacterium | reverse complement strand
ACGCCGGCGTAACCGGGACGCAGGCGCTCGATGTCGTTGAGCGCGCCCTCGGCGGCGCCCCAGCGGCGCGCGCGGATTGCTTCCTGGGCGCGCTGGGCCAGTGCCGCCGCGATCTCGTCCAGGCCCTTGCGCGCGATGCCGCTGCCGGGATCGGTGGCCAGCGCGCGCTGGAACAGTGCCGCCGCGCTGTCGGCTCCGCCCGCCAGCCTGCCGGCGCGCTGCGCGGCCAGCGCCTGCTCCAGCACGGCATTGATCTCGACCGTGCGGCCCTCGGCCGCACTGATCCCGGCGTCGAGCGCGTCGATCTCGGGGCCGCCCTGGAGCACGGTGCGCGCCTGCACCGCCAGCGCCTTGGCCTCCTCGAGCCGGCCCGCGGCCAACGCAGCCTGGGCCTTGGCCAGCAGGGCGTGGCCGACCGCGTTGATGCCGGCCAGCGCGCGCGCGTTGTCGGGATCGGTCTCGAGCACCGCGCGATAGATCGGCAGCGCCGAGTCGGCGCCCTCGGCCAGGCGCCCCGCGGCGAGCGCCTCGTCGGCATGGGTGAGTTGGGTATTGAGCAGGGTCTCGGGCAGCAGGCCCTCGAGCCGGTCGCGGTTGGCGACCATCAGCACGAAGACCAGGACCCAGAACGCGCTGACCGCCGCGATCGTCTTCCATGCGCCCCCCGACGGCGATGGACGCGCGGCGGATGGGCGCGCGGGGGTTGCACGGCTGGCGGACGGGCGCGGACTGCGCGACCCCGTCGGCAGATCGTCCATGCGGCCCAGGGTGGGTTCGGTGCGTCCGCCGGCGGAGGGCGGGGGCGGCGCGTTCGGATCGGAGGACATCGGCAATCGTGCGGCCGGAGTAGTCATGTCCAGCTTAGCACCGGCGCCACGTGGCGCCGCGCGCCCGCATCGGCGCCGGCACCGGCGTTTTCCCGCGATTCAGCGCCGCCGCGGCTCAGTGCGCGCGACCGCCGCCGCGCGGCACCGCCGCCTTGCGCCGCGCGTCCATCACGTTGGGCAGGGACTGGATTCGCGCCAGCAGGCCGGAGAGCTGCTCGTAGTCGGTCACGCGCAGCGCGAAATGCATGTGGGCGAAGCCGGCCGCCTCGTCGGTGCGGGTGCTGGCCGCCAGCACGGTGACGTTGGCGGCGGTGATCGCGCCCGACACGTCCTTGAGCAGCCCCTTGCGATCGAAGGCGCGGACCTCGATCTCGACCTCGTAGGCCTGCGCCTCGTGGCGTCCCCACTCGACCTGGATCACCCGGTTGGCGTCGCGCGCGATCAGCGACGCCAGGCTGTTGCAGCCGGCGCGATGGATCGACACGCCGCGGCCGCGCGTGACCCAGCCCACGATCGCATCGCCCGGCAAGGGCTGGCAGCAGCGCGCGAGCTGGAACAGCAAGTTGCCCACGCCCTCGATCACCACGCTGCTCGAGGGCGGCGGGCGCGGCCGCGGCAGGTCGGCGCTGGCCAGCGGTCGCGACGGCCGCGGTTCGGCCAGCTCGTGCAGCGCGCGCGCCACCTGGCTGGGCGTGACCTCGCCCACGCCGACCGCGACATGCAGCTCCTCGACGGTCCTGAGGTTGAAGCGCGGCGGCACCTCGTCCAGGACCGCGGCGCCCATCGCCATGCGCTTGAGTTCCTTGTCGAGCAGCTCGCGGCCGGCCGATACGTTGCGCTCGTGGTCGGCCTTCTTGAGCCAGGCGCGGACCTTCTCGCGGGCGCGCGCGGTGTTGAGGAAGCCGGCGCCGGCGACGATCCAGTCGCGCTTGGGCTCCGCCACCTTGCCGGTCAGGATCTCGACGGTGTCGCCGCTCTGCGGCTGCGAATGCAGGTTGACGATGCGGCCGTTGACCTTGGCGCCGCGGCAGCGATGGCCGACGTCGGTATGCACGTGGTAGGCGAAGTCGAGCACGGTGGCGCCGCGCGGCAGGTCGACCACCTTGCCCTGCGGGGTGAGCAGGTACACGCGGTCGTCGAGCAGGTCGGTGCGCAGGCCGGCCATGAAGGCCGCGTCGTCGTCGGTGTCGCCACGGGTCTCGAGCAGCGCGCGGATCGAGGCCACCTTGCGCTCGAAGGCCGCATCGGCCGAGCCGCCCTCCTTGTAGCGCCAGTGCGCCGCGACGCCGAGCTCGGCGTGGTCGTGCATGTCGTGGGTGCGGATCTGGACCTCGAGGGTGCGGCCTTCCGGGCCGATCACCGCGGTGTGCAGCGACTGGTAGTGGTTGCCCTTGGGCCGCGCGATGTAGTCGTCGAACTCGCCGGGCACGTGCGGCCACAGGGTGTGGACCACGCCGAGCGCGGCGTAGCAGTCGGCCACGCTGGGCACCAGCACGCGCAGCGCGCGGATGTCGTACAGATGCTCGAAGTCGACGTCCTTGCGCTGCATCTTCTTCCAGATGCTGTAGATGTGCTTGGGCCGGCCGGCGATCTCGGCCGCGAGGCCGGCGCGTTCGAGCGCGGCGCCGAGCGCGGCCCGGGCCTCGATGATGTAGCGCTCGCGATCGCCGCGGCGCTCGTCGAGCAGGCGCGCGATGCGCTTGTAGACCTCGGGCTGGAGATAGCGGAACGCGAGGTCCTCCATCTCCCACTTGACCTGCCAGATGCCGAGCCGGTTGGCCAGCGGCGCATGGATGTCGGCGGTGCGCTCGGCCAGCGCGCGCCGCTCCTCGTCGGGCAGCTTCGCCGCGGCGCGCAGCCGCACCAGGTGGCGCGCGAGCAGGATGAAGACCACCCGCAGGTCCTTGATGATCGCCAGCAGCAGGCGCCGCAGGCCCTCGGCACTGGTGCCCTGGCCGCGCGCGCGGTGCAGGGCCCAGACCTTGTCGGCCTCGCGCTGCCCGTCCATCAGCACCGCCAGCGCCGGCGGCAGCCCGCCCACGCCCGCGGTGTAGGCAATCGCCGCGGCCAGGGTCTCGGCGTCGACGCCGAGCTGGTCGAGCAGCACCAGCGTCGCCACCAGTTCGCCCTGGTCGGTCGCGGGCAGCGTGCCCGCGCGCGCCAGCACGTCGGCCAGCGGTTGCTCGGTGGCCGGGGACGCCGCGCGCGACGCCGCCCACTCCGACAGGCTGGTCAGCGCAGGCCCGATGCCCTTCATCGTGGCGCCACCGCCGCGCGCCACCCAGTGCGGCTGCGCGCCAGGTCCCGGCGGCTCCGCATCGTCGCTGCTTCGTGCATCGAGTTCGCGTTCCGTGGATTCGGCCGCCGCACGCTGGCGCCAGCGGCAGGACGGCTTCCAATAAGCACGAATCGCCCCGGTGAAACAAGTGCTGCGGTGCACCAAGCGCCGGCACGCCGGCGACGGGGCGCGGCTGCAACGACCGATTCGTCTAGAATCGGCGGATCGCGCGCCGCGGAGCGCGCCGAGGATCGGACATGCGTGGACTGTTGATGGCGCTGTGCCTGTGGGGCGTTGCCGGCGCGGCCGCCGCCGCCGAATTCTCCTCGCTGGAGGAGAAGATGAGCACGCAGGAGTTCCAGGCCGCCGGCCTCGAGAAGCTGTCCCCGGAGGAACTGGCGGCGCTCAATGCCTGGCTGCAGCAGCGGCTCGCGGCCGGGTTGTCGGGCGGCGCGCGCCCCGCCGACGAGGGCTTCCGCGCCTACGGCTTCGGCGGCGACAGCCCCGACCGCACCGAGTTCTCGAGCCGCATCAGCGGCGAATTCAGCGGCTGGGGCCCGAACTCGGTGTTCACGCTCGACAACGGCCAGCAGTGGCAGGTGACCGACGGCTCCGAGTTCTCGATCCCGCCGCGGAGCAACCCGCAGGTCACGATCGAACCGATGATGATGGGTTCGTGGATGCTCAAGGTCGAAGGCTACAACCGCGGCGCGCGCGTCACCCGCATCCGCTGAGGGCGCTCGCGACCGCGGCGCTCGTCGCGCTGGCCTGGCTGCCGGCCGGCTGCGCCACGCTGGTCGCGGGGCGCATCGTGGAGCCGCCGCCTTCGCCGTTGCGGCGCTCGGAACTGGCGCAGGCGCTGGAGCGCGCCGGCTCCGCGCTCGAAACCCTCGATCGAGCCGGCGAACCGCGCATCGCCTACGCGGTGATCGAGCCCGGCGACCATCGGCTCTGGTACGAATACCGCG
>JAGOEZ010000181.1:0-1219 GCA_017997455.1 Lysobacterales bacterium | reverse complement strand
CCGGTGCTGGCGCGCGTCGAGGCCTGCACGTTGCTGCTGCAGGGCCAACGCGACACCGTGGTGCCGGTCGAGGCCGGCCGCGCGCTGGAAGGCGCGAATCCGCGCGCGCAGCGCCTCGAGCTGCCGTGGGATGGCCATTTCTCCACGGTCGGCCGCCTCGACCTGCTGGCCGATCCGGTCGTGGGCTGGCTTGAACTCGCGACCACCGCGCCGGCCACCTGCCCGTCCTTCGTGGTCTACGCGTGGACGCCGCAGGATGGATTGCGCGGCGTGCTCGAATCGCCGTGGCGCTGGTGGTAGCCCGCCGCCGTGCCTTTGTAGGAGCGCATCTCATGCGCGACCGCGGAACGGCGAACCACCTCGAGGCCTGATCCAACGACGCCGCGTCCGCGGTCGCGCATGAGATGCGCTCCTACAAAAGCCGGCGCGGTGCTAGAGCTCGTCGACCAGCTTGCGCAGGCGCTTTTCCGATACCGGCTCGCGGGTGCCGAGTTCCTGCGCGAAGAGCTGCACGCGGAATTCCTCGATCGCCCAGCGCAGGCGCTCGCGCGCCGCCGCAGGCGCCGCGGGCGCCGCATCCAGCGCGCGCTCGAACGCCTGCGCCTGCAGCATCCGTGCCTGGTCGCGGCGCGCGTCCTGCTGCAGGCGTTCGACCCGCAGCGCCATCGCCTTGAGGTAGCGCGGGAACTGCGCCAGCCGTTCCAGCGGCCAGGCGCGCGCGAAGCCGGGCTGGACCAGGCGCGCGAGCTGCGCGCGCAGGTCGTCGAAGTTCGCACCCGCATAGCCCATCAGCGGCGGCGCCAGCTTCGGTGCCAGCCCGCCGTACAGGACCAGGATTTCCTCGGCGACCGCGAGCCGGCGCACCGCCTCGGGAAACAGCTGCCGCCCCAGTTCGGCCGCCAGCGCATCGAAAGCCGCGCGAACGCGCACCGTAGCCGCGCGTTCGCGCAGCAGCGCCTCGAAGGCCGACTCGACCAGGTCCTCGCGCAGGCGCTCGGGCGAGTCCACCGCGGTGTAGGCGATCGCCGCCTTGGGGGCCAGCGGCAGCTGCTTGCGCGCGGCGCGGAGCTTGTCGGCCAGCACCCGGCGCAGCAGCGCGGTCACGCCCTGCGCGTGCGCGAGCGCGGCCTCGTCCTCGCGCTCGTAGACCCGGATCGCTACCGATCCGTCCTCGGCGACCAGCGCCGGGTAAGCCGTGAGCCCGGCGTCGGTGGAGACC
>JAGOEZ010000180.1 GCA_017997455.1 Lysobacterales bacterium | reverse complement strand
CCAACTACTATTCGGCGGAAAGATAAAACACGGCGCCGTTGTAGCACAGAGCCGCGGCAGGTGTCTGTAGGAACTTTCCTACACGAATCATGGCTGTACGGCCAATGCGGCCATGTAGCGCCCCGCGTAGCGTAGCCGTGTCGATTACGCCACGGAATGGGTGGGGCGCCGGATGGACGAGCAAGCGCGCGGAGAAAGGCAAGCGCCGGATGATGCCGCCCGGCCTGGGTTGCTACAGGTCGTGCGCAATCGCCTTCGACGCCTCGGCCTCGCCAGGCGGACGGAGGAAGCCTATGTCGGCTGGATTCGTCGCTTCGTTGCCGCGAACGGGCGACGGCACCCGGCGGAAATGGGACAGGCCGAGGTCGAGGCTTTCCTCACGACGCTCGCGGCGCGCTGGGATGTCGCCGCCTCGACGCAGAACCAGGCACTGGCCGCATTGCTGTTCCTCTATCGCGAGGTGCTGGGGCAAGCCTTGCCGTGGATGGAGACCATCAAGCGTGCGCGCCGGCCGGAGCGACTGCCCGTGGTCCTGTCGCCGGGCGAGGTCCATGCGGTACTGCAGAAGCTCGATGGCATCCACTGGCTCGTCGGCGCCCTGCTTTACGGTACCGGCATGCGCCTGCTGGAGTGCTTGCGCCTGCGGGTGAAGGATATCGACATTGCACGGCGCGAGATCACGGTCCGCAGCGGCAAGGGCAACAAGGACCGGGTGACGATGATGCCGGCCAGGCTTGCTTCGCCATTGCGACGGCAGATCGCCATGGTTCGCGAACTGCACCGCCTCGATCTCGCGGACGGGTTCGGCGCCGTGCACTTGCCGCATGCCCTCGCGCGCAAGTTCCCGAACGCCGAGCGCGAACTGGGCTGGCAATACGTGTTTCCAGCCGCGCGGCGCGTGCTCGACCCGCGGGCCCGTGTCCTGCGCCGACATCACCTCGATGAGTCGGCGGTGCAGAAGGCCATGCGCAACGCAGTCCGCAAGGCCGCGATCGCCAAGCCCGCTACCTGCCACACGCTGCGCCATTCCTTCGCCACGCACCTGCTCGAAAGCGGCTACGACATCCGCACGGTGCAGGAACTGCTCGGCCACGCCGACGTCGCCACCACGCAGATCTACACCCACGTGCTCAACCGGGGCGGGCGCGGCGTGGTCAGTCCGTTGGATCGACCGCAGCCGTGACGGTGATCGTGAGCTTCACGCTGCGCTGCGGTGGCGATGGGGTCTGGAACGCGCGCTGGTAGTCGAGCATCACGATGGCCGTGCCGGGTTGCCGTGCGCGGAATCGCATCACGTACTCGCCGCCGATGGCCTTGAAGACCTGCGGCGCGACGTCGTTGCCGCGAAGCCTGCGGCCTTCGATCCACTCGATCGCGGGGCCCGGCGAGCGCCGCAGGCTCCACCCGAACTCGTCGGACGGAACGGAACGCAGGCTCACGGTGAGCACCTGCCCGACGACCAGCGCGGCTTGCGCCTCTCGGCTCGGCGCCTCGATGGTCAGGGTCGGTGGATTTGCCGTCTCGACACCGCATGCCGCGGTGCTGCCGGCCAGCATGAGCGCGGCAAAGATTGCCCCGCGCCAACCGCCGCGAAGGCAGAACGCGGGCACGAGGATCAGCTGCGCGCCTTGAGCCACTGGTGGATGGCCGGCGGCACCTCGCGCTGCGACCTGCCCGAGACATAGATCCCGATATGGCCGCCCTTGAACGCGAGCTCGGTGTAGTCCTTCGTGCCCACCAGCTTGCCCATCGGCCGCGAGGCCGAAGGCGGCACCAGGTGGTCCTGCTCGGCGAAGATGTTGAGCACCGGGCAGGTGATGCGCTTGAGGTCGACCTTGCGTCCGCCGATCTCGAGTCCGCCCTTGACCAGCTTGTTGCCCTGGTAGAAGTCGCGGATGAACTGGCGGAAGGCCTCGCCGGCCTGGTCGGGCGAATCGAAGATCCACTTCTCCATGCGCAGGAAGTTCTCGACCTCGGCCTTGTCGTCGATGATGTCGAGCAGGCCGACGTACTTCTGCAGGTTGAGGCGGAAGGGCTTGAGCGTGAGGTAGCACCAGTTCATGAGGTCGCCGGGCACGTTGCCCAGCGTGTCGACCAGCAGGTCCACGTCCATCGCGCGGGTCCACTTCGACAGCATGTTGTCCGCGGTGTGGAAGTCCACCGGGGTCACCATGGTGACGAGGTTCTGCACGGTCTGCGGGTGGATCGCGGCGTAGCACAGCGAGAAGGCCCCGCCCTGGCAGATGCCGAGCAGGTTGATCTTCGGCACGCGATGGCGCCTCGCGACCACCTGCAGGCAGCGGCGGATCCATTCGTTGATGTAGTCGTCGAGGGTCACGTAGCGGTCGGAGCGGTCCGGGTAGCCCCAGTCGATCAGGTACACGTCCTCGCCCTGCGACAGCAGGTTGCGCACGATCGAGCGGTCTTCCTGCAGGTCGACCATGTACGGGCGGTTGACCAGCGCATAGACGATCAGCAGCGGCACCTTGGCGGTGGGCGGGCGTTCGCCGCGGAAGCGGTACAGAACCACCTTGCCGTCGCGCCAGATCTCCTCGCGCTCGGTCACGCCGTAGGTCACGTCCTCGACCTTGCGCAGGGTGCCGATTGCGGCGCCGAGCTTGGTGCCGAGGGTGTGGATCTCCGAGGCCGCGGCGTCGGGGCGGAATGCGAACGGTCCCATGGCTCAGCGCCCTCCCCGCTTGGTGGCCGGCTTGGCGCGGCGCCCGCGCGTGGCCGCCAATTGCGCCTCGAACGCATTGCCCTTGGCGCCCTTGTGCGCTGGTGCCTTGGCCTTGGCCGCGGCCGCTTTTGCCGCCGGCGCCTTGCGCGCCCGGCCCGGTGCGCGGCGTGCCTTGGCGGGACCGCGCGCCGCTTGCCGCGCCGCGGGCTCGTTGGCCGCGGGCGCGGTGCTCGCCGTCGTAGTCGTGCGCTCGTCCAGGCCAGCTTGCTCCTCGAGGCGGGCAATACGCCGGCGCAGCGCGTCGATCTTCTGGTGCGCCGCGTCGATCTCGGTGCGACCCGGCATGCCGAGTTCGCCAGTGCTGCGCTCGACTTCATCCTGGACCAGCTGGCGCAAGCGCATCTGCGCGTTCACCAGCGCGCCGTAGGTGGCCTGGAAACGATCCGACAGCGCGATCTCCGCATAGCCCTCCTCGGCCGCATCGATCCACAGGTCGTAGAACTCGCGGAACGACTTCAGGCTGCGGCCGGGCTCGCTGCGCTCGGCCAGCTTCGACTCCAGGTTCGAGAGGCCGACGCGGCTGGCCTCGAGCATTAGCGCGTTGTAGTCGCCCAACTGGTGCTGGTACTCGCCCACGGCCAGTGCCATCGCCTGGCGGCGTTCGGTCGCCTCGCGCGTGAAGCCGAAGGCCGGCATCGACAGCGCCGCCTGCATCTCCTGTCGCAAGGGGCTGGCGTGGCGCACGAATTCCGCGTGCAGGCTGTCGAAACTGCGCGAGCCTTCGCCGACCGCGCGGCGCATCGCGTCGAGCACCGGGTTGCGGCTGGCATCGAAGCCGCCGAGGGCGGCGTTCATCGCCTCGCGCCAACCCTCCGCGCCGGGCGCGGCATGGCCCATCTGGCCGACCAGGCCCTGCAACATCGACACGAACTGCTGCGCACCGGAAACGACGCGCTCGGCGGTCTGGTTGAGGTTGCCGCCGCCGGGCAGGTCCTTGAGCGAATCCGCCCATTGGCTGAACTGCCCGCCCATGCCGCCAGGCAGCGCCGACATCGCCTGTTGCGCGGCATGCGACCAGGCCTCGGTCACCTTGCCGGCCATCTCCTGCCAGTCGATCGCGCCGGATCCACTGGTCTTCCGCTTGTCTGCCATGGGGGTTCCTCCGTTCGTGGATGCTAACACCGGCGCATGGCCGGCTCACGGCATCGACGGGCCTGCGCAACGTCCCTCCCGACTCGATGCATACTCCCGGCGCATCCCTGCCCGAAGGCCGCCGCATGTCCCTTCCCGTCCATCCCGCACCGGCTCCCGTCGATCCCGATGCGATGCCGCCGCGCACCACGCCCACCTGGGAAATGGAGCTGCTGCTGTCCGGCGCCACGGTGTTCGCGCTGGTCCAGCTCATCGGCGTGCTCGACCAGCGCTTCTACCTCGCGTTCCCCGACATGGACGACGCGCAGGGCACGCTGTGGCTGTTGCTGTACCTGTACTCGCGCAGTGCCGTGCTGATCCTCGCCGCGGCCTTCGCGGTCCACCTCGGGATGCGCGCGCATTGGGTTGCGCTGGTGGGCCTGCGCTCGGTGTTCCCGCGCGGCATCCGCCTCGACCGGCTGCGCGGCGGGCCGCAAGCGCGGGCGGTCACGGTGGCCGCGGCCAGCGACCTGGGCACGGCGATCGAGCGCGCCGACAACCGCGCCACGCTGGTCTTCGGCATCGGGGTCGGGCTGGCGCTGTCGATCCTGGCGCCGGGCGTGCTGGTGGTCGTTTCTTACTTGCTGGCCTGGTTGCTGCACCTGCTGCCGGGACAGGCCGGGAGCCTGACCCTGTACTTCTTCGCCATCACCGCGCTGGTCCTGGTGCCGATGCTGCTGGCAACAGGCGCCGATTCGCTGGCCGGATCGCGCCTGGCGCCCGACGGCGTCGCGGCGCGGGCGATCCGGCGCGTGCTGGGGGCCTACAACCGCGTCGGCATGAGCCAGAACGCCAATACGCTGTACGCGATCTTCAGCACCAACTTCGGCACTTACCGCACCACCGCATTCGTGCTGCTGCTGATGATGGCGGCCTTCGGCGCCACGATGTGGAGCTTCTACCGCCAGGTCGATCCGGGCGAGCAGGGCGTGCCGGCGTTCTGGCCCGGGCGCGGCACCCAAGGCGCCAACCAGATCCATGGCGAGCACTACGCCGACCTGCGCGGCACGATTCGTCCGCTGGGCGCCCAGCCCTGGATTCCCTCGCTGCAGGCAAGCGGCGCCTGGCTGCCCGTGACGATGCCGATCCGCGCCCGCAACCACGGCAGCGTGCTCGCGCAGTGTCCCGAGCCGGCCCGCTCGACGGCCGATTCCGAGGCCGATCCTGAAGCCAGCGCGACGCAGCGCGACGCACTGCTGGCCTGCATCGCGGACCTGCATGCGATTTCCATCGACGGGCAGCCGGTCGAGGGCGTGACCTGGGACTTCATCGACCGCCCCGCCGAGCGGCTGCGCGGCGTGCTCGCGATGGTGCCGATCGCGGCGCTGGCGCCAGGGCGCCACGAGCTCCGGGTCGCGCGGCCCCAGAGTCCCGAACGCAAGCTGTCCGGGAAGCCCGTGCGCCACTATCGCATCCCGTTCTGGAAGCTCGCCGCGGAGCCGCGCGACTGACCGGCGCGGCAGGGCTTCGCGGTATTGCCCGGTAATAGCGGCGTCAGCCGCGACCGGCGCCTATCGCGCGCAGAGCGCGCTCCTA
>JAGOEZ010000179.1 GCA_017997455.1 Lysobacterales bacterium | reverse complement strand
TGCGCGGCGCCCGCGTCGTGGGACAATCCGGATCCGGAGGTGAAGCCCATGCGTTACCTGCACACCATGGTCCGCGTACGCGACCTCGAGGCCTCGTTGCGCTTCTACCGCGATGCGCTTGGACTCGAGGAGGTCCGGCGCAAGGACTATCCCCAGGGCCGCTACACCCTGGCGTTCCTGGCCGCGCCCGGCCAGGCCGGCGTGGCCGAGCTCGAACTGACCCACAACTGGGACGACGAGGACTACGGCGGCGCGCGCAACTTCGGCCACCTGGCCTTCGAGGTCGAGGACATCTACGCGAGCTGCGAACGACTGGCCGCGAGCGGCGTGACGATCAACCGGCCGCCGCGCGACGGCCGCATGGCCTTCGTGCGTTCGCCCGATGCGATCTCGATCGAGTTGCTGCAGCGCGGTGGCGCGGTCGCTCCGCGCGAACCCTGGGCATCGATGCCCAACATCGGCAGTTGGTGACGCGACCGGGCTAGCGGTTCCGGTTGGCGATCGGCGGCAGGACCAGGTCCGGCGCAGCCGCGGACTGCGGATTCGCGTCGGGCGCCGGCGCCCCGTTTTCGCCCGAACCCATCCATGCCGGCGCGTTGAGTCGCGCGCCCAGGGTGGTGTTGAGCCGGAACAACCAGCCGGGTCCGTTTCCGGACGGCGTATCGGCAGCGTCGTGGTCGGCCATATCCCATGGGATGCGGCCAGGGCGCAAAAGGTTGCCGGCCGGTGGCGGATCGGCCGGCGGCGCCCGGTCGACCCGGCGCTTCAGGCCGCGGGCGTGCGCATCCGGCGCGCCGACAACACGGCCGACAGCGGCAGTTCCCCGTACAGGTGGGGGTAGTCCTGCCCCGAGCCGGCGGAGCGCTCCACCCGCAGCCGGCCGGCCAACGCCTGGGGATCCAGGGTCAAGGCCATGATCTCGCCCGCGCCGCGCCAATGGCGCTCGATCACGCCGCCGACCTGGTCGGCGAAGGCGCAGTGGATGAATCCCTCGCTCGCGCGCGACGGTGCGTCGACGACGCCAGCGTCCTGCGCGGCTTCCCAGCGCGCCAGGGTCGTCAGGTGCACGACCGACCGCGCCTGGCTCACGCCGCGCCCCCGAAGCGGATCAGGTGGCAGCGCGCGCCAGTGGGGTCCTGCATCGAAACGATGCGACCCATGCCGGGCGTGTCGACCGGACCGCTGAGGATCTTGCCGCCCAGTTCCGCCACGCGCGCGGCAGCCACGGTGCAGTCGCCCACGCGCCAATACACGGCCCAGTGTGCCGCGGTGTTGCCCGGGTTGGCGCCGATAGGCAGCATCCCGCCCCAGTCGTAGCGATTCACCGCCCAGGTCCGGTAAGTGCCCGCCACCGGGTGCGGGCGCTCGCGCAGGGTCCAGCCCAGCAGGCGCGAATAGAATGCCGCGGCGATGGCGGTGTCGTGGCTCGCCAGTTCGATCCAGCCGACTGCGCGATCCTCGTGCACCGCGCCCGCACCCGGATGGGACCGCGGCTGCCACAGCCGGAAGCCGGCGCCCTCGGGATCGATCAGCACGGCCGCGCGACCCAGCGTGCCGACCTCGAAGGGCCCGGCCAGCACGCGACCGCCTTCGGCTTCGGCGATCGCGCAGCGCGCATCGATGTCCTCGACTGCGAAATGGACGTTCCAGTGCGGGGCAGTGCCGTGCGCGCGCTGGGCGGCGTCCATGCGGTGGCAGCCCCCGACGTCGCGGCCGTCGAGCTGGAAGCGGGTGTAGGTCCCGCCGTCGGGCTGCGCGACATCGACCAAGGTCCACGCCATGAGGGCGCGCCAGAACGCACGGGCCGCCGCGACATCGGTCGTGGCCAGCTCGACCCAGCAGGGAGCGCCCAGGGGATAGCCGTTCATCGTGGACATGCAGCCCCTCCTGTAGGGGGCAGGCGAAGACCATACTCCGCCCACCCCAGAACGGGGACCGATGCCCGGAGCCGCCATGAGCCGAAAAACCGTGAACGACCCGCGCGCCGCCGCGGTGGGGCCCTATTCGCATGGCGTCTGGGCCGGCGAGTTGCTGTTCCTGTCGGGCCAGACCCCGATCGACGCGGCTACCCGCACCCTGGTCGAAGGCGATGTCGGCACCCAGACGCGCCAGTGCCTCGCCAACCTGGCCGCCGTGCTCTCGCAAGCCGGCCTGGGCCTCGGCGATGCGATCAAGTGCAACGTCTACCTGGTCGACATGGCCGACTTCGCGGCGATGAACACCGCCTACCGCGACGCCTTCGGCGAACCGTTCCCGGCCCGCACCACCGTGGGCGTGGCCGCGCTGCCGCTGGGCGCGCGCGTGGAGATCGAACTGGTCGCGCGCCGGCCGCCGCGGGACTGAGCGGGTGCATCGGCGTCGCCGTGGTCCGCCTTGCGGCCACGGCGACGCCTGCCGAACCTCGTGGTCGCGGCTGCCCCGCGCCCCCTCAGGGACTCAGGTACGGCTGCACGCTGCTCCAGACGTCCGCCAGTCGCGAGTAGTAGTCCGGGGCGGTCGGCGCCGAGCAGTACGAGGTGCCGCCATAGAGGCCACCGCGCAGCTGGTAGGTGCCGCTGGAATTGATCGTGTACAGCGCCGAGCCCGAGGAGCCGCCCTCGGTCACGCCGGTGGACCACTGCACGCGATAGAACGGGCCCTTGCCGTCGATGGTGCCCGACAGCTGCGTGACCCGGCCGAGCGAGTACATCTTCACGTCGCCGGCCGGATGGTGGATGCCCTCGATCGCGGTGCTGGTCGCGCCGATCGCGGCCGAGGTCCACGAGGCGTACACCGCGCCGGCCGGCGGCGCGGTCTTGAGCTCCAGCAGCAGGGTGTCGCGCTGGCTGTTGTTGTGTCGCAGGTAGGCGCCGCCACTGAGCGTGCGCGCACCCGGGTTCACGGTCGAGCCATTGCAGGTCGTGGCCTTGTAGAACCAGTAGGTCTGCAGCGTGTTGGCCACGGTCTGCGAAGCGATGCAATGGTTGGCCGACCAGAACAGGTGGCGCCGGGGCGAGTTCGCGTTGTTGAGCAGGGTGCCCGTGCACAGGTACGAGGAGCCGCCCTTGGTGAAGACCATCCGCGCCACGGCCTTCTCGGCATTCTGGAAGCCGCCGGTCGGGTTCGCGCGGCAGGCGATGTCGCGCTCGCAACTGTCGGACTCGCCGATCTTGCTCGCGATCGCCGCCTCGCTCGCCGCCGGATGGATGTCGAGGTGCGAGAGCTGCGGGATGCGCAGCGCGAGCCGGGCCGGGTCGAGGTTGGCGGCGAGCTCGACCTCGATCAGCATCGCATCGCCACCCGTCACCGGCGACCAGTTGAGCTCGTCGGCGACGAGTTCGTGGCCGTGCATCGCGTAGGCCAGGCCGTCGTTGCCGGCAAAGCGCAGCGTCAGCCCTTCCAGCTGGGCGGCGTACTCGCGCCACGCGTCCTCGCCCTTCCCCGGCCGCGACAGGTTGGCCGGACTCGCAAGCAGGATGCCGCTGCGCAAGGCGACCGCCCCGGCGGAGCCCACGCGCAGCCGCGCCACGTGCGCGCCGTCGGACTGGCGCTGCCACGCCAGGTCCCCGGTCCCCAGCAGATCCTTGCCGGTATCGCGCGCGATCCCGATCTGGAGGGGCTGGCCATCGCGCAAGGCCGCCGCGCGCGCGGCCTTGGCCGCCATCTCCTCGTCGAAGTCGAGCGCCGGCAGGCGCAGCGCGTCGCGCACCGGACCGGTGCCGCGCAGGCGCGCCTGCCCGGCGTGGTCGGTGTCGGCGCCCGCCGTCGCCAGCGCCTCGCCCAGTTCCGCCGAGGGCGCTGCCAGCGCCACTCCCCAACCCATCAAGACGGCGGCCAGCGCCGTGCGCAATGCGTGCCTGTGCATGGAGTCTCCCCAAGGTCGATGTCGCGCGATCCCCCCGGACCGCGTCGGCGCACATGCGCCGAGCGACGGACCCTAGCCAATGCCGCGGCAGCTGTCTGTCAGAAAATCGCTCGACCTGTGACGCGGCGCAACACCTGCGCACCCGCGCCGGCGCATGATCGGGCCGTGCGCGCCACGATCCTCATCACCATCGCCACGCTGGCGCTGTCCGGAGCGGCCCGCGCCGCGACCTACCAGGTCGGACCGACCCGGCCCCATGCCACGCTGAACGCGCTGTTCAACGCGATCGACCTCGGCCCGGGCGACGTGGTCGAGGTCGACGGCAACGTGATCTACGGCGGCGACATCGTCATGCCCGCGGCCGATGGCGGCGCCGCCGGCAACCCGGTCACGCTGCGCGGGATCCGCGTCAACGGCCAGCGCCCGCACCTGCGCGGCGGCACCAACACCATCGAGTTCCGCCTCGCCGACCACGTCGTGTTCGAAGGCTTCGAGGTCAGCGGCACCGGCGACACCCTGGGCGGGACCTTCCGCTGCATCTACCACCACTCGCACGACCTGGTGATCCGCGACGCCTACATCCACGACTGCCCGCGCCACGGCATCCTCGGCGCCGACAACGACTCCGGCTCGCTCACGGTCGAGTACTCGGAGATCGCCAACGCCGGTTCCAACGGCGGCAACCACGCGATCTACATGGCGACCGACGAGATCGCGCATCCGGGTTCGGTGTTTCGCCTCCAGTACAGCTACGTCCACGACAGCCGCTACGACGACACCCGGGACGGCGGGAACCTGATCAAGAGCCGCGCCGAGCGCAACGAGATCCATTACAACTGGCTCGAGGGCGCGTTCTTCCACGAGCTGGAGCTGATCGGACCCGATCCCGCCGGCGGCGTGCCCGAGGGCCAAGCGCGCGAGGACTCCGACGTGGTCGGAAACGTCATCGTGCACACGGCGGCGTTCGGCTCGTTGATGCGCTTCGGCGGCGACGCCACCGGCCAGAGCAACGGCCGCTATCGCTTCGTCAACAACACCGTGGTGCGCCTGGGCGGCGCCGGCGACACGCCGACGATCTTCCGCCTGTTCGACGGCATCGAGGCCCTGCAGGTCCACAACAACGTGATCTGGCGCGAGGGCGCCGCGGCCACCCGCATCATCCGCGAGGTCGAGGCGGTCTGGACCGGCGGCGTCCCGCGCATCGCCGGCTCCAACAACTGGATCGAGAGCGGCTCCACTTTCGTGCCGGCGAACTGGACCGGCACGCTCGCCGGGACCGATCCGGGCTACGCCAACGTGGCGGCGCTCGACTTCCGGCCAGCCGCCGGCAGCCCCCTGCTCGACAATGGCAACGGCGCTCCGACGGCACCGGCGGGCTACGAGATCGGCGCGCCGCTGTTCCCGCCCGCGCGCCACCCGCCGCAGCGCATCCTGCTCGCGCCCGGTAGCGCGCCCGCGCGCATCCCGAACGGCGCCATCGACATCGGCGCATTCGAACAGGTCGACCTCGGCATCCTGTTGCGAGACGGCTTCGAGGACTGAGCACCCGGTGGTCCAGCACGGCCCCCTGTAG
>JAGOEZ010000178.1 GCA_017997455.1 Lysobacterales bacterium | reverse complement strand
TCTCGGCCGTGGGCCCGCGCAGCGTGCTGGTGGTCGAGGACGACGCCACCATGCGCGCGGTGCTGGTGGGGCTGCTGCAGGACCTCGGACACGAAGTCGAAGCGGGCGCCAACGGGCTCGACGCGTTGCGCCTGAGCGGCGAGCGCGTGTTCGATCTCGCCTACATCGACCTCGACCTGCCAGGCGTCGACGGACTGCGCCTGGTCCGCATGCTGCGAAAGCGCGAGGCGGACGTGATGCCGCGCGTGCACGCCATCGCCATCACCGCGCGCAGCGAACCCGGGATCGAGGCGCGCTGCCTCGCGGCCGGCTTCGACGCCTTCCTGCGCAAGCCGATCACGCTCGCCGCCCTGGAGGCCTCGATTGCCGCGGCGCCGGAGTTCGGCGACGCCTAGCGCGCCCGTCCGGTGGATTTCGCCGTGACTTTGGGGGGTCCGTGCCCGCCACCATCCGGGTGGCGGCTCAGACATTCAGTGGAACTCGCCGCCACCCGGATGCTGGCGGGCACGGACTCGCTTCGGCCCAGCGAGCAGGGCATGAGCCTTGCCCTGCAGGACCGGTTTCAGCCGCGGCCAGGCTTATCGCCCGCAGAGCGGGCTCCTACAGAGCCGGCTCTGTAGGAGCCCGCTCTGCGGGCGATAGGCCCGGGTCGTGGCCGACGCCGCCGCAGAATGAGATCGGCGTGTTCTGGCGCGCCTCAGTGCTGCAGGCGCACCAGGCGCAGGTCGAAGGTTTCGCCGTCGGCTTCGCGGTGCAGGATGCGGACGGGCACGTAGCCGTGCGAGGGCGCGAACCAGCTGGTCGTGGTGCGGCCGGGCTTCTCGCGCACGCGCTCGACCCGGATGGTCTCGAAGCTGCCGGCCGGCGTCACCATGGTCTCGGTGCCGGCGCGGCGGTAGGTCTGCCACTCGACCGATTCCTTGTCCGCGACCCGGAAGCGCAACTCGGTGGCATCGGCCGCCAGCGCCGCGGCGATCGCGAGCGCGACCGCGTTGCGGTCGGACACGCCCGGCTCGAAGCGCAGCGTGTAGGCCTTGTCGCGATCCACGCTGGCGATGGTGCCGGCGGCCGCGTCGACCCGCAGCGAGCGCTCGCGGCTGCTCCAGGCCGCGCGTTGCCGGTAGTCGTACTGGATCAGCTCGGGCAGCAGCCCGTTCCAGCGGAACTCGGACTTCTCCATCACTTCGAGCCGCGCCAGCGCGGCCAGGCCGCTGGTGCCGCGGGTCTGGGTCAGGAACTCCCAGGTCTCGCCCTCGACCGAGGCCAGCGTGCTGTGCGCGGTGCCGATGTCGCTGCCATTGCGCGCGGCGACGTATTCGGCGCGGAATGGCGCGACCGGCGGATCCTTCGCCACGGCAGGCAGGCTCGCCAGCAGCAGCACCGCCAGCGTGCCCTCAATCCACCGGCGCATCGTGGTCCTCCAGCCGGCCATCGCGGCCCAGCTCCAGCGGTGCCGACAGCAGGCGCCCGTCGAGCGCGACGCCGAAGGGCGTTGGCTCGAGCCGATGGCGCGCGTACAGCGCCACGCTGGCGACCAGCAGCCGGTGCTCGAGCGGCAACAGGCGCGCCGCCAGGCTGGCGGGCGTGTCACCGGCCGCCACCGCGACCCGCGCGCGCGCGATCACCGGGCCGCCGTCGAGTTCCGGGGTGACGAAGTGCACGCTGGCGCCGTGGCTGCCGTCGCCGGCGCGCAGCACGCGCTCGTGCGTGTGCAGTCCCGGGTAGGCCGGCAGGAGCGAGGGATGGATGTTGAGCATGCGTCCGATCCAGGGTTCGACCACTTCAGCCGACAGGATGCGCATGTATCCGGCGCAGACGATGAGTCCCGGCTGAACCGTGGCGACGCGCTCGAACAGGGCGCGGTCGAAGGCGAGGCGGTCGTAGTGGTCGCGCGGCAGCAGGCACTCGGCCTGCAGGCCCGCCACGCGCGCGCGATCCAGCGCCGAAGCGCGCGGGCGATCGGACCAGACCCCGACCAGCTCGACCGGCAGCGTGCCGGCCGCGCGTGCGTCGATCAGGGCCTGCAGGTTGGATCCGCGTCCGGAGGCGAGGACGGCGACGCGCAGCATCGCTCAGCCGATGCGCACGCGATCAGCGCCGGTGGCGCGGACCACGCGGCCAATCTCGCGCTGCGCCAGGCCTTCGGCATCCAGCGCATGGCGCACGGCGGCGACGTCGCCCGGCGCGGCGATCACGGTGTAGCCGATGCCGCAATTGAAGGTGCGCCACATTTCGGCATCGGCCACGCGCCCGGCCTCTTGCAGCCAGCGGAACACCGGCGGCAGGGTCCAGCGCGCGGGATCGAGCGCGATGCCGAGGCCCTCGGGCACCACGCGGATGATGTTCTCGGTCAGGCCGCCGCCGGTGATGTGGGCCATGCCCGACACCCGCGCCTTGGCCAGCAGCGCGAGGATCGGCTTGACGTAGATGCGCGTCGGCGCCATCAGCGCGTCGGCCAGCGTCACGCCACCGATCGCTTGCGCGAGGTCAGCGCCGCTGACGGCGAGGATCTTGCGGATCAGCGAGTAGCCGTTCGAATGCGGGCCGCTGGATTCGATGCCGAGGATCACGTCGCCCTCGCGCACGCGCTGCTCGTCGACCAGCGCGGCGCGCTCCACCGCGCCGACGCAGAAGCCGGCGAGGTCGTACTCGCCGGGCGCGTACATGTCGGGCATCTCGGCGGTCTCGCCGCCGATCAGCGCGCAACCCGCCAGCTCGCAGCCGCGCGCGACGCCGCCGATGACCGCGACCGCGGTATCGACGTCGAGCTTGCCGGTGGCGAAGTAGTCGAGGAAGAACAGCGGCTCGGCGCCCTGCACCAGCACGTCGTTGACGCACATGCCGACCAGGTCGATGCCGATGGTGTCGTGGCGGCCGAGGGTCTGCGCCAGCTTGAGCTTGGTGCCCACGCCATCGGTGCCCGACACCAGCACCGGGTCGCGGTAGCGCTGGCCCAGCGCGAACAATGCGCCGAAGCCGCCCAGTCCGGCCATGACCCCGGGCCGGAAGGTGCGCGCGACCAGCGGCTTGATCCGGTCCACCACCGCCTCGCCGGCATCGATGTCGACGCCGGCGTCGCGGTAGCTCAGGCCAGGTTCGGCGGGCGGGGAGTTCAAGGGTCGGTCCGGGCAGGCAGGTGGGGAATCGGCGGGGCCGATCGCGGCGCGCGATGATAGCAGCGGGCCCCCGGGGACCCGGCGCGCGGATTGGACGCGCCGGGGGCGATTGGGCAACATGCCCGCTGGTGTCGGCGGGCCTGCCGGCGCCCCAACGCCACGCGCGACCGACCTGATGCCTTCCTTGCCCGCCTTGCCCCGCCTCGTCCTCGCCGCCCTGCTGGCGCTGGCCGGCCAATGGCCGCAGCCCGCGGGCGCCACGGACCTTTACACCGGCGAGGCCCTGGTCGCCAGCCAGGACGCCGCCGAACGCGAGCGCGCCCTGGGTCCGGCCCTGGTCCAGGTGCTGGTCAAGGTCTCGGGCGATCCGCGCGTGGGCCAGCACCCCGGCATCGATGCCGAGCTCTCGCAGGCGGCGGCACTGCTGCTGCGCTTCGGCTATCGCCAGGACGCGTCCAGCGTCGCCGGACAGCCGTCGAGCCGGCTGTGGCTGCAGGCCGAATTCGACCGCGCCGGCGTCGATGCCTTGCTGGCGCGCGCCGGCGTGCCGCAGTGGGGCACGGAACGTCCGCTCACGCTGGTGTGGCTGGTGATCGACGACGGCCGCTCGAAGACCATCGCCAGCGCCTCGCAGGTCGCCGCGCTCGGCGCCCTGACCGGCGCGGCGGAACAACGCGGCATCCAGCTGCAACTGCCGGCCGTCGACAGCGAGGACCTGTCACGCATCGGCCCCGAGGAGCTGTGGAGCGGTGGTGTCGAAAAGGCCCATGCGGCCGCGCAGCGCTATGGCGCGCGCGCCACCCTGGTCGCGCGCCTGGCGCGCTCCAGCAGCGGCTGGACCGGCCGCTTCACCCTGGTCGACAGTGGCGGCAGCGCCGAGTGGAGCGCCAGCTACCTCGATTCCAACAGCGTGCTGGCCGCGGGCGCGAACGGCCTCGCCGACCGCCTCGCGCAGCGCTTCTCGATCGCGCCCGGCGACCGCGTGGTAGCTGATTTCCACATGGTGGTGGAAGGCGTGGACGGCCCCACCGACTACGGCCGCGTGCTCGACTACCTGGCCGGCATGACCGCGGTCGGTGCGGTGTTCCCGGAAGGCGCCGAGGGCAATCGCCTGCTGCTCAAGCTCACGCTCAATGTCGGCCTGGAACGCTTCGGGCAGATGCTGGCCCTGGGCGACGTGCTGGAAATGGACGCGGCGCAGGACCCGGCCGGCACCACGCCGGCCCTGCTGCGCGTGCGCCGCTGACGGACTGCCGGCCGGCGCGCCGCCGATGGACTTCCGCTGGATTCCCAACGCGATCACCGGCGTGCGCATGGCGCTCGCCGCGCCCCTGGCGTGGCTGATCCTCGAAGGCGATCGCGGCGCCGCGCTCGCGCTCGCGCTCGCGGCGGGACTCAGCGACGCCGTCGACGGCCTGCTGGCCAAGCGCATGGGCTGGCAGAGCCGGCTCGGCGGCCTGATCGATCCGATGGCCGACAAGCTCATGCTGCTGGCCTGCTTCCTGTCGCTGGGGCTGGTCGGCGAGGTGCCGGCGTGGCTGGTGTGGCTGGTGATCGGGCGCGACGTGGTGATCGTGCTGGGCGCGGTCGCGTACCACAATCTCATCGGACCGCTGGAGGCGCGACCCAGCGCGATCTCCAAGCTCACGACCCTGCTGCAGATCCTGCTGGTGCTCGCGCTGCTGGTCGACGGACTCGCGGCCGTGGCGGTGCCGGAGGCATTGCTCCAGGGCCTGATGGCCGCCACCGCGATCACCACCGCCGCCAGCGGCGCGCACTACGTTTACACGTGGAGCGGCAAGACCCGACGCGCGCTCGCCGACCGCAGGAAGTCGCCCGCATGATCCTCGAAACCCGCCCATGGCCGGGCGCCGCACTACTGCCGATTGGCGCGACGCTCGCCGACCGCAGGAAGTCGCCGGCATGATCCTCGAATCCCGCCAATGGCAAGGCGTGGCGCTGCTGCTCCTGCTCGGTGCCGCGTTGTATGTACTGGCGCCGGTGCTCACGCCCTTTGCCGTCGCCGCACTGTTCGCCTACCTCGGCGACCCCATGGTCGACCGGCTGGAGCGCTGGGGCCTGTCGCGCACCATGGGCGTCGTCGTGGTGTTCGCCGCGATGACGCTGCTGGTGGCCCTGGTCCTGCTGCTGCTGGTGCCGATGCTGGTGCGCCAGGTCGCGCACCTGGTCGAGCAGTTGCCGCGCTACGTCGAGTGGCTGCGCGCGCAGGTCGAGCCCTTGCTGGTGCGCTACGCCGGACTCGCGCCCGGCCACCTCGACGGCAAGCAGGTCGTGGACCTGCTGCAGGCGCATT
>JAGOEZ010000177.1 GCA_017997455.1 Lysobacterales bacterium | reverse complement strand
CGCGCCGACCGGAGAGCCCGCATGTCGATCGCCGAACTGTCGCTGAAGCGCCCGGTCAGCACCATCATGTTCTTCATCTCGCTGATGGTGATCGGCGCGATCGCTGCCGTGCGCCTGCAGCTGGAGTACTTCCCTGCGGTCGACGCGCCGTTCGTGTTCGTCAACATCCCGTACCCGGGCTCGACCCCGGCCGAGATCGAGCGCACGATCACGCGGCCGGTCGAGGAGGCGCTGTCGACGATCCCCGGCATCCGCCGCATGAACTCGAGCTCGCGTCCCGACGCGGCCCAGATATTCATGCAGTTCGACTGGGGCGAACAGGTCGCCATCAAGGCCTCCGAGGTGCGCGACCGGATCGACGCGGTCCGCGCCGACCTGCCCAGCGACCTGCAGCGCTTCTTCGTCCAGAAATTCTCCACCGCGGACCAGCCCATCCTCGCGGTGCGCCTGGCCAGCGAGCAGGACCTCGGCCGCCAGTACGACGTCATCGACAAGCGCATCAAGCGCCGGATCGAGCGCGTGCCCGGCATCGCCCGGGCCGAGATCAACGGCATCGCCCCGCCGGAGCTCGAGATCGAGCTCAACGCCGATCGCGTCACCGCGCACGGCGTGAACCTCGGCGAACTGGCGCAGACCCTCGGGCAGATGAACTTCTCGGTCTCCGCCGGGCGCATCGACGACGGTGCCCGGCGCTTCCGCGTGCAACCGGTCGGCGAGTTCAAGTCGATCGACGAGATCCGCGACCTGGTGATCGATGCCAACGGCCTGCGCCTGTCCGACATCGCCACCGTCACCCTGCAGCCGGGCGAGGTCCAGGTGCGCCGGCGCCTCGACTTCAAGCCGGCGGTGGGCATCGACATCTACAAGGAGCGCAACGCCAACCTGGTCGACGCGGGGCGCGGCGCCTATGCCGAGATCGAGCGCATCCAGGAGGACCCGGCGCTGGGCGGGATCGAGATCTACCTGCTCGACCACCAGGCCGAGGGCGTGGTCAGCTCGCTCAAGGCGCTGGCCGAGGCCGGCTTCATCGGCACCGTGCTTTCGATCGTGGTGTTGTTCTTCTTCCTGCGCCACTGGCCCTCGACCCTGATGATCTCGTCGGCGGTGCCGGTGTGCTTCGTGATCACCCTCGGGGTGATGTACTTCTTCGGCCTGTCGCTCAACGTCCTGTCGATGATGGGCCTGCTGCTCGGCGTCGGCATGGTGGTCGACAACGCCGTGGTCGCGGTCGAGAGCATCCAGCAGCAACGGGAGAAGCACCCGGGCGACCCGGTCAAGGCCTCGATCCTGGGCGTGCGCAACGTGGCGATCGCGCTCTCGGCCGGAACCATCTGCCACTGCATCGTGTTCCTGCCCAACATCTTCGGCGAACCGAACCAGATCTCGATCTTCCTCTCGCACGTCGCCATCACCATCACGATCTCGCTGCTGGCTTCGTGGCTGGTCGCGGTGAGCCTGATCCCGCTGCTCTCCTCGCGCATCGCTTCGCCGGCCTTCGTGCAGCGCGAGAGCGCGGTGACCCGGCTCAAGGACCGCTACGCGCGCGTGCTGGGCTGGACCCTGGCGAATCGCGGCAAGACCATGTTGGCGACGCTGGCGCTGTTGCTGGTCAGCTTCGTGCCGGCCTCGCAGGTCAAGACCGACATGTTCCCGTCGGGACAGACCCGGCGCCTGGAGCTGCAGTTCGAACTCAACGGCGTCTACACGCTCGACGAGATGGAGCGCGCGGTCGAGCCGCTCGAGCGCTGGCTCTACGAGCGCAGGGAAGAGCTCGAGCTGCAGTCGGTCTACGTGTGGATGACCGAGACCTTCGGCGGCGGCTTCCGCCTGATGCTGACCGAGGACGACGTCCAGCTCTCGACCACCGAGATCATGGAGAAGATCCGCGAGGGCCTGCCCAAGTTCGCGATCGGCACCATGAACTTCGGCGAGCAGCGCCGCGGTGGCGGCGAGGGCCTGCGCGTGTCGCTGATCGGCGACTCGGCGACCGAGTTGCGGCGCATCTCCGAGACCATCGTGCCGATCCTGCGCCGGGTCGATGGACTGCGCGACGTGCGCATGGACGACAGCGCGAACACCCGGGAAATCGCGGTACGGGTGGACCGCGAGCGCGCGGGCCAGTACGGCTTCTCGACCCAGGACGTCGCCACCTTCGTCTCGATCGCGCTGCGCGGCGCTCCGCTCAAGGAGTTCCGCGCCGGCGAGGACGAGGTCCCGGTCTGGCTGCGCTTCCAAGACTCCGATACGGCGAGCGTCGAGGACTTGCGCGACTACAAGCTGCGCCGCGCGGATGGCGAGCTCGTGCCGCTGATGTCGCTGGTCAACGTCAAGGTGGTGGATGGCGACTCCTCGATCGACCGCGAGAATCGCCAGACCGCGCTCGCGGTGCGGATCAACCTGGCCGACGGGACGACCCAGGAGGATGCGCGCACCCGGATCGAGGCGGCGCTCAAGTCGGTGTCGCTGCCGGCGGGTTATCGCTGGAGCTTCGGCGGCGGCTTCGAGGACGAGGATGAAGCCGGCGCGCAGATGGCCTTCAACACCCTGATCGCCCTGGTGATGATCTACGTGGTGATGGCGGCGATCTTCGAGTCGCTGCTGTTCCCGCTCGCGATCCTGACCACGATCGTGTTCTCGATCTTCGGCGTCTACTGGTTCTTCTGGCTCACCGGCACGACCTTCTCGATCATGGCCTCGATCGGGATCCTGATCCTGATGGGCGTGGTCGTGAACAACGGCATCGTGATGGTGGAGCACATAAACCAGTTGCGGCACGCCGGGATCGCGCGCACCCAGGCCCTGGTGCAAGGCAGCCGCGACCGCCTGCGCCCGATCCTCATGACCATGGGCACCACGATCATGGGCATGGCGCCGCTGTGCCTGGGCAGCACCCAGATCGGCGGCGACGGCCCGCCGTACTACCCGATGGCGCGCGCCATCGTGGGCGGCCTGATCTTCTCGACCGTGATCACCTTGCTGGCGCTGCCGACGATCTACTCGCTGCTCGACGACTGGCGCCTGCGCACCCGCGACATGTTCCGCCGCGCCCGTGGCACGGCGGACGCGGAGCCGGCGCCTGCCACGAGCGGCTAGCCGCGCATCGGGGCTTCAGCCCGCCAGCTTCGCCGCCATGCGGAAGCCGGCGACCCAGACCCCGATCGCGGTGCCGAGGCTGGTGAGGAAGAAGACCAGGAACACGCGCGCGACCCGATTCCGCCACCAGCCGCGCAGGCTGGTGACGTCGTCGCGCAGGCGCTGGAAGTCGCCGACGCGGGGCTTGCGCGCCCACAGTTCCACCGCGCCGCTGACCATGCCCGAAGCCAGGGCCGGATGCAGCGGCGTGAGCGGCGAGGCGATGAACGCGCTGGCGATGCTGGCCGGGTGCGCGCCGGCCACGGCCGCGCCGATGGCGCCGAGGATGCCGGTGGTCAGCACCCAGATCGCGACCACGTCGAAGCCCATCGCGCTGCCGCGGGTGAAGGCCCAGGCAAAGCCGCCGAGCACGAAAACCACGAGGAAGATGCCGAACCAGCGCGCGAAGTGCGAGGGCGGTGGTTCGCGCCGCAATGGCGCGAGCACGGCATCCGGCGCGGCCTGCTCGCTGGCGAGTTCGCGCGCGATGCCCTCGAGGTGGCCGGCGCCGACCACCACCAGCACGCGTCCCCCGGCCCACTCCGCGGCATGCTGGCGCAGCGCGGCGGCCATGTAGCGATCGCGTTCGGCGATCAGGGCCTCGTACAGCGGCGGCGAGCTGCGCGCGAATTCGGTGAAGGTGCTTTCGAGCAGGTCGCCCTGCTTGAGGCGCTCGATCTCGCCCTCGGCGACTTCGGTGTCGTCGAGCAGGCCTGCCACCAGCCCGGCGCTGAGCTTGGCCCGTTCCCAGAAGCCGACCGCCGCGCGCGCCCGGCGCAGGGTCAGGCCCACGTCGCGGTCGACCAGCCAGCACGGGATGCCGCGCGCGTCGGCGCCATCGAGCCCGGCGCGCATCTCGGCGCCCGGCTCGATGCCGAACTGTTCGGCGAGGCGGCGCTGGTACGCGCCCAGGGCGAGGCCCGCGGCGACCACGCCGGCGCGGCCCTCGCGCAGGACCCGGAACAGGTCGAGTTCGCGCACCAGCTCCGGGCGCCGCAGCGCCTGTTCGCGGTGCGGGCACAGCTCGACCGCGACCGCGTCGTAGTACTCGGCCGCCAGCATGTCGACCACCGCCTCGGCGCTGGCGCGCGAGACATGCGCGGTGCCGAGCAGCACGAATTCGGTGTTGTCGCGCCGGATGCGGCGGATCGGCTCGGCAGTGCCGGGCGTCGCGGGAGTTTCGGTCACGGGGGGGAACTCGAGGTTTGGTGGCAATTCAGCCGCGTCGCGCGTCACGCGCAGGATAGCGGTCCTGGCGGCCGATGCAGCCCCGGCTCAGTCGCGATAGCGCTTGAGCAGGTCGTCGTAGGCGTCGATGCGGCGGTCGCGCAGGAAGGGCCAGATGCGGCGCACCGACTCGCTGCGCGCGAGGTCGACCTGCGCGCGCAGCAGCTGCGGCTGGTCGGTACCCGCCTGCGCGACCAACTCGCCCTGTGGCCCGGCGACGAAACTCGAGCCCCAGAACCGGATGCCGCGACCGGCATGCTCCGGACTGGGTTCGAGCCCGGTCCGGTTGCAGGCCAGCACCGGCAAGCCGTTGGCGATGGCGTGGCCGCGCTGGACGGTGATCCAGGCCTCGCGCTGGCGCGATTTCTCGGCCGCATCGTCGGCCGGGTCCCAGCCGATCGCGGTGGGGTAGAGCAGCAGCTCCGCGCCGGCCAGCGCCATCAGCCGCGCGGCTTCCGGATACCACTGGTCCCAGCACACCAGCACGCCGAGCTTGCCGACCGAGGTCGCGATCGGCGCGAAGCCGAGGTCGCCCGGGGTGAAATAGAACTTCTCGAGGAAACCCGGATCGTCCGGGATGTGCATCTTGCGATAGCGGCCGAGCAGGCTGCCGTCGGCTTCGAACACCACGGCGGTGTTGTGGTAGATGCCGGCGGCGCGCCGTTCGAACAGTGAGCCGACCAGCACCACCCCATGACGGCGCGCGAGTGCGCCCAGCCGTTCCGTGCTCGGGCCGGGGATCGGCTCGGCGCGGTCGAACTCGGCCACGTTCTCGTGCTGGCAGAAATAGGCGCCGTTGTGCAGTTCCTGCAGCAGCACCAGGCGCGCGCCGTCGGCCGCGGCTGCGGCTACGCCGGTCTCGATGGCGGCGAGGTTGTCCTCGCGCGTCCCGTGGTCGCGCGCCTGCAACAGCGCGACTTCAAGCAGTCCCGGCATGCAGCACTCCACGCGGCAACTGCATGGTCACGCAATGCAGGCTGCCGTTCTGTTCGATCAGGGGCCGGCAGGGTACCGGCACGACCTCGCGCCCGGCAAACGCGCGCGCCAGCAGGGCGCGCGCGTGCCCGTCTGCCGGGTCGCCGTAGGC
>JAGOEZ010000034.1:18315-20531 GCA_017997455.1 Lysobacterales bacterium | reverse complement strand
AGGTGCTTGCGCCGGGCCGCGTCGACCTTGGGGTACTTGAGGCCCATGTCGTCGAGCGCGTCGTAGATCGCGGCCGCCACCACCAGGCGCGTGTACCACTTGTTGTCGGCGGGCACCACGTACCACGGCGCCTCGGGCGTGGCGGTGGCGCGGATCATGTCCTCGTAGGCCTTCATGTACGCGTTCCAGTGCGCGCGCTCGGCGACGTCGCCCTCGGCGAACTTCCAGTGCTTGGCCGGATCGTCGAGGCGCTCGAGGAAGCGCTTCTTCTGCTCGGCCTTCGACACATTGAGGAAGAACTTGCGGATCACGGTGCCGTTGCGGCCGAGGTAGCGCTCGTAGGCGCTGATGTCCTCGTAGCGCTGCTGCCACAACTTCGCCAGCGGCGGCCGCGCGGGCAGGCGCTGCGCGTCGAGGAACGAGGGATGCACGCGCACCACCAGCACTTCCTCGTAGTACGAGCGGTTGAAGATGCCGATGCGCCCGCGTTCCGGCAGGCGGGTGGAGCAGCGCCACAGGAAGTCGTGGTCCAGCTCCTCGGGCGAGGGCGCCTTGAAGGCGTGCACCTGGCAGCCCTGCGGGTTGATCCCGCTCATGACGTGCTTGATGGTGCCGTCCTTGCCGGCGGCATCCATGGCCTGGAACACCAGCAGCAGCGAGTGCTCGTTCTGGGCATAGAGCCGCTCCTGCATCTCGGCGAGGTGGGTCACACCCTCGCGCAGCGCGGCCTGCGCGCGCTGCTTGTCGCTGGCGCCCGCGCCATCGTCGCCGGCGAAGATGCCGATGTCGCCCGGGTCGTGGTCGCGCAGGCGGAAGCCCTTGCCGCGGTCGATGCGGTAGGGCTTGGCGAACCGCTCCGCACGCTCGGTGATCCTGGCCATCGCGTCGTCCTCCGTGGTTCCCGGCGCTAGCCTAGATCGGGCGCCGCGGCCACGCCACACCGGCGCCACGACCCCGCGCCGCAACCCGGATAGAATTCCGCCATGGCCAGTCCCCTGCATGTGATCGTGCTCGCCGCCGGCGAGGGCAAGCGGATGAAGTCCGCCCTGCCGAAGGTGCTGATGCCGCTCGCCGGCCGGCCGATGCTGGCGCACGTGATCGACGTCGCGCACGAACTGGGCGCCGCGCAAGTCCATGTCGTGCACGGCCATGGCGGCGACGCCGTGCGCGCCGCCTTCGCCGGGGCCGGCCTGGCCTGGGCGCACCAGGCGCAACAGCTGGGCACCGGCCACGCGGTGCTGCAGGCGCTGCCGGCAGTGCCGGACGCGGCGCAGGTCCTGGTGCTGTATGGCGACGTGCCGCTGATCACCGTGGCCAGCCTGCGCGCGCTGCTGGCCGAGCCGGGCCTGGCGCTGCTCGCCGACGAGCTGGCCGATCCGGCCGGCTATGGCCGCGTGATCCTCGACGGCGCCGGTCGCGTCGCGGCGATCGTGGAGCACAAGGATGCCAGCGACGCGCAGCGCGCGATCCGCGTGGTCAACACCGGCGTGCTCGCCGCACCCGCCGCGGACCTCAAGCGCTGGCTGGCGCAGGTCGGCAACCGCAATTCGCAGGGCGAGTACTATCTCACCGACGTGTATGCGCTGGCGGCCGCCGAGGGCCGCCCGGCGGCGTGCGCGCGCTGCGGCGAGGCGGGCGAGGCCGACGGCGCCAACGATCCCTGGCAACTGGCCCAGCTGGAACGCCGCCTGCAGCAGCGGCATGCGCGCGCGCTGGCCCTCGCCGGCGTGCGCCTGGCCGATCCTTTGCGTTACGACCAGCGCGGCACGGTCGAGGCCGGGCGCGACGTCGCGCTCGACGTCGACGTCGTGCTGGAGGGGCGCGTGGTGCTGGGCGATGGCGTGACCATCGGCCCGTTCTGCCGCCTGCGCGACGTGGTGCTGGCGGCCGGCACGCGGGTGCATGCGCACTGCGACCTCGACGGCGTCACCACCACGGGTGCGGCGCTGATCGGTCCCTACGCGCGCCTGCGTCCCGGCACCGAGCTGGCAGAGGGCGTGCACATCGGCAATTTCGTCGAGACCAAGAAGGCGCGCCTCGGGCGTGGCTCCAAGGCCAACCACCTCAGCTACCTCGGCGACACCGAGATCGGCAGCGGAGTCAATGTCGGCGCGGGCACCATCACCTGCAACTACGACGGCGTGAACAAGTTCACGACCCGGATCGAGGACGGTGCCTTCATCGGATCCAATACGGCGCTGGTGGCGCCGGTCACG
>JAGOEZ010000034.1:11965-18215 GCA_017997455.1 Lysobacterales bacterium | reverse complement strand
CGGCAGCGGAGTCAATGTCGGCGCGGGCACCATCACCTGCAACTACGACGGCGTGAACAAGTTCACGACCCGGATCGAGGACGGTGCCTTCATCGGATCCAATACGGCGCTGGTGGCGCCGGTCACGGTCGGCAAGGACGCCACCATCGGCGCCGGCAGCACGATCAACAAGAATGCGCCGGCGGGGGAGCTCACCCTCACGCGTGCGCCGCAATCCACGATCCAGGGCTGGAAGCGCCCGACGAAGAAGCCCTGAGCCGTCGAGTCGCGGGCGGCTCGCCCTGCGGGAGCGGCTTCAGCCGCTGCCAGGCCTATCGCGCGCAGAGCGCGCTCCTACAGAGCCCGCGTTGTAGGAGCGCGCTCTGCGCGCGATAGGCCTGGCAGCAGCGGACGCCGTCGAAACTGGATCGACGTCCAATCGCACGAACGGTTGACGAAGGCGGCGCCGCGACGGCTTCCCGCGCGGCGCCGCCTCCGGTGATGTGACTCAGGACAGCGCGAGCGGCACGAAGCTGCGGCGGCCGTCGCGTTCGACCAGCAGCAGCACCGACTTGCGGTCGGCCGCGCGGGCCTGCTTCACCGCCTGGCTGACGTCGGCCGGCGACTTCACCGGCGCGGCGCCGACCTGGCGGATGATGTCGCCTTCGGCGAGGCCAAGCTCGGCCGCGGCCGAGCCCGGGCGCACGCCCATGACCAGCGCGCCTTCGCCCTCGGCGCCCTGCGCGGCGGCCGGGGCCAGCTGCAGGCCGAGGTCGCTGCCGCTGTTGCCGGCATCGGTGCCCGCGAGCCGGGTCTCGTCGCCCTCGTCGAGCTTGGCGATCCGCACCGTCAGGTCCAGCGACTTGCCATCGCGCAACACTTCGAGCCCGGCGCGACTGCCATCGCTCGTGCCGGCGACCATGCGGCTGAGCTCGCGTGCTTCCTTGACCGGCTTGCCGTCGTAGCTGCGCACCACGTCACCGGGCTTGAGGCCGGCCTTCTCGGCCGGACTGCCCGCGATCACGTCCGCGATCAGTGCGCCGTGGGTGTCCTCGAGGCCGAGGCCGGCGGCCATGTCCTCGTTGAGTCCCTGGATCTGCACGCCGAGCCAGCCGCGGTCGACGTTGCCGTCCTCGCGCAGCTCGCCGATCACGTGCGCCACGGTGCTCGCCGGGATCGCGAAGCCGATGCCGACGCTGCCGCCGTTGGGCGAATAGATCATGGTGTTGACGCCGATCACGCGCCCGCCCTCGTCGAAGATCGGGCCGCCGGAGTTGCCCTGGTTGATCGGCGCGTCGATCTGCAGGTAGTCGTCGTAGGGGCCCGACTGGATGTCGCGACCGCGCGCCGAGATGATGCCGGCGGTGGCGGTGCCGCCGAGGCCGAAGGGATTGCCGATCGCGATGACCCAGTCGCCGACGCGGGTGCGGTCGGAGTCGCCGAACGCGACCGCCGCCAGCGGCTGCTTCGGCTCGACCTTGAGCAGGGCGAGGTCGGTCTTGGGGTCGCGACCGGCGAGCTTGGCCTCGAGGCGGGTGCCGTCATGGAACGTGACCATGATCTCGTCGGCCTCGTCGATCACGTGGTTGTTGGTGACGATGTAACCCTGCGCGTCGACCACGAAGCCCGAACCGGCCGCGTGCACCTCGCGCGCCGGGCCTTCGCCGCCGCCGGGCATCTGCCCGCCGAAGAAGCGCTCGAGGAACTCGCGCATCTGCGGATCGTTCGGGTTGGCCGGGCGGCCGTTCATGCTCATGCCGGCCGGTGCCGCCTTGGCCTTGCGCGTGGTGGCGATGTTGACCACCGCCGGCTGCACCTGCTCGATCAGGTCGGCGAAGTGCGGCGCGCCGCCGCGCGCGGTCGTGGCGGGCGCGGACGCCACCGCGGCCGGCGGATTCGCGGCCTGGGTGTCGCTGGTGGCGAACTGGGTCGCGCCCAGGACCAGGCCGATGGCGCCGGCCAGCGCGGCCACGCGCAGGGCCGGACGGAAGGTGCGGGAGGACAGGTTCGAGCTCATGGATCGTCGTTCCGTGGTCAGGCGGAGCATTCCGCGATGGCATGCAGCATGGCCATTGCCGGCTGGGCCGGGCCTTGCGGCTGCATTACCGATCCGTAATGCGGGCGGGCGGCCATTGCCACGGCGCGCCCGCGCCGCTATCAAGGCGCACGGAGGGACATGATCCATGCGCATCCTGGTCATCGAGGACGACGCCAACGTGGCCGGATTCGTCGCCAAGGGCCTGCGCGAGGCCGGGCACGTGGTCGACCTCGCGGACAACGGCAAGGACGGCCTGTTCCTCGCCACCACCGAGGCCTACGACGCGCTGGTGCTCGACCGCATGTTGCCGCAGGTCGACGGGTTGACCGTGCTGCGCACCCTGCGCGCCTCGGGCAGCGCGGTGCCGGTGCTGCTGCTGTCGGCGCTGGGCGACGTCGACGACCGTGTGCAGGGGCTGCGCGCCGGCGGCGACGATTACCTCACCAAGCCCTTCGCCTTCGTCGAGTTGCTGGCGCGGATCGAGGTCCTGGCGCGACGCCCGCGCGCCGGCGCCGCGCCCGAAACCGTGCTGCGCGTCGCCGACCTCGAACTGGACCTGCTCGCGCGCTCGGTGCGCCGTGCCGGCCACGCCATCGAGCTGCAGCCGCGCGAGTTCCGCCTGCTCGAATACCTGATGCGCCACGCCGGCCAGGTCGTGACCCGGACCATGCTGCTCGAGGCGGTGTGGGACTACCACTTCGATCCGCAGACCAACGTCATCGACGTGCACGTGAGCCGCCTGCGCGCCAAGCTCGACAAGGGGCATCCGCGCCCGCTCATCCATACCGTGCGTGGCGCGGGCTACCGGCTGGCCGACGATGCGGGTTGAGCCGCGCAACCGCGCATGTCGCGGCGTCTTCGAGCGCGGACGGGCCCATCGCGCGCAGAGCGCGCTCCTACAAGGCCGGCTCTGTAGGAGCGCGCTCTGCGCGCGATGGGCCTGGCAGCCGCAGAAGCCGCTCCTGCAGGGAGGGTGCCGGTGACTGCCGCGGCGCCCGAAGGCCGTGGCCTGCTGCGCAGCACCGTGCTGCGCTTCACCGTCGCCTACCTGCTGCTGTTCGCGCTCTCGGCGGCATTGCTGCTGGCGTGGCTGTACTGGTCGGTCACCGCCTACCTCGAACAGCAGTCCGAGGACGTGATCGCGGCCGAAGTGCAGGGCCTGGCCGAGCAGTACCGCGCGCGCGGCCTGAGCGGGCTGGTCGGCGTGCTGCGCGAGCGTTCCGGCGAGCGCGGCGATCCCGAGGCGGTGTACCTGCTCACCGACCCGCGCCTGCTGCCGATCGCCGGCAACCTCGCGCAATGGCCGGTCGGCGCCGAGGTGCGCGACGACTGGATCGACTTCGCGCGCGTGCGCGAGCCGCTGGGCGCGGTGCCGGTGCGCGCGCGGGTGTTCTTGCTCGGCGGCGGCTTCCGCCTCCTGGTCGGGCGCGAGTTCCTCAAGCTGGCGCGCACCGAGCGCCTGATCCGCCGCGCCTTCGCCTGGGCCCTGCTCGGCGCGGTCGCGCTCGGCGGGATTGGCGGCATCGTGTTCACGCGCGCGGTGGCGCGCCGCATCGAGCGCGTGAACCTCACCGCGCGCCGCATCCGTGAAGGCGACCTCAGCCAGCGCGTGCCGCGCGACGGCTCTGCCGACGAGTTCGATCGGCTGGCGGAGGAACTCAACGCCATGCTGGCGCGGATCCAGGCCCTCATGGACGGCGTGCGCCACGTCGGCGACAGCCTTGCGCACGACATGCGCCTGCCGCTTACGCGGGTGCGCAACCGGCTCGAGGCCCTGCGCGAAGCCTTGCCCGACGACGCGCCGGCGCAAGCCGAGGTCCAGGCCTGCGTGGCCGACGCGGACCAGATGCTGGCGACCTTCGCCGCGCTGCTGCGCATCGCCCGGCTCGAAGCCGGCGGCGCGGGAGCGCCTGCAGCCAGCGTCGATCTCGCGGGCGTGGTCGAGGATGCGCTGGACCTCTATCGCGCCCCGGGCGAGGAGGCGGGCATCGCCTTCGAGGCTGAGCTCAATCCGGCCACCGTGGCCGGCGATCGCGACCTGCTGTTCCAGATGGTGGCCAACCTGCTCGACAACGCGCTCAAGTTCGCGCCGCCAGGCAGCAGCGTGCAGGTGCGGACGCAGTGCCTGGCCGGCAAATCCCGGCTGCTGGTCTCCGATCGCGGCCCGGGCGTGCCGGCGGCGGAGCGCGAGCGCGTCTTCGACCGCTTCTACCGGGTCGAGCGCAGCCGCCATGCGCCGGGCAGCGGACTGGGACTCGCGCTGGTCAAGGCCGTGGTCGAGCACCACCGCGGCACGATCCGGCTGGAGGATGCGACGCCGGGCCTGCGGGTGGTGGCAGAACTGCCAGCCGCCGACAGTCGAACCCCGTGACCCGGGGCGCCACGCTCGAAATGGACATGCCGGTCCACTAGGCTTGCATCCCTTCCCCGAAGGCCATGCCCGCGCCATGCGCATCTGCGTCTACGCCGCTTCCAGCGCCCATTGCGACGCCGTCTACCAGTCGGCTGCAAGGCGCCTCGGATTCCTGCTCGCGGAGGCTGGCGCCACCATCGTCTACGGCGGCGGCGGCACGGGCCTCATGGGCGCCGTGGCCGATGGCGCGCTGGACGCGGGCGGCCATGTCATCGGCATCATTCCGCGCTTCATGACCGAGGTGGAGTGGCAGCATCCGGGCATCGCCAACCTCGAAGTGGTCGAGGACATGCGCGAGCGCAAGCACCGGCTGCTGACCGGTTCCGACGCGGTGGTCGCGCTGCCGGGCGGCTGCGGCACGCTGGAGGAACTGTTCGAGGCGATCACGCTCAAGCGCCTGGCGCTGTACTTCAACCCGATCGTGCTGCTCAACACGAAGGACTTCTACGCGCCCCTGCAGCGCTTCATGGAACAGGTGATCGGCGAGCGCTTCATGAACGCCGAGCATGGCGACATGTGGTCGCTGGTCGACACGCCCGAGCAGGTCCTGCCGCGCATCCGGGCGACGCCGCGCTGGCATGACGATGCGCGCCGCTTCGCCGCCGTGCGCGGCTGAACGCCGGGTCGATGCCCAAGGCGATCGAGCGAGTCCAGTCCATGGCGAAGATCGCGAGGATCCACGCGGGCGCGGCCCTGTTGCTGGGCCTGGTCGCGCTGCCGGCCACCGCGCAGGACCTGCGCCAGCGCCACTACGAGCCCCTGTTCGGCACCGCCGGCGAGTGCGTGACGCCGTACAGCGGCACGCTGCTGCGCATCGACGACCCGGCCATCGACGTGCCGCTGGATCGCGCGCACCTGCGGGTGTCCTACTGGGGCGACCCCGGCACCGCCGAGGCCGCCGGCGCGATCGGTCGCGCGGTGGGTTGGGACGTCGGCGCCCTGACCGGCGTGCCCGGCCTCGGCCCGGGCTTCCAGCGCGGCTACTACGACAGCGGCCTGCCGACTGCGACCTCCGCGGTGCAGGCCAACTGCGCCGAGGTCGGCGTGCTGATCAACACCTACTGGTTCTCGCACACCCAGCCGGTGCGCGGCGGCGGCCCGCAGGCCAGTTACGGGATGAAGCGCGCCTATCCCGTGCCGGTCTACCGCCAGCCCGGCGAGGACCTGGTGGTGCAGGGCCACCTGCGCCTGCCCTTCGTGCATTGGTCCGAGGCCTCCGCGGTGGGCCAGATCGTGTTCGTGTACTACATGCAGCCGCTGCGCTGCCCGGCCCAGTTCCCCGACGCCCCGGTCTGCCCGGCGGCGACCGGTTCCAACGGCGTGCCTGCCTTCGCGCACGTGATCGCGCTGTACGACTCGCGCGATGCGGCCGATCCCCGCGCGCCTACGACCGAGGCGCGCGGCAACGACACCTACACCGCGTTCTTTTCCAGCCCCCTGCTCGACGCCGACCGCGACGGCCGGCCGCTGCGTTACCTCAGCCGTTCGCCGTACTCGCGCACGACGGCCTATCGCCATCAGACCTGGCGCGACTGGGGATTCTTCCGCGTCCACGTCAGCCGCGCGCAAATGGCGCTGATGATCGACGAGGCGCGGCGCAACGTCGCGGCGATGGCGGCGCTGTCGCCCGATCCCTCCGACTGGGGCGTGGTGCTGGCCGCGGCGCTGGTCGAAACCGTGCCGACCGCCGCGGCGCAGTGCGTGACGGGCACGGCGCGTCCCGGCTGCAACGACATCGTGATGGGCGTGGGCCTGACCGAGGTCGGCGTCTTCGCGTCCACGCCGTTGCCGCCCGTGGGCGACTGACCCGCCGCGATCCG
>JAGOEZ010000034.1:0-11865 GCA_017997455.1 Lysobacterales bacterium | reverse complement strand
CGCAGTGCGTGACGGGCACGGCGCGTCCCGGCTGCAACGACATCGTGATGGGCGTGGGCCTGACCGAGGTCGGCGTCTTCGCGTCCACGCCGTTGCCGCCCGTGGGCGACTGACCCGCCGCGATCCGATCCGGTTCGACGCCGGGAGGCGGCGTCGCGACAGGACCCGCGGATCGCCCCGCGCGGGATCGCTACCGGATCGCTACGGGATCGCCAGCAGGCAGCCCACGATCCCGGCCACGCCCAGCAGGTGCTCGCGATCGGAGCGCCGCAATGCATCGCTGTCGGCCACGCTGTCGAGGTAGAGCACGCCCACCAGTTCCCCCGCATGCCGGATCGGCAGGGCGGCGATCGCGCCATCCGGCGGGACCAGCGCGAGGCGCGTGGCCAGCGCCTCGCGCTCGCTGGCGGAGGTGAGCAGGAGGCCCGCCGCCTGCGCCAGCGCATCGCGCGCGATCGGCGCGAGCGCCGCCGCATCGGGCTGCGACCCGTCGCGCTGGCGCGCGGCGATCGCTTCGAGCGGGCCTTCGACCGCGGGCGCGAGGTAGAGCACGGCGCGGTCGACGCCCTGGTGCGACTGCAGGATGGTCTCGAGGCAGGCCTGCGCGCGCGCTGTTCGATCCTGCCGCGCGCCGGCGAGCGCGCCGAGCTGGCAGAACAGCTTCTGCCGCGAGAGCAGGTCCTGGAACACGCGCGCGCCCGGACCCTCGGCCGGCAATGGCGTTGCCGCCGCCAGCGCCGCGGCGCCGGCCGGCCCGAAGCGGAAGGTGACCTGGCCGAGCTGGATGCGGTCGCCCTCGCGCAGGTGCGCGGCGGCGCCCAGGCGCCCGTCGTTGAGCAGGGTGCCATTGGCGCTGCCGAGGTCGACGAGCTCCCAGCCGCCGTCGGCGCCCGGGCGGATCGCGGCATGCTCGCGCGAGATGGTCACGTCGTCGATGTGCACGGCCACGTGCTCGCCACGGCCGATCACCACCGCGCCCTCGACGCTGAAGGCGCGGCCGGCATAGGGACCGGATTCGACCATGAGCTCGGGCATGACGCGCCGCCGATGGATGCGCGGGCGAGTTTCGCACAGAATCGCCGACGGCCGTCCCGACCGGGCGCGGCATCGACGCGGAGCCTCGTGATGACGATTGCCAACTGGTGCGTGCTGGTCGCCGCGTTCCTGCCGTTCCTGTGGACCGGGGTGGCGAAGTTCAGCGGGCCGGGCTTCAACAATCGCCGGCCGCGCGATTTCCAGGAAAGTCTCGGCGGCTGGCGCAAGCGCGCGCACTGGGCGCACCAGAACTCCTTCGAGGCCTTTCCGGTCTTCGCCGCCGCGGTGCTTGTCGCGCAGCAGGCCGGCGCGGCGCAAGGGCGCGTCGACCAGCTCGCGCTGGCCTTCATCGGCCTGCGCCTGCTGTACGGCGTGTTCTACATCGGCGACTGGCACGCGCTGCGCAGCCTGGCGTGGGCCCTGGCGATGGCGTGCGTGGTGGGGATGTTCGTCGCCGCGGCCTGAGCCGCGGGACGGGAATTCCGGGTCGCGCAAAAAACAAAGGCCGACCCGATTTTCCGGGTCGGCCCTTCAAGACGCGTCGGGACCGCTAGGGGAGGGAACAACGGGCCCCGGCGCGGTACTGCGTGAGTCTTACTTGGCGGCCTTGCGGGCCGTCTTGGTGACGCTGTCGTTGGCCGACTCGAGCTGGCCCTTGACCAGCGTGCCGATCGCCTCGGCGGTCTTGACGCTCAGGCCGACCAGTTCCTGCGAGGTGGCATAGGCCTTCTCGGCGCCGTCCTTGACCAGCGCGACGGACTTCGGGAACAGGGCGCGGGCGGTGTCCATGTCACGGACATCGGCGGCCTCGGCGAAGAACTCGACGGTGGCGTTGACGCGGTTCTCGAACGCCTTGAGCTGCAGCTCGACCGCACGCTCGAAGCTGCCGACGGCCAGGCCGTGGGCCTTGAACGCGGTGTCGGAGAAACGCTTGGTCATCGCAACGACCTGCTTGGAATCGAATTGCTCGAACATGGGGTGGCCCTCTGCCGGTGGATGTTGCGCTGCATCATAGACGCATTTTTGGTGCGGTGCAACATCGACCCGCAACGGCCACGGGTGGCCCGGCCGCAGGGACGGCCAAGCCTTTGAATGGTATGGCTTCCCCTCAGGATTTCGGATCGAGCCCGGCCAGCAGCGGGGCGCGCACGTCGGAACGGATCTCGGGCCCGATCCAGAGCCCCAGGACCAGGCGCGCCAGCTCCAGGCCCGCGAAGGCCTGCGGGGCCTGCCCGCTGCGGCCGATGCGCATGCCGCGTTCGGGGTGGTAGTCCACCAGCAACTCCGCGCCGTGCGTGCCGCCGCCGAGCGCGGCGGCGAGCTTGCTTATCGCCGGTCCCAGCCGCTCGCGGTCGGCCGGCGCGGTGAGCTGCGCCAGGAGCTGTTCGCGCCAGTAGGCCTCGTGGTCGCCGGTCGCGGACGCCTGCCAGTGCACCACGAAGCGGAACGGCACCAGGCCGCGGCCGAGCATGCCGGCGTCGACCCGCGCGCGGCCCACGTAGAGCGCGACCACGTAGATCGGCAGGTAGTTGTGCGCCACGCGCGCGGCGCCGGACAGCCGCAGCGGCATCTGCCAGTCGGCGACCTCGACGTAGTCGGGGAACACGATGCCCTCGACCTTGCGCGAGTGCGCCGGGCCGGCCGCGAGTACGGCGACGGCTACGCATGCGGCGAGGATTGCGCGTCTCATCGGCGGATTCCGGACCTCGATTGCCCCGCGACCATCGTGCGGTGGCAATCGTGCCGGCGCAAGCGCGGCAGCCCGCTCACGCGGGTCCGCGGTAGTCCGCGCCGCTGGTGCAGGTCTCGTGCACGACCACGCGCGAGAGCAGCGGCAGGCGCGGCGCGAGGCGCTGCCAGATCCACTCGGCCAGGCGCTCGCTGGTCGGGTTCTCCAGCCCCTCGATGTCGTTGAGGTAGTGGTGGTCCAGGCGCTCGTACAGCGGCGCGAACGCGGCCTTGAGCTCGGCGAAGTCCATCACCCAGCCCAGCACCGGATCGAGCGGCCCGGCGACGTGGATCTCGACCCGGAACGAGTGCCCATGCACGCGCGCGCACTTGTGGCCCGCCGGCACGTGCGGCAGCCGATGCGCCGACTCGAGCGTGAAGACCTTGAAGATGTCCATTGGCGGGCACGCTAGGGAAGCGTCGCGAAACTATCAAGTCGCCGCGCCACTGCCCCGCCGGACTCGCCGCCATGGGATCCCGGCCTGCGCCGGGATGACGCCATCGGGAGGCGGGCCGCAGCAAGATGGATTCCCGCTTTCGCGGGAATGACGCCACTGGGGGTGTACGCGCTTGGGGGGTGTACGCGACTGGGAGGTGTGCACGATCGCCAGCGCGCACCGTGCCTGCAACCCCGCCGCGCCTGCGAACCCGTCGCGCGCGCACCCGCGTCTGGAGCCCCCCTTGAGTCAAGGGGGGCGGCCGCGCGTTGCGCGGCCAGGGGTTGTGGGGGCAGACATCCGGACGCTCGAGGCCGGTGCACGGCACGCTCGCCTCGACACACGTGGTGGCTACGGGTGGGCTCGAACCACCGACCTCAGCATTATGAGTGCCGCGCTCTAACCAGCTGAGCTACGTAGCCACGCGAGGGGGCGGGATTGTTCCGGGCACGGGTGCCCTTGTCAAGCAAGCGCCGCGCGCCGCGGGGGCTTTCCTTGCCGCTCGCGCGAGGCCTGTGGCAGGATCGATGCAGTTCGATTTTTCAGGCCCGCGATCGTGATCGATCCCGATGGCTACCGGCCGAATGTGGGCATCATCCTGATGCGCGACAGCGGCGAGGTGTTCTGGGCCCGCCGCGTCAATCGCGATGGGTGGCAGTTCCCGCAAGGCGGGATGCGCAGCGACGAAACGCCGGTCGAGGCGATGTTCCGCGAGTTGCAGGAGGAAACCGGCCTCGCCGCGCAACATGTCGAGGTCCTGGGCTCCACCCCGGGCTGGCTGCGCTACCGCCTGCCGTCGCGCTTCGTCCGCCACGGCGAGCGACCGACCTGCATCGGCCAGAAGCAGGTCTGGTTCCTGCTGCGCATGGTCGGCAACGAGGACGACGTGCGCCTCGACGTGAGCGAGCATCCGGAGTTCGACCGCTGGCGCTGGGTCGACTTCTGGTACCCGGCGGCGCACGTCGTGGCCTTCAAGCGCCAGGTCTACGCCCGGGCGCTGCGCCACCTGGCGCCGATCGCCGAGACCCGCTTCGGCGTGAACCTGGCCGAAATCGTGGTTGTCGCATCTACTTGACAATCATTCGCATTTGCATTGCAATGACGGCCAGTCCGGTCTCCCGACTCGCCCCATGTATGTCTGCGTCTGCCATGGCGTCACCGATCGCGCGATCCGCGAGGCCGCGAACCGTGGCGTCGACACGCTCGACCGCCTCGCCTGCGAGACCGGGGTAGGCACCTGCTGCGGGAGTTGCCGCGAGCTCGCGGTGCGGATCCTCGACCAAGCCGGGTCCGAAAGCCCCGCGCTGCGCCTCGTCGCCGCCTGAGCAGTCCGGCGCGGCCGCCGCGCGCGGCCCTGATGCGTGCGATTTTCGTTTCGCCATGAATACGCGCTCGCGCCTATAGTCGCGGCTCGGCCCTGGACCAGGAGATGGCGATGCGCGGCGACCCCAAGGTGATCGAGCACCTCAACCAGGTGCTCTGCAACGAACTCACCGCGATCAACCAGTATTTCCTCCACTCGCGCATGTACCGCAACTGGGGCTTCAAGGAGCTGGCGGAGCACGAGTACAAGGAGTCGATCGACGAGATGAAGCATGCGGACGCGCTGATCGAGCGCATCCTGTTCCTCGATGGCCTGCCCAACCTGCAGAAGCTCGGCAAGCTCCTGGTCGGCGAGACCCCGAAGGAAGTGCTGGAGTGCGACCTCAAGCTCGAGCAGGCCGCGCATCCCGACCTCAAGCAGGCGATCGCGTACTGCGAGGGGATCGGCGACTACGTCAGCCGCGAGCTGTTCGAGCGCATCCTCGAGTCGGAGGAGGAGCACATCGACTGGCTCGAGACCCAGCTCGGCCTGGTCGCCCGCCTGGGCGAGACGCCCTACCTGCAGACCAAGATCGAGTCCTGAGCGCGGCCCCGCGGCGCCGTGGCTGGCCGGGACGCCGCGCTGCAGGAGCGGGCTCGGGTGCGGCCAGGCCCATCGCGCGCAGAGCGCGCTCCTACGAAGCCAGCCCCATCGCGCGCAGAGCGCGCTCCTACGAAGCCAGCCCTGTAGGAGCGCGCTCTGCGCGCGATGGGCCCGTCCGTCGCTGAAGCCCCACCCCGGGACAGCAGGTCAGGCGGCGCCACCGAGCAGGCGGCGGAACTCGGCGGCGACGCGCTGGTACTCGTTGCCCAGTTCAGCGACCAGCAGCACGGCTTCGCCGGGCAGGCCGCCGCTGCGGGCGCCGTGCTCGATGCGCTTGGCCATCTCGGAGAGGCTGAGCGCGCCCAGGTTGGCGCTGGTGGACTTGAGCGAATGGGCCGGCGCGACCAGCCCGTCGAGGGCGCCCGACATCGCGGCGCGCTCGAGCTGGGACACGCTCTTGGGCGCGTCCTCGAGGTACACCCGCACCAGGTCGGTGAATTCGTCGCCCATCACCTCGAGCAGGTCCTGGATCACGCCCGCGTCGATCGGCGCGCCGAGGTTGCCGCTGGTGCCGAAGGCCGCCGGCGCGCGCTGGTCCAGGCTGGCGGTTGCAGGTGCGGCGGGAGTCGTGGCGACGGGCGGCGCCGAGACTGGCGGTGCGGGCGGCACCGTGGCCGGCCGGAGTGGCGCTGCGGGCGTCGTGGCGCCCGCAGGCGCGACCACCGGCCTGGGCGCGGGCGCCGGGGCGGCGGGCGTGCTGGTGGTCGCCCCGGCCCGCGTGGGCGCGCCTGGCGCGATCCACTTGCGCAGGGTCTGCTCGAGCAGCGCGCGGTTGAGCGGCTTGGACATGTAGTCGTCCATGCCGGCGCCCAGGCACTTCTCGCGGTCGCCCGCCATCGCGTTGGCGGTCATGGCGATCACCGGCACATGGCCCTTGCGCTGGCCGTCGGCCTCGAGCCGGCGCAAGGAGCGCGTGGCGGTGTAGCCGTCCATGATCGGCATCTGGCAATCCATGAGCACGGCGTCGTAGCGCGACTGCGCCAGGCAGTCGAGCGCCTGCTTGCCGTTCTCGGCCACGTCATGGCTCACGCCGACCAGCGCCAGCAGGCGCTGCGCGACCTGGCGATTGACCGGATTGTCCTCGACCAGCAGCACGTGGCCCCCGACCCCGCCCGACGCGACCGCAGCGGTCGATCCTGGCGGGGACACCGTGGTGGCAGCGATTGCGGCCGGCGCGCCGCCGCGGGTGTCGCTGGGCAGCGACGGCGGCAACAAGGTCTCGACCGCGGCCGGTACCGGATCGCCCGCCTCCTGGTCGAGCAGGCGCTGCATCGCGCTGCGCAGTTCGACGTCGCCGACCTGGCGTCCCAGCGCCAGCATGCGGGTGGCGCCCCGCACCTCGCTGGGCACGTCCTCGTCGCCGCCGATCGCGAGGATGCGCACGCGTTCGAGGCTGCCCTCGCGCATGACGTTGCGGGCCAGCGAGAGCGCGGAGTTCTTCATCGCGCCCCAGTCCAGCACCAGGAAGTCGTACGACCAGGCCTCGCCCATCCCGGCCGAGGCGCGCAGCTTGGCCAGGGCCTCGGCCGAGACGCTGGTCTGGGCGAACTGCACGCCCCAGGTGGTGAGCCAGCCGCTGATCCGCCGCAGCAGCGCCTGGTCGGTGGTGACGACCAGCGCGCGCGAGCCGTGCAGGTCGCTGCGCGCCGGCTGCATGTCGCCCACCGCCTTGAGCAGGGGCACGCTGAACCAGAAGGTCGAGCCCTTGCCGGCTTCCGACTTGACCCCGATCTGGCCGCCCATGAGGTCGACGATGCGCTTGCAGATCACCAGCCCGAGGCCGGTGCCGCCATGGATGCGCGTGGTCGAGGCGTCGGCCTGGGCGAAGGGCTTGAACAAGCGCGCCTGGGCCTCGCTGCTGATGCCGACCCCGGTGTCGCGCACCGAGAACAGCAATTCGCTGTGGCTGCGCGAATCGCCGCGCTTGCGCACCTCGATCGCGACCTGGCCGCGCTCGGTGAACTTGATCGCGTTCGACACCAGGTTGGTCAGCACCTGGCGCAGGCGCACCGGGTCGCCGCGCATCGCCAGGCGCACGTTGGGCTCGATCCCGACCGTGAATCGCAGTCCCTTGGACTCGGCGTTCTTGGCCAGCAGCCGCGTCACCGAATCGACGATCTCCTTGATGTTGATCCCGACCGACTCGAGCTCGAGCTTGTTGGCCTCGATCTTGGAGTAGTCGAGGATGTCGTCGACGATCGACAGCAACTGCCGCGCCGACTGGTAGGCGGTCTGGACGTAGTCCTTCTGGTCCGGCGCGAGCTGGCCCGTCAGCACGATGTCGAGCAGCGGGATGATGCCGTTGAGCGGCGTGCGGATCTCGTGGCTCATGGTGGCGAGGAACTCGCCCTTGGCCATGGTCGCCGCCTCGGCCTCGTGCTTGGCCTGGGTGAGCTGGCGCTCGATCGCCTTGAGCCGCTCGAGTTCGCGCTTGAGCTCCACGTGCGCGGTCGCCGACTCGATCGTGGCCGGTTGTGGCCGGCCCGGTTCGGGTGCCGCCGGCGCGGCCGGCACCAGCGGTGGCGCGGCGGCCGTCGCGCGCGCCAACCACAGTTCGCGCAGGACGTAGCCGCCGAGCCCGGCGCCGATCAGCAGGCAGGCAAGCAGCCACGGCCCGTCGCTGGCGCTGCGCAGGGCGGCCGCCAGCAACGCCAGGACCAGCACCAGCAGCGCCGCCAGCAGCAGCAGCGGCAGCGGTGGCGGGCCGTCGCCGCCGCGGGCGGGCGGTTGCATGGCGCGTGCAGGGGCGCTGCCCTTCGATGCCCGGTTCACTGGCGCTCCCGTGGTGATTGCCGGTGCTTCATGACGATGCGGTGCGGAACTCGAAATCGAGGTCCTGGCCGGCCTGCTGGACGAAGTTGCCCTGGATGTAGTCGACTCCCGCGCTCCACAGGCCGGCGGCGGTCCTGGCATCCTCCACCAGCGGCGCGACCACGCGCATCTTGTGCTCGTGCGCATGGGCGACGATCTGGCGCAGCTCGGCGCGCACCTCGCGCTGCTCGGCCTGGGCCCCGACGTATTTGCCGCCGACCTTGAGGTAGTCGGCCGGCAGGTGCTGCAGGACCTGGTACGCCGCCATCGAGGCCTCGAATCCCGACAGGCAGATGTGCAGCCCGGCCTGGCGCGCCTCCTGGCAGAAGCCGATCGCCTGGCGCAGCCGCGGCACCACGTCGGCGAAGCGGAACTCGAGCACCAGCTGGTCGGCCCCGATGTGGCGCGCGTCGAGCTGCTGCCGCAGCCACGCCAGGCGCTGGACGTCGTCGAAGGACGCCACCGACTGGCTGACGAACAGGCGCACCGGCCGGTCGAGGCGGTCGCGCTCCTGCACCACCATCGCGCAGCGCGCCAGGACCCAGCGGTCGATGTCGCTGATGAGGCCGTGCTTCTCCGCCACCGGCACCAGCTCGGCCGCGCTCAGCAGGCGCCCGCCGGCATCGCGCATGCGCAGCAGGACGTGGAATTGTTCCTCCGCCGCGCCGCGCAGCGAGGCGATCGGCTGGAACAGGAGCTGGAAGCGGTCGTGGCGCACGGCGTCGCGGATCGAGCCCAGCAGGGTGTCGGCCTCGTTCTGCACCGCGGCGGTCTCGGCCTCGGCATAGACCCGGACCTTGCGCTCGGAACTGCCGCGCGCCTGCGCGGCGGCGCGCTCGGCGGCATTGAGCATGGCGCTGGCATCGGGCCAGCCGTGGGCGAAGGTGGCGATGCCGATGCTGACCCCCAGCGCCAGCGACTTGTCCCCGACCTCGAACAGCTGCTGGTCGAAGCGCGCGCGGATCTCCTCGCCGAAGCGCGCCAGTTCCTGCTCGGCGCGGCCCGGGCACAGGGCGAGGAAGCTGCTGTCGCCATAGCGCGCGGCGAAATCGGTGCCGCCGATGAGCCCGGCGAGCAGCGCGCCGCCCTGGCCGATCAGGGCGTCGAAGGCCGACAGGCCGATGCGCTCGCGGATCGCCTGCGCGCCGTCGATGATCAGGAACAGGGCGCCACCGAGGTTGGTGGCGTTCTCGTCGCCGGCCAGGGTCTCGGCGATGCGCTCGATGAGATGGCTGCGCTCGTACAGGCCGGTGGCCGCGTCGCGCGGGTTGTGCGCCTGTACCCGGCGGTTGACCGCGCGCGCGCGCCGCACCCGGTTGGTCACGGCGGAGATCAGGTACTTGGGCCGGATCGGCTTCTCGAGGTAATCGTCGCCGCCGGCCGAGAGCGCGTCGAAGCGCTTGTCGGTGTCGTGCTCGCCCGACAGGAACACGATCGGGGTGTTGGCGAAGCGCTCGCGCTCGCGGATCAGCGTGGTCAGCTCCATGCCGTCGCAGTTGGGCATGTAGAGGTCCATCAGGATCAGCTCCGGCCCGAACTGCTCCAGGGTGTCGAGCGCCGACAGCGGGTCCATCACCGCGATGGTATGCATGCCGGCCTTGCGCAGGATCGACTCCGCGAACAGCGCCTGCGCGCGGTCGTCCTCGATGATCATCACGCGGTAGGGCTCGGCGGTGTCGGCCTCGACCAGTTCCTGGATGCGGGCGCGCAGGTCGCTGGCGGCGGCCGGCAGCGGGATGAAGGAATCGGCGCCGGCGCGCATCACCCGCAGGCGCACGGTGACGTCGGAGCTGGGCGACATCACCATCAGCGCGATGCGCTGGCTGGTGCGCGCGCGCGCGGTGCGCACGGCCTGGCCGATGGCCTCGACCTCGTCGAGGAACGCGGCGTCGAGGATCACCAGGTTGGCGGCCAGCGCGCGCAGCATCTCCTTGAGCTCGTCGGCGCGCTCGACGATCTCGAGCTGGTAGCCCTCGGCCTCGAGGCGCTGGTCGAGCTCGGTCGCGAGCGGATTGCCATCGCTGAGGTGGAAGACATGGCGGCCGACGCCGGTCGTGGCGGGCGCGACCGCCGCGACGATCCGCGCCGGCGGCAGCGGAATCGCCTCGGCCACCGGGTCGTCGCCCGCGGTGGCGGGCGGCGCGGACTCCGGCGCGGCCTCGGGCGGCTCGAAGGTCGCGGCGCCGGTGTCAACGCGCGCGTCGAGCATCGATGGTTCCGCCGGCATCTCGTTGACCGGACGGGCGAAGCGCGCCACGAACTCCGGCGGCGGCGTCATCTGCAGCGGGATGCCGTCGAGGGTGACGCGCTCGTCGGCGCTCGGTCCGAGGTTGGCGCCGAGGCCGGCGCCGGCGGGCGCCTGCGCGGCCGGGCCGAGCGAGTCGAGGGTCTGCAGGATCAGGCGGGTGGCATCGGGGTCGGGCAGCGCGACCGGCTCCATGTGCGGCGTCAGCGCGCGCTCGACCGCGTAGAGCTTTTCCGACAGGTCGATCAGCCCGTGGCTGCCGCAACTGCCCGCCAGCAACTGCAGCTCGTCGTAGAGCAGCGCCAGGGCATTGATGTCCCAGCCGACGTTGCACAGCCGCCGTCCGCGCCGGCGCACGCCGTCGAGGCGCTTGGGCAGGTGGCGCAGGAACGCCTGGCGGAGCTCTGCGCTCTGTTGGATTTCGTCCATACCGGGCATGGCGCAGACGCGCGTCGGCTCCGCGGGACTATAGCAAGGGGGTGGCGGGGGCAACCATGCGCGGTCGCACCCTGCTAGAACGGCTTGACCACGACCAGCACCACGACGCCGACCAGGACCAGCGCCGGCAGCTCGTTGAAGATCCGCAGCCAGCGCGAGCTGCGCCGGTTGCGGCCGTCGCGGAAGGCGGCCGCCAGGCGCATGCAGGCGACGTGGTAGGCGATCAGCAGCGCCACCAGCGCGAGCTTCGCGTGCAGCCAGCCCTGGCGCAGGTACCCCTCGGCATGGCCGCTCCACCACAGCAGCAAGGCGATGCCGAAGACCGCCGCCAGCGTCGCGCCGATGTGCGTGATCAGCAGCAGGCGGCGCTCCATGACCACGAAGCGCTCGTGCGCCGCCGGCTCGCGGGCGTCGAGGTGGTAGATGAAAAGGCGCGGCAGGTAGAACAGCCCCGCGAACCAGGTCACCATGAAAACAATGTGGAACGCCTTGAGCCACAGCACGGGACTTCTCCGTTCGTTCCCCATGCGCATGATAGGCCGCGCGCGCGTTCCACGCGATGGCGCGCGCGCGCGGCCCGCGCCGCTGCTGCATCTGCGCGGGGTGCGTCGCGTGGAACGCCCGCCACGCAAGGCGCGCAGGGCACCGCTTCCGGTGCGGCGCGCGCGGCGCTAAGATGCGCGCCCCATCGCTCGCGCCGACCCCGGGCGCGGGACGATCACGGAAGACACCACAAGAAATCGCCCCGCTGTGAATGCCGTCACTCCGCTGCGCGTCGAAGCGCACCCCTCCGAAGGCGCGACTACCGCGCCCGCCCTGCGCGAATGCGTGGCGCGTGCGATCCGTCGCTACCTGGTCGACCTGGGTTCGCACCCGGCGGTCGACCTCTACCACCTGGTCATGACCGAGGTCGAGGCGCCGCTGCTGGCCGAGGTGCTGCGCCATTGCCGCGGCAACCAGACCCGCGCGGCCGCCATGCTCGGGATCACGCGCGCGACGCTGCGGCGCAAGCTCGGCACCGTCGGCAAGGCCTGACCGCCCGCGCTGCGCCGCGCGGCGTCCTATACTTCGCGGCCCCGGTCCACCGTGCCTGACATGACCACCGAATCGCGGGTGGCGATCCGCCGTGCCCTGCTCAGCGTGTCGGACAAGTCCGGCCTGCTCGAGCTGGCGCGCGCGCTGGTGGCGCATGGCGTGGAACTGGT
>JAGOEZ010000033.1 GCA_017997455.1 Lysobacterales bacterium | reverse complement strand
TGATGTTGCGCACCTTGCGCAGTTCCGCCATCACCGGCGAGTTGCGCAGCACGAAGTTGAAGCCCTCGGCCTTGCCGGTGGCGGCGAGGTGCTCGGCGGCGAGCATCGCGCTGCGCATGGCCTGGTGGGTGCCCTTGATCTTGGGCACGTTGAGCAGGCCGGCGGTGTCGCCGATCAGGATCGCGCCGGGCATTTCCACCCGTGGCAGCGATTGCCAGCCGCCGGTCACGATCGCGCGCGCGCCGCCGGAAATGATCTTGCCGCCTTCGAACAGGGGCTTCACGTGCGGGTGGTGCTTGAACTGCTGGAACAGTTCGAAGGGCACCAGCTTCGGGTCGGCGTAGTCGAGCCCGACCACGTAGCCGACCGCGATGCGGTCGCCGTCGAGGTGGTAGAGGAAGCTGCCGCCGTAGGTGCGGGTGTCGGCCGGCCAGCCGACCGTGTGCACGATCTTGCCGGTCGTGCCCTTGCCGGGCGCCAGTTGCCACAGCTCCTTGATCCCGATCGACCAGCACTGCGGGTCGCTGTCGCGGTCGAGTTCGTAGCGGGCGATGAGCTGCTTGGTCAGGTGCCCGCGCGCGCCTTCGGCCAGCACGGTCAGCGGCGCCTTGATGTCGATGCCCTGGGTATAGGCGGGCTTGCGCGAGCCGTCCTTGGCCACGCCCATGTCGCCGATGCGCACGCCGCACACGGCGCCGGCGCCATCGTACAGGGGCTCGGCCGCGGCGAAGCCGGGATAGATCTCGACGCCCAGCGCTTCGGCCTGCGGCGCCAGCCAGGCGCACATCGCGCCCAGCGAGACGATGTAGTTGCCGGCATTGTGCATCTGCGGCGGGGTCGGCAGCCGGGTGGCGCGCTGCTGGTCGCGCAGCCACCAGAATTCGTCGTGCGTCGCCGGGACGCAGGACGGCGGCGGGGACTTGCGCCACTGCGGCAGGAGGGCGTCGAGGGGGCCGGGTTCGATCACCGCGCCGGACAGGATCTGCGCGCCGATGGTCGAGGCCTTCTCGATCACGCAGACGCGGATGTCGGGCTTGAGTTGCTTGAGGCGGATCGCGAAGGCGAGCCCGGCGGGACCGGCGCCCACCGTGACGACGTCGTAGTCCATGCTTTCGCGGTCGCTCATGGCGGGCATCCGGGATGGGGGCGGTTCGGGGGATTCTCGACCTTCGGGGCAGTCACGGCAAACCCGCGTGCCGGTCGCGGTTCTGCCGTTGTAGGAGCGCACCTGGGCGCGACCGCGGACGCGCGGCGCACGGCGGTCCTGGTTCGGGTGCCGGGAACCGCGCGTCCGCGGTCGCGCCCAGGTGCGCTCCTGCAGCAGCTGGGGCCTGGCGCCCGGCGGCATTACCGGGCGGGCGGTTGCGAGGCCGCCCAGTTGGCTTCGCCGGCGGTGAGCGTCCAGGCCACGATCTCGGGCACCAGCGCGTTGAGCGCTTCCTCGAAGCCGGCGATGGCCGACTCCACGTCGCGACCCGGCAGCTGCACGTCGCGCGCGAACACCCGCGCCGCCACCGCCTGGTTGCTGCTCGCCCGCAACAGGCGCGCGCTCAGCTCGACCCGAACCCGTGGCGCGCCATCGACGATCTCGGCCTGGAAGGCGCGCAGGTCCGACAGGAGCACGAAATCGCCCGCCACCGAGGAACTGGTGCGGCCCACGCCGACGATGCGGGTCGAGTCCTCGAAGCCGCGCACGAGCAGCGACTGCAGCAGCTCCGGGGCACGGTCGGTCCAGCGCACGCCGGCGTAGACGCCGTAGCTGCCGTCGCCGGGCGCATACACGATGCGTGGGCCCGACAGCTGGTCGGGCGCGTCGGGTTCGTCGACCAGCAGCTGCCAGGTCACCGCCGCGCCGCTCGCGGGCGCCGCGCGCAGTTCGATGCCGCGGTAGTTGAGCTCGGAACGCTGCAGACCCAGCAGGTTGCAGCCCGAAAGCGCCAGCAGCACTGCCAGCAGGCCGATACGCGCGCTCATTGGGCGGGGTACTCCTTGGGTTGGTCCTTGCCCAGCACGTACCCGGTCGGGTCGGCTTCCAGGCGATCGGCGATCGCCTGCAACTTGCGCAGGGTGGCGCGCAACTCGGCCAGCACCGGGCCGGCCTGGGCCAGGCCCTGGTTGCTGAAATTGGCGAAGGCGTCGCGGTTCTGCTCGACCAGGGTATAGGCACTGTCGGTGAAGCGGCGCGCCGAATCGAGCGATTCGCGCGCGCTGGCCAGCGCCTCGCGTGCTTCGCCGCCCATGAGCTGCTCGGCCTTGCCGGTGGCGGCCTCCATGCGCGTGATCATGGCGTCGGCGCGTTGCAGCGTGGCCTCGACCCCGTCGCTGGCGTCCTTGAGGTTGGCGATCAATTCACCGATATCGGCGCGCTTGCCGGCGACCTCGCCGGTGATCTGCTCGACGTGGTCGAGCGTGGCGTCGATCTTGGCCAGGTTCTCCTTGCCGAGCAGGGTCGAGACGCGCAGCACCACGTCGTTGAGGCTGGTGATGATGTCCTCGCTGGACGTGAGCAGCTTCTGCAGGGCCGAGGTATCCGCGACGATGGTCGGCCAGGCCTGGCTACCCGTGCGCTGGAGCGGCGCGGACTTTGCGCTGCCGCCGGAAAGCTGGATCACGGCCACGCCGGTGAGGCCGGTGAAGGCCAGCTTGGCCTTGGTGTCGACCTTGACCGGCGTATCGCCGGCCACCCGCACGTGGGCGATCACGCGGCTCGGATTCTTCGGGTCCAGCGACAGCTTGCGCACCTCGCCGATCTGGATCCCGTTGTATTGCACCGCGCCGCCCACGGTGAGGCCGGTGACGGCCTCGGTGAAGAGGATGTCGTAGTAGTCCCACTCGCGGTCGAGCGAGAGCTTGCCGACCCAGAGCACGAACAGGAATCCCAGGATCAGCGTCGCCAGGGCGAAGGCGCCGATCAGGACATGGCTTGCGCGGGTTTCCATGGTGCGGCCTGTGGTATCGAATTTGCCGTATTGGTCAGGTTGCGGCCGCGGGCGTGGCGGCGCGATGGCCCTGGGCACCGCGCGCGCGCGGGCCCTGGAAGCACCCGCGGATCCACGGATGCGGGTGCTGCTCCACGACCTCGACCCGGTCCGCGATCACCATCTTGCCATCGGCCAGCACCGCGACGCGGTCGCAGATCGCATACAGGCTGTCGAGGTCGTGGGTGACCAGGAACACGGTCAGCCCCAGCGCGTTGCCCAGGGTCGCGATCAGCTCGTCGAAGGCCGCCGCGCCGATCGGGTCCAGGCCCGAGGTCGGCTCGTCCAGGAACAGGATTTCCGGGTCCAGCGCCAGCGCGCGCGCCAGCCCGGCGCGCTTGCGCATGCCGCCGGAGAGCTGCGCGGGGTACTTGTGGGCCGCGTCGGCCGGCAGGCCGGTGAGACGGATCTTGAGCAGCGCCAGGTCGTCGAGTAGCGCCGGCGGGAGGTCGTAGTACTCGATCAGCGGCACCTTGACGTTCTCGAGCACGGTCAGCGAGGAGAACAACGCGCCGTCCTGGAACAGCAGGCCGAAGCGTCGCTCGAAGGGCTTGCGCGCCTCGGCGTCGAGGTCGGTGGTGTCCTGGCCGAACAGGCGCACGCGGCCGCCGTCGGGATGGCGCAGGCCGAGGATCGAGCGCAGCAGCACGCTCTTGCCCGCGCCGGAGCCGCCGATCACGCCCAGGACCTCGCCGCGGTACACCGTGAGGTCGACGCCGTCGTGCACGACCTGGCGGCCGAACACGCTGCGCAGGCCCTCGACCTCGATCACGGCCTCGGCGCGCGCGTTCAAATGTCCATCTCCATGAAGAACATGGCGAACAGCGAGTCGAACACGATCACCAGGAAGATCGACTGCACCACCGAGGCGGTGGTGTGGCGGCCGACCGATTCCGCGCTGCCCTCGACCTTGAAGCCCTCGAGGCAGCCGACCGTGGCGATCAGGAAGGCGAACACCGGCGCCTTGACCATGCCGACCCAGAAATGCTCGACCCCGGTCATCTCCTGGACCCGCGAGATGAACATGCCGGGCGTGATGTCCAGGGCCAGGGTGCCGACGATGCCGCCGCCGACGATGCCCATCATCATGGCGATGAAGGTCAGCAGCGGCAGCATCACGAACAGGGCCAGCAGGCGCGGGATCACCAGCAGCTCGATCGCGTCGAGGCCCAGGGCCTGGATGGCGTCGAGTTCCTCGCGGCTCTTCATCGAGCCGATCTGGGCGGTGAAGGCGCTGCCGGAGCGGCCGGCGATCAGGATCGCGGTCAGCAGCACGCCGAACTCGCGCAGGAACGAGATCGAGACCAGTTCGACCGTGAAGATCTCGGCCCCGAATTCGCGCAACGCGGTGGCCCCGACGAAGGCCACCACCGCGCCGACCAGGAAGGTCAGCAGGGCCACGATCGGCACCGCGTCGAGGCCGACCTGCTCCATGTGGAAGACGGTCGAGGTCCAGCGCACGCGGCGGCGCCCGGTCACGACCTGGCCGAGGGTGACCAGGGTGAGGCCGACGAAGCCGAGCAGCCCCTGGGCCAGGTGCCAGAGGCTCACTGTCGCCGCGCCCATCCGCTCGAGCATGAGGCGGAAACCGAGGTGCCGTTCGGCCGGACCGACGCCGTCTTCCGAGCGGCTGTCGATCAGGCGCAGCAGCGCGGCGTCCGACTCGCGCAGGCCCTCGAGGCGGTGCTGGGCCAGCGCGCGCCCGCTGCGCCGCAGAATCTGCAGCAGCAGCAGCGCGCCGGCGGTATCGAGCCGCTTGAGGCCGCTGGCGTCGAGCGTGAGCGGGCCCGCCGCCACGCGCGCGCTGCTCGCCGGCGCGTGCAGGGCGGCCGCGCTGCCCAGCACCCAGTCGCCGCTCGCCACGATGCGGTCGCCCGTGGCGTTGACGGCCAGGTCGGCCTGCGGCGGGGATTGCGGGGTGGCCATGGCGCACAGGCTAGCAAAGCCGGGGCGTGCGCTGGCATGAACGGCACCTGGTGGCTGTATCGGAAGGCACCGTGCGGGGGCGGTTTCAGCCGCGACCGGGCCCATCGCGCGCAGAGCGCGCTCCTACAAGGCCCGCTCTGCAGGAGCGCGCTCTGCGCGCGATAGGCCACGAGGCGTCATTGCCGGATGGGGTATTGCGTAATCGCGGCCGAAGGCGCCTACAGGGCGCGCCGGTGGCAGGCTCAGGCCAGCATGCAGGCCACGCCCGAGAGGGTGAAGCCCACGCCCACCAGCTTGCGCCGCGTCAGCGGTTCGCGCAGGAGCAGCCAGGCCAGCAGGACGATGAAGATCGAGGCGCTTTCGTTGAGGATCGCGGCGATCGAGGCGCTGGTGTACTTGTATCCCGCCAGCCACAGCAGCATCGCGACCAGCTGGCCGATGAAGGCCGCCCCGACCAGCAGGATCCAGCCGCGACGATCGAGTCGTGCCCGCTCCGCCGGGGCCGCGAGGAAGGGCAGCAGCATGAGCATCCCCGCCACGCCGCCGGCCATGCGCACGGTGCTGACCCACAGCACGTCATGGCGCTCCAGCACGCGCTTGACCATCACGATCGCGATCGCCATCAGCAGCACCGCCAGCACGCCCAGCGCGATGCCGCGACGCATTGCCTGGTGGTCGATCCCGGACACGCCGCGCGGCGTGCCGATCACCAGCACGCCGGTCGATACCAGCAGGAATCCCACGCCCTGCAGGGCGCTGAGGCGCTCGCCCAGGAAGACGAAGGACAGCACCAGCACGAAGGGGCTGTAGAAGTTGCCGACGATGCCCATGCGCCCGGCGCCGAGGCGGTTGAGCGCGCGGAAGTACAGGGTGTCGGCCAGGCCGATGCCGATCACGCCCGAGGCCAGCGCGATCGCGAGGTCGGCGCCCGCCAGCGGCGGCCAGGCGAAGCCGTCGCGCAGCACGACCAGCGGCGCCAGCATGGCCAGCACCAGCAGGTTCTTGCGCAGGTTGAGCGCCAGCGGCGAGAGCCGATCGCCGAGGCGGGTGAAGGCGATCACGCCGAGCGCCCAGGCCAGCGCGCTCAGGATCGCGAACAGTTCACCCTTGGGCATCGGCGGCGGGCATCGGGTCGGGCCGGGGTCGGCGTGGCGGCGGGCGCGGGCCCGCGCAGGGTACGCTATGCGCACGCCACCGGACCCTGCCGTGAACGACCCCAGCGACATCCACGGCACCAACTTCACCGAGCGCGTGCGCTTCGTCTGCACCCTGGCCACGCGCCTGCACCAGTTCGGCACCTCGGCGCCGCGCCTGGAGAGCGCGATCGGCGAAGTCGCCCAGCGCCTCGGCCTCTCGACCCAGGTGTGGTGCAACCCCACCGGCATGATCATTTCCTTCGCCGAGCGTGGCCCGGTCGACGACCGGCTTTCGGAACTGACCCAGGTGTTGCGGCTGGCGCCGGGCGAGAACGACCTGCGCCGGCTCTCGATCGTCGATCGCATCGCCGAGGACGTGGGCGACGGCAAGCTCGGCATCGCCGATGGCTACCGCCAGCTGCGCCAGCTCGATCGTCCACCGCGCTGGGGCAGCCGCCTGTTGCGCGCGCTGGCCCACGGGGTCAGTGCCGGCGCGATCGCGGTGTTGTTCGGACTGTCGGGCGCCGATGTCGGGGTGTCCGCCGTCAACGGCCTGGCGATCGGGCTGCTGGGCCTGCTGGCCGCGCGCAACGCGCATTTCGCCGCGGGTTACGAGGCGATGGCGGCCCTGATGGTGGCGCTGTTCACCGCCTGGTACAGCGCCCAGGTCGGACCGCTGGAGGTGAACACGGTGCTGGTCGCGAGCCTGATCGTGCTGTTGCCCGGCATGATGCTGACCACCGCGGTCAACGAGCTTGCGGTCCAGCACCTGGTCGCCGGCATGTCGCGCTTCGCCGGCGCCTCGGCGGTGCTGCTCAAGCTGGTGTTCGGCACCGCGGCCGGGCTCGAGATCGCGGCGGTGCTGGGTTTCCCCCAACGAGTGGCGCAGGCGCAGGCCCTGTCCGAGCCGTGGGCGTGGCTCGCGGTGGCGGTCGCCAGCCTCAATTTCGCGCTGCTGTTCAAGGCCGACTGGCGCGACTACCCGCTGGTGATGGCGTCGGCAGCCGCCGGTTTCGCGGTGGCGCGCTTGCTCGGTTTCAACTACGGCGCCGAGTTCGCCGCCTTCGGCGCCGGCCTCTTCGTAGGCGTGCTGTCCAATGTCTTCGCGCGGATTTCCAACCGGCCCGGCGCGATCGTGCGCGTGCCCGGCATCATCATGCTGGTGCCGGGTTCGACCGGCTTCCGCAGCCTGTTCCTCGCCATCCAGGGCGAGGTCAGCCAGGGACTCGACGTGGCCTTCGCCCTGCTGCTGCTGCTGATCGCGCTGGTCGCCGGGCTGCTGTTCGCCAACGTGCTGATCACCCCGCGACGCTCCCTGTCGTGACCGACAGGGGCGGCGCGGGACGGCACCCGCCCGGCGCCTGCGCGCCGGCCAGGCTCAGCCGATCAGCAGGTCCTTTTCCTTGCGGCCGGACGCGAGCGCCTGGCGGTACCAGCGCGGCTTGAGCCCGCGGCCGGCCCAGGTCTGCGACGGGTTGTCCGGATTGCGGTACTTGGGCTTGACCTTGTAGCCGCGCTTGGCCTTCTTCTTGCCCTTGGAAGCGGACTTGGCCGCCGCGGCCTTGGGCGGACGCCCGGGGCCGCGCTTTGCGCCGGTGGCGGGAAAGACCTCGGCGACGGTCAGGCCCGCGGCCTTGATCAGCGCCTTCACTTTCGCGCGCACCTCGGCGACGAGCCCCTTGACCATCTGGCGCTGGCGCTTTTCCGCCTTGCGGATGAGGTCCTTCAACTGGCTGCCGCTCATCTTGCGAAGATCCATGGAAACTCCTGGTTGACGTGGGACTGCACCGAATTGGGGGGTTCGGCGGCTCGAGTTTACCGAATCGGTCACAATTTGCCCGTGCGGACGGGGCAATTTCGGCCCGGAAGGTGCCGCGGCGTCCGGTTCTGCGCTATTTTCCCGACTGGTCAGGGGAAATCCGGAAGAATCAGACCCGCATGGGCCTGCTCGACGATCTCGAACAGGAAGCGCAGCGTCGCAAGGCCAGCCTCGGCGAGGCGGAAAAGGCCAGGGCGGAGCGCGAGCACGTCTACCAGGCGCAGCTCGACCCGGCCATGCAGGCCTTCCACGAGTACCTCGGCAAGCTGACCGCGAACCTCGCCTTCCTCAAGCCGAAGACGCAGCTGCGCTTCGAGATTCCCGGCTATGGACTGCTGCTGGCCAATATCGAGCACGAGTACGAGTTGCGCTCGAACAAGCTCTCGCCCACCGCGCGCGAAGTGGTGCTCAATTTCCACGCCAATGTCGCCACCGAGGAATGCCCCGCGGTGGAAGTCGTGGGCGCGGGCAAGATCCGCACGCTCAACGGGATTTTCCAGAAACTGCGGCTGGCGGCGGTGCACGAGTTCAAGAAGGACGAGTCGGGCGAAATGACCAGCGCGGTGTTCCGCGCGCGGGGCAAGATCCCGCTCAACGTCCATGTCGCCACCGACGCGGAGTCCGCGCAGGTGCGCATGAGTTTCACCAATTTCGACAACCTCGGGGTGGCCGCCAAGGCGGTGCCCGCGGCGCAGTTCAACGAGGCCCTGCACGACGAGATCGGGCGCTTCATCGCGCGCGAGCAGAATGCGCTGTTCCGCGAAGCGATTTCCGACGACTACCGCAAGCAGCTGCAGCACAAGCTCCAGCAGGACAACATGCGGCGCAAGTGGGAAACCCGGATCGCGCAGCAGCAGAAGGACGACATCGAGAAGCTCAGGCGCGAGCAGAGCCTCAAGGGCAAGCTCGACAAGGCGGTGCAGGGCGTCAAGGAATCCGCACCCTCGCTGCTCGACCGCGTGAAGGGCATCTTCCGCAAGTCCTGAGCCGCGTGCCGCGGGAACCTCCGCCGTGTGTAGGAGCGCATCTCATGCGCGACCGAGGCTTATCGCGCGCAGAGCGCGCTCCTACGAAGCCGGCTCTGTAGGAGCGCGCTCTGCGCGCGATAAGGCTCGAGGTGTCGATGCTGGGTGTGGCATTGCGCGGTCGCGCATGAGATGCGCTCCTACAAGGTGGCCCGGCCTTCGACCTCAGGACGGGTTGGAGGCCGCGATCGGCATCACCCCGCGCCGCCGCGCCGCGCCGATGTCGATCAGGCGGTATTCGACGTCGCGCGGGTCGTCGAAGTGGCCGCGGGCTGCGTCCACGGTCTCGCGTCCCTGTTCGACCGCGCCCTCGAAGCTCTCCAGCGAGCGTTCCTCGTCGACGTCGCCGCCGAGGCCATCAGTGAGTCCTCGCAACTGCCCGTTGCCGTGGCGCGGCACGCTGCCCAGCCGGGTGCTCTCGAGGTAGGTGCGCTGGCGGCCGCCCGGGTCGAGGTCGAAGCCCAGCAGCATGTGCCCGGGCACCAGCACCAGGGTCGGGTTGAGGTCGATGCGGCGCAGGATCGAAGCCAGCAGCACGCTGCCGTCGACGCAGTTGGCCTGGCCGTTGTCCCAGGACTCGTCGAGGAAGCGCACGTGCTGGCTCAGCACCGCGTCGTCGACGCTGGAAGTGCGCTGGATCGCCGAGTAGCGGATGCCGCGCCGCTGCAGCACGTTCCAGATCGCGAAGACCTGGCGGTAGACCTGCCCGGGGTCGCCGCTCTGGTAGCCGTCGAAGCGGTCGACGATGCCGCTTTCCAGTGCGTCCTTGAGCACCTTCTCCACCAGCGGGTGGTCCTCGTTGACGTAGGCGGCGAACATCCACGCGAGGTCGAGCACGCCGTCGGCGTCGCGGACCGCATAGGGCACGTCGTTGATCGCGCGCACGCGCACGCGCTCGCTGCGCGTGCCGGCCGGCTCGCCGTCGCGCTCGAGGCGGAAGACCACGGTCTCGGGCGCGGGCTGGCGCAGCGCGCGCAGGCGCGCGTAGTCCCACTGCACCAGCGGGTAGAGTTCGTAGCGGCGCCCGGCCTCGGGCAGGCGCGCCTCCAGCACCGATTCGCGCGCGAGGCCGGGCAGGCTCACGGTGACGCGCACCGCTTCCCCGGCGCGGCGCGCGGTCAGGGTGACGCCGACCACGCCATGGGCGTCGCCGATCACGCCACGCGCCGTGGCATCGGCCTCCGACGCCATGGTCGCGGTGGCCACCACCAGCGAGGGGAACAGTTGCCCGCGCGGGCTGACCATGGCGGTCCAGTCGCTGGCATCGACGGCATCGGCCACCGCCGCCGGCGCCCACGGTGCGAGGCACGGCAGCAGGAACGCAAGCCACAATCGCTTCGACAAGGCCAGGCGCGCCGTGAACGCCGCGGGTGGCGGCACACGCAGCGGATTCTAGGGCCTGAGCCTGAACCGCCGCCCGCCGCCGCCGGCGTTGCCGGACGCGCGCCGCGTCCGCATAATCGGCACCCTGCGCGGGTGTAGTTCAATGGTAGAACTGCAGCTTCCCAAGCTGCTAACGTGGGTTCGATTCCCATCACCCGCTCCAGTCCACGCCGCGCCGCGCAATCGCGCCGCGCCGCGTCCATCCCGCACCATGCGCGCAAGGCCTGCGGTCGGGCGTCCGGGGTGGATCCATGAAAGTGCACTACTGCAGCCGGATGGTGGCCGAAGCCGGGAGCTACTCGCCGAGCGCGGGCAAGCCGGCCGCGGTGGTGGCGTCGTGGCGGCGCCTGTATCCCGCGCTCGAGTTCGTCGCGCCCGAACCGCTGACGGCGGCGCAGCTGGCGCTGGCGCACGATCGCGATTACGTCGACGGCGTGCTCGCGCTGCGCCTGCCCAACGGCTTCGGCAACTGCCTGCCGGGGGTCGCTGCCAGCCTGCCGTACACCAGCGGGGCGATGGTGGCCGCCGCGCGCGAAGCGCTGGCGAGCCGCGCGGTGGGGATCGCCCCGGTGTCGGGCTTCCACCACGCCTGCTGGGACGAGGGCGGCGGCTACTGCACCTTCAATGGCCTGGTCGTCGCCGCGCAGGTGCTGCGGCAGGAAGGTGCGGTCGGGCGGGTGGGCATCCTCGACGCCGACCACCACTACGGCAACGGCACCGCCGACATCATCCGGCGCCTGTCGCTGGACTGGATCGAGCACGTGACCCTGGGCGCCGAGTACACCGAGCCAGGCGATGCCGCGCGCTTCTTCCGCGACCTGCCCGGCATCCTGGCCCGCTTCCGCGGCTGCGACCTGCTGCTGTACCAGGCGGGCGCCGATCCTCACCTCGACGATCCGCTCGGCGGCTGGCTCGATGACCAGCAACTGCGCCAGCGCGACCGGCGCGTGTTCGACCATGCCCGCGCGGCCGGCCTGCCGGTCGCGTGGAATCTCGCCGGTGGCTACCAGCAGCCGCTGCGCAAGGTGCTCGACATCCACGACCACACCCTGCGCGAGTGCATGGCGGTGTTCGAGCCCGGCGCCGCGAGCGCCTGATCCGCGCCACCTGCCCGAAGGGGATGCGCGGCCCTTGATCCGCCGCCGGCTTTGACTTCAAATGCAGGCGCATCCGTCGGCTCGGGGGTCCAGTGGGCCGCACAGGGGAAAGCGTCGATCGAGTCCTGGTGGGCTGGCGCGAGTGGCTCGCGCTGCCGGATCTCGGCGTGGCCGCGATCAAGGCCAAGATCGATACCGGCGCGCGCACTTCGGCGCTGCACGTCGACCGCCTCGAGACCTTCGAGCGCGAGGGCCGGCGCTGGGTGCGCTTCGCGATCGAGCCCAGTTCGCGCCGCCACAAGACGCCGCTGGTTTGCGAGGCGCCGATCGTGGACGAGCGCCTGGTGACGGATTCGGGCGGGGACCGCGCGGTGCGGCCCTTCATCCGCACGCTGGTCGCGATCGGCAGCGAGGTCTGGGGCGTTGAAATAAACCTGACAGACCGGCGTTCCATGCTGTTCCCGATGCTGCTGGGCCGGACCGCGATGCGCGGCCGGCTGCGGGTCGATCCCGAGCTCTCCTTCGTGCTCGGGCGCCCGCGGCGGCGCAAGAAGAAGAGGCGGGCTGCATGAAGATCGCGATCCTGTCGCGCAACTCGAAGCTGTACTCGACCCGGCGCCTGGTGGAGGCGGCGCGCGAGCGCGGCCACCGCGTGCGCGTGCTCGATCCCCTGCGCTGCTACATGCGCATCGTGCCCAGCACGCTGGCGATCCACTACAAGGGCAAGCTGCTGGCGGGCTTCGACGCGGTGATCCCGCGCATCGGCGCCTCGATCACCTTCTACGGCACGGCGGTGGCGCGCCAGTTCGAGATGATGGGCACCTTCGTGTTGAACCGCTCGGATTCGATCCTGCGCGCGCGCGACAAGCTGCGCTGCATGCAGCTGCTGGCCGAGCAGGGCATTGGCCTGCCCAAGACCGTGTTCGGCGACAACCCCGACGACACCGGGGACCTCATGAACCTGCTGGGCAAGCCGCCGCACGTGATCAAGCTGGTGGAGGGCACCCAGGGCACCGGCGTGGTGCTGGCCGAGAAGCCCTCGGCCTCGCGCAGCGTGATCGAGGCATTCCGCGGCCTGTACGCCAATTTCCTCGTCCAGGAGTTCGTGGCCGAGGCGCGCGGCGCCGACATCCGCTGCTTCGTGGTCGGCGGAAAGGTCGTGGCGGCGATGAAGCGCCAGGCGCTGGCGGGCGAGTTCCGTTCCAACCTGCATCGCGGCGGCAGCGCCGAGATGGTGCGCCTCACGCCGGCCGAGACCGACACCGCGCTGCGCGCGGCGGCGGTGATGGGCCTGGCGGTGGCCGGCGTCGACCTGCTGCGCAGCAAGCGCGGGCCGCTGGTGCTCGAGGTCAACTCCTCGCCCGGGCTGGAAGGCATCGAGGGCGCGACCGGGGTCGACGTGGCGGCGGCGATCGTCGAGTACGTCGAGGGCCGCGTGCGGCGGCGCAAGCAGAGCCTCAAGCGGCGCGCCGCCGGCCACGGTTGAGCGTGGGCGGGTCGCCGGGCCCGGGCGATCCCGTGACGTGGATGCCGCGGTCGCGCATGAGATGCGCTCCTGCAGTGCCGCGCGACCCTGTCGGAGCGCATCTCATGCGCGACCGCGGCGCAACGGCACGGCACCCCATTCCCGCCCGCGGCCTGTTGACCTACGAAACGATTCGTGGTTATCTACGAACGGCATCGTAATTGGATGCCTGCCGGCGTCCCCCCAAGGCCGGCACGGCGCCGCCGGATGAGCGCGACGAACGGCTCCGGCGGCGTGTCAGGTGCACGCAGCAACGGCGCACCGCCGCGGTAGCCAGCCCATCCCCCGGGCGCCGCGGCGGCCAAAGGCGGGGTCGGCGGCCATGGACGGTCCGCCGCCCCGCAGCGTCCCCCGGCGCAACTACGACGCCCTTCGTGAGTTGTGCTAGGGTGTTGCGGCCCGGATCGGGAGGGAAGCCATGCGCCAGCGCGACAACGATCTGCCCAAGCCTACCGAGTCCGAACTCGCCATCCTCGGCGTGCTGTGGGAACACGGGCCCCGCACCGTGCGCGAAGTGCACGAAGCGCTCTATCGAGACGAGGGCGCCGGCTACACCACCGCGCTCAAGCTCCTGCAGGTCATGCACGCCAAGGGCCTCGTCGCGCGCGACGATTCGCAGCGCGCGCATGTCTACAAGGCGGTGCCGAGCAAGGAGAACACGCGCAGCCGCTTCCTGACCGACATGGTGCAGCGCGTGTTCGAGGGCTCGGCGTCGCAACTGGTGCTGCACGCGCTGGGCAACAATCCGCGCGCCTCGCGCGAGGACCTGGCGGAAATCCGCGCGCTGCTCGCGCGCCTGGAGAAATCGCGGCCATGATCGACCTGCCGCTGGCCTCGATGCTCGACTGGGTCCATGCGCTGGGCTGGACCCTGCTGCATTTCGTCTGGCAGGGCGCCGTGATCGGCATCGCCTATGCGATCGTGCGCGCCGCCACCGGCGCCTCGCGCTCGCAGGTGCGCTACGCCAGCGGCCTGGCCGCATTGGCGCTGATGGCGCTGGCGCCGGTGGTCACGCTGTGGCAGCTCGCGCCCGGCGCGGGCGCCGCGCTGGTGGCCAGCGCGGGCGAGGGCGCTTCGATGGCCGCCGTGGGCATCGGAACCGGCGGCGGCGGGAGCGGCCTCGAGCCGTGGCTGCCGACGCTGGTCGGCGCCTGGCTCGCGGGCGTCTGCCTGGTCAGCCTGCGCACCTGCCGCCAGTACTGGCTGCTGCGCAACCTGGTGCGGCGCGAGGCCGAGCCGTTGCGCGAGTGGGAGCCGCTGCTGCGTGACCTGGCGCAACGCTTCAACGTGTCGCGACCGGTGCGCCTGGTGCGTTCGGCGATCGTGCAGACCCCGAGCCTGATCGGCTGGATCGCGCCGGTGATCGTGCTGCCGGCCAGCGTCCTGGTCGGGCTCACGCCGCGGCAGATCGAACTGGTGATCGCGCACGAGCTCGGCCATGTGCGGCGCTGGGACTACGCGGTCAACCTGCTGCAGATCGCGCTCGAAAGCGTGCTCTTCTACCACCCGGTGGTGCACTGGATCTCGCGCGACGTGCGCCACGAGCGCGAAGCCTGCTGCGACGACCTGGTGCTGCGCCTGGGCGCCGATCCGGTCGACTATGCGCACACGCTGGCCTCGCTCGAGGATCTGCGCGGCGTGACCCATGCGCCGGCGGTGGCCGCCTCGGGCGGCTTCCTGCTGGGTCGCATCCGCCGCATCGTCGGCGCTTCCGCGGAGCCGGCATTTTCGGCCCCGCTGTCCGGCGGCCAGGGCTTCCTGCTGGTCACGCTGGCACTGGCGGCCGCGATGGCGATCAAGCCGGTGGCGCGCGATGTCTATGCACGCGTGACCGGCACCGTGGCCCCGGATGCCGGGGCGTCGATCGACGCCACCGCTTCCGGCGCCGTCGCCGAGAGCGCGGCCGCGTTGCTGGCCCGGGTCGCGTCCGGGCCGGCTCCCGCGGCGCCGCCGCAGCGGTCGCTGGCCGAATCGGCGCCGCCTGCGCCGATGGATGGCGGCTCCGCGACGCCGTCGGCCACCGCCGCCATCGAGGCGCCCATGCCCCGTGTCGCCACCCTGCCGGTGCCTGCGCTGGCGCCCGACGCACCGCGCCTGGCGTCGCGCGCGGCTGCCGCCGACCTGCGCTTCAACCCGCCGTCGTTGCCGCGCCTGCAACTGGTGCCGCCGCGCCCGGGCGCGCGCGAAACCGCGGCGCCGGTATACCCGCGCCGCGCCGCGCTGGCCGGCATCGAGGGCCACGTCACCTTGTCGTTCTCGGTCGACCGCAGCGGCCGCGCGAAGGAGATCCGCGTGGTCAGCGCCACCGAGCCGGGCTGGTTCGAGGTGTCGGCGATCGTGGCCCTGCGCGCGTGGCGCTTCGACCCCGGCAATGCCGGCGAGCGCTACAACCAGACCTTCGACTTCGCGCTGACGCTCGACGCGATCCCCGAGGAACAGGCCCAGGGCTGCGGCCAGTCGCTGGGCTCGCGGATCTGCCGCCGCGTGCCGGCGGGCGTCGACGGCGACTTCAGCACCTCGCGGGTCGAGGTCATCACCGATCCGCGCAACATGCTGCTGGCGGCCGGCAACCACGCCTCCAGGCCCAATCGCTAGGGCAGGCCAATCCCGGAGCGGCGTCGGCGCCCGCGCGCTGACGCGGGTCCCGGCGCTGCGATGCCCCGGCTCGGCGCGCGAGCGAGGCGCCCGATTGGCCGCAATCCCGGCCTTTTGCGCCGGCGCGGGCGCGGGTTAACGATTCCGTCAAGCGCGGTTAACGTCTTCTTAATCGCCCAGCGCCCAGAATGCGCCCCACGTAAGTTCTGCTCGACACTCCTAACGTCAGGTTCGGTGACAGGCAGATTACGGTAATCGGGGCAGTAGCTTGGGCCCAAGCGAGGCGCGTTCCCCCAATGGCGCCTCCTTGGGCCATATTTTTTTGGGCGCGTGTCGCGCGCCGTTCCGCCGCCGCCCGCCTCGCGCCTGCCCTCCGTCCCGGAGCGGCCGCGTGCCCAAACCCTCCGCTCCCGATATCCTCTCCCCCATGCATATCCTCGTCATCGAAGACAATCCCGACATCGCGGCCAATATCGGCGACTTCCTGGCCGACAAGGGCCACATCGTCGACTTCGCCGGCGACGGCGTGACCGGCCTGCACCTGGCGGTGGTGGAGGACTTCGAGGCGATCGTGCTCGACCTCACCCTGCCGGGCATGGACGGCCTCGAGGTCTGCCGCAAACTGCGCCAGGACGCGCGCAAGCAGACCCCGGTGCTGATGCTGACCGCGCGCGACGCGCTCGAGCAGAAGCTCTCGGGCTTCGATTCCGGCGCCGACGACTACATGGTCAAGCCCTTCGCGCTGCAGGAGCTCGAGGCGCGGCTGCAGGTGCTGGCGCGGCGCAACCGCGGCCCGCAGACCCGCATCCTCAAGGTCTCGGACCTCGAGTACAACCTCGACACCCTGGTGGTGGCGCGGCAGGGCAAGATCCTGCAGCTCAATCCTACCGGCCTCAAGCTCCTGCAGTGCCTGATGGAATCCTCGCCCTCGGTGGTCACGCGGCGCGAGCTGGAGATGCGGGTGTGGGGCGAGGAGCTGCCCGACTCGGATTCCCTGCGCGTGCACATCCATGGCCTGCGCGCGGCGATCGACAAGCCCTTCGGCAAGCCGCTGATCCACACGCGGCACGGCATCGGCTACTGCCTGGTCGATCCGGATGCAGTACAGACGTCGACTTAGAAGCCGGATCATCCTCTCGTTCCTGCTGTTCGGCATCGGGCTGACCGGCCTGTTCGCCGGCATCACGCTGGTGATGCGCGAACTGCTCGAAGAGGAACTGATCGTCACCACGCTGCGCCGCGAGGTCGACAACTTCGTCGATTTCAAGCGCGCCAATCCCGACCCCGACGCGCTGTTCAAGTTCTCGACCCGGATCGAGGCCGAGGTCTATGGCCGCTCGAAGTTCGCCAACGTGCCCTTCGACCGCCGCGGCTTCGAGACCGGCGTCTACGACATCCGCGAGCAGGACGAGGACGGCAACCTGCGCGACTACAAGCTCGCGGTGCGCAAGTCCGACGACATCTGGGGTTTCCTCAAGTACGACGTCACCGCGCAGCGCCGCACGCAGAGCCTGCTGGGCTGGGGCCTGGCGGTGGTGGTGGCGGCGTTCTCGCTGCTGAGCCTGCTGGTCGCGGTCTGGCTCTCGAGCCGGGTCCTGCGCCCGGTCACCGACCTGGTCGACCGGGTCAAGCACTTCGAGCGCAGCGGCCGGCCGGTGCCGCTGGCGCCGCATTTCGCCGACGACGAGGTCGGCCAGCTCGCCGCCGCCCTCGACGACTACTCGGGCCGCCTCACCGCCGTGGTCGAGCGCGACCGCGAGTTCAACGCCGACGTCAGCCACGAGCTGCGCACGCCGCTGGCGGTGATCCGCGGCGCCACCGAACTGCTGCTCGCGCAGGAGGACCTGCCCGACAAGACCCGCGAGCGCATCCGCCGCATCGACCGCGCGGCGCGCCAGTCCTCGGAACTGACCCAGGCCCTGCTGCTGCTCTCGCGCAGCGAGCGCCAGGCGCCCACCGACGGCGAGACCAGCGACGTCGGCCAGGTGGTGGAGCAGGTGATCGACACCTACCGGCCGCTGCTGGGCAACAAGCCGGTCGAGGTGAAGATCGGCGGCGACGCCGACATCCACGTCGACGCGCCGGCCGCGGTGGTCGCGGTCGCGCTGGGCAACCTCATCGGCAACGCGTTCAAGTACACCCCCGCGGGCACGGTGACGGTGCGCATCGAGCGCAGCCGCGTGGTGGTCGAGGACACCGGTCCCGGGATCAAGGCCGAGGACGCGACGCGCCTGTTCGAGCGCGGCGTGCGCGGCGAGGGCGTGGTCGGCAAGGGCGCCGGCCTCGGCCTCGCAATCGTGCGCCGCCTGTGCGAACTCTACGGCTGGGAAGTCAGCCTCGCGCCGCGCGCCGACGGTGGCGCGATGGCGGTGCTCGATTTCCGCGCCGATTCCGCCACGAGCGGCCCACCGCCTTTGTAGGAGCGCATCTCATGCGCGACCGCGGACTCACGGACTGCGGCGACTCGCGCGTCCGCGGTCGCGCATGAGATGCGCTCCTACAGCGGCAACGGACCCTAGACCGGCTCCAGCCACCCGCGCGTATCGGGCGTGCGCCCGGTGAAGAGGCCGAAGAAGGCCTCCTGGATGCGCGCGGTGACCGGGCCGGGCTTGCCGGCGCCGACCGGCTTGCCGTCGACCGAGCGGATCGGGGTGATCTCCGCCGCGGTGCCGCACATGAACACCTCGTCGGCGAAGTACAGGTACTCGCGCGGCAACTGCCGTTCCACGACCTTGATGCCGGCGTCGGCGGCGAGGGTCATCACGGTGTGGCGGGTGATGCCGTGCAGGATCGCGGCGCTCACCGGCGTGGTGTGCAATTCGCCGTCGAAGACCAGGAACAGGTTCTCGCCGGCGCCTTCGCTGATCAGCCCGTTGCTGTCCAGCGCGATGCCCTCGCCGAAGCCCAGGCGGCGCGCCTCGCGCGCGATGAGCTGGCCGGAGAGGTAATTTCCGCCGGCCTTGGCCCCGGCCGGGATGGTGTTGGGCGCCATGCGGTTCCAGCTCGACACGCAGGCATCGATGCCCTGTTCGAGCACGCCGGCGCCGAGGTAGGCGCCCATCTCCCAGGCCGCCACCGCGACGTCGGTGGGCGTGTCGGCGGAAAGGCCGAACCCACCCAGGCCGCGGAATGCGACTGGCCGCAGGTAGGCCTTGCCGAGCCCGTTGGCCTTGATCACCTCGCGCGCGGCGGCGTTGAGCTGCGCCAGCGTGTAGGGAATGACGATGTCGTAGACCTTGGCCGACAGGTAAAGGCGCTTCATGTGGTCGGTGAGGCGGAAGATCGCCGCGCCGCCCGGGGTTTCGTAGGCGCGGATGCCCTCGAAGACCGAGGAGCCGTAGTGCAGCGCGTGCGCCATCACGTGCGTGGTGCCTTCGGCCCAGGGCTTGATCCGCCCGTTGTGCCAGATCCACGCCGGGTACTGCTGCGCCATGTCGTCGTCCTCCGTCCTGGCCCGGGATGATATCGCCTCGCGTGCCGGCCGGCGCCCGCGGTCGCGGCGTCGCGGTCAGGCGCCGGGCGCGGGATCGGCGCGGAACGCGACCACGTGCTCGAGGTCGAGGCGGATCCCGATCGCCTCGCCCAGCGCGAAATCCTGGTGCGAGGGCAGCAGCGACTGCAGTTCGCTGCCACCCGCGGTGCGCAGCGTGTAGAGGAACTCGGCGCCGCGGAAGGCCTTGCGGGTGACCACGGCGCGCAGGCGCGAGCCCTCGTCGTGCACGATGTCGTCGGGGCGCAGCAGGATCTCCACGGCCACGCCGGCCGGGATCGCGCGATCCCGGCCCTGCAACTCGCCGAGTTCGCAGTCGAGGCGGCCGTCGCCCAGGCTGTTTCCCCGCAGCAGCACGCCCTCGCCGACGAAGCGGGCGACGAAACGATTGCAAGGCTGGTGGTACACGCCGTAGGGCGTGGTCCATTGCAGCAGGCGTCCCGCGCGCATCACGCCGACCCGGTCGGCCATCGTGAACGCCTCCGCCTGCGAGTGCGTGACCAGCAGCGTCGTGGTCCCGGTGCGCAGCAGGACCTCGCGCACCTCGAAGCCCAGGTGCTCGCGCAGCGCGGGATCGAGGCTGGCGAAGGGTTCGTCCAGCAGCAGCAGCCGCGGACGCGGCGCCAGTGCCCGCGCCAGCGCCACGCGCTGCTGCATGCCGCCGGACAAGGCGTGGGGAAACTGCCGCGCGCTGTCGCCCAGCCCCATCAGGGCCAGCAGCTCGCGCACCCGCGCGTCGCGCTCCGCGGCCGGCATGCGCGCGAGGCCGAAACCGACGTTGCCGGCGACGTCCAGGTGCGGCAGCAGCCCCAGGTCCTGGAACACCATGCCGATGCCGCGGCGCTCGACCGCGACGTGGCGCGTCGGCGTGGAGAGGTTGACGCCGTCGGCGACGATCGCGCCCCGCGCCAGCGGCTCGAGCCCGCAGATCGCGCGCAGCAGCGTGGTCTTGCCGCAGCCCGAAGGCCCGAGCAGGCAGCCGATGGTGCCGGGTTCGAGCGTGAAGTCCACGCCCTCGACCACGGTCCGGTCGCCGTAGGCCACGCTGACGTCCTGCAATTCAAGCTTCATCGCGCGACCGCCGTTCCAGCCACCACACCGGCAGGATCCCGGCCACCCCGATCGCCAGCGCCGGCACCGCGGCGTCGGCCCACTGGCCTTCGCTGGTCAGCTCGAACAGGCGGGTGGCCAGCGTGTCCCAACCGAAGGGCCGCATCATCAAGGTGATCGGCATTTCCTTGATCGTGTCGACGAACACCAGCAGCGCGCCGGTCACCAGGCCCCCGCGCAGCAAGGGCGCATAGACCGCCGTTGCCAGGCGCGCCGGACCGGCGCCGAGGGTGCGCGCGGATTCCGTCACCGCCGGCCGCACCCGCGCCAGCGCGCTGCCGACCGTGGCTTGCGCCACGGCCGTGAAGCGCACGCCATAGGCGACCAGGAGCAGGGCGAGGCCGCCATGCAGCACGACGTCGATCCCGGTCGCGTCGGCCAGCCGGTTGGACAGGCCCATGATCGGGACGTACAGGCCGACCGCGAGCAATGCGCCCGGCAGGCCGTAGCCCAGCCCGGCCAGGCGTTGCGCGGTCGCGGTGGCCGCGCCCGGCCGCTCGCGCGCCGCGAA
>JAGOEZ010000032.1 GCA_017997455.1 Lysobacterales bacterium | reverse complement strand
CCGCAGGGCGCGATCGGCGCGCAAGGCAACACGGGTGCAACCGGCGCCACCGGCCCGCAAGGCGATATCGGTGCGACCGGCGCAGCCGGCCCGCAGGGCGACGTTGGCGCCACAGGTGCCACGGGTCCGCAGGGCGCGATCGGCGCGCAAGGCAACACGGGTGCAACCGGCGCCACCGGCCCGCAGGGCGACATCGGTGCGACAGGTGCCGCCGGTCCGCAGGGCGCGATCGGTGCTCAGGGCAACACGGGTGCGACCGGCGCCAGCGGGCCACAAGGCGACGTTGGCGCGACAGGTGCCACGGGTCCGCAGGGCGCGATTGGCGCCCAGGGCAACACGGGCGCCACCGGTCCGCAAGGCGATGTTGGCGCTACCGGCGCCACCGGTGCGCAGGGCGACATTGGCGCGATGGGTCCCCAGGGCGCGATCGGTGCACAAGGCGCGACGGGCTTGCAGGGGCCTCAGGGCAACGACGGAGCGCAGGGCGCCGCAGGGTCGCAGGGCCCGCAAGGCGATGTCGGCGCCACGGGTCCGCAGGGCCTCGTGGGTGCACAGGGTCCGCTCGGACCCAGCTACGTGCCGTTCTTCGGCAGTACGGCGGGGCGCAATATTTCTTCGATCAACGCGACCCGCTATGCCGGTATCGGCGACGACGATGTCAACGAAACCGTGGTGCAATTGCCGCTTCCGGTGTCGGGCACCTTGCGCAATCTACGGGTGCGCGTAAGCGTGGCGCCGGGACCGGTCACTGCGCCCGTACAGCAGTGGACCTTTACGGTCCGGATCAACGGCGCCAACACTGCGCTGAGCTGCGTGATCGCCGAGGCTGCAACGTCCTGCGCGGACCTCGCGAACTCGGTAGTGATCACGGAAGGGCAGTTGATCTCGATGCAGATCGTTCCGAGCGGCAATCCAAGCACGAACAAGCTCAATTGGTCGATGCGGATCGACCAGTAGGGTTCCGGCGATTGCGGACCATGGTGGCGGGCACTCGCGTGCCCGCCCTATCCACATGATCAGCCTGTTCACTCCCACGCACGACGGTCGTTATCTCGGCGAGGCGCATGCCTCGCTGTTGGCCCAGGCCGATGCGCCCGCATGGGAGTGGGTCATCGTGCCGAACGGCGAAAAGGCCTCGGTTCCGGAGGCCTTGCAACGCGATGCGCGGGTCCGCGTCGTGCCGGCGCCGCCCGGCCTGGAACGCGAGGGCGTCGGCGCGCTCAAGCGCTACGCGTGCCAGCAATGCCGCGGCGACATCCTGTTCGAACTCGACCACGACGACCTGCTCGCGCCGACGGCGCTGGCCGAGGTGCGCGCTGCGGTCGATCGGGACGGCGCCGGCTTCGTCTACTCCGACTTCTGCGAGTTCCGCGCCGACGGCAGCAGCCGCACCTACCTTGCGAACCACGGCTGGCAGCAATACGAGGTCCAGTTCCAGGGGCGCACGTACCTGGCCATGCGCGCATTTCCGGCCGATCCGCGCTCGTTGCACCTGATCTTCTACGCGCCCAACCACCTGCGGGCGTGGACGCGGGCGGCCTACGACGCCGCGGGCGGGCACGACGCCAGCCTGCCGGTCACCGACGACCACGACCTGTTGTGTCGGACCTATCTCGCCGGCGTGAAGTTCGTGCACCTGCCGCGTTGCCTGTACTTCTACCGCCTGCTCGAGGAGGGGGCGAACACCTTCCTGCAGCGCAATGCCGAGATCCAGCAACGGCAGCAGCAGATCTCCAACACCTACGTGTATCGGCTCATCGCCGAGTGGTGCCGGCGCGAGGGCCTGCCGATGTACGACCTGGGCGGCGGTCACAATTCACCGGCCGGCTACCGCAGCGTCGACCTCGCCAATGCCGACGTGAACTGCGACATCCGTCGCGGCCTGCCGTTCGAGGACAGCAGCGTGGGTTGCATCCGCGCCTGGGACTTCCTCGAGCACATCCCGCATTGCCGCGATTCCTCCTGCAGCCACGGGACCGACGGCGCGCCGCTGTGCACGGTCGGCCTCATGAACGAGATCCATCGCGTGCTCGTCCCGGGCGGCTGGCTGGTCTCGCGCACGCCGTCGACCGATGGTCGCGGCGCGTTCCAGGATCCGACCCACGCCTCGTTCTGGAACCCGAACTCGTTCTGGTACTACACGCGGCGCGAGCAGGCGCAGTTCGTGCCCGGCATCCGCTGCCGCTTCCAGGGCACGCGCATCTGGCAGACCTTTCCCACGGAATGGCACCAGACCCACAACATTCCCTACGTCTACGCCGACCTCGTCGCGCTCAAGGGCCAGCGGCAGCCGGGCAGCTGCGAGATCTAGTCCTGCGGGCCGCGAAGGCGCGGCAGCACGGCCAGGGCGAGCGATTCGCCCCAGCGCGCGCAGGCTTCCCGGCCGGGGTGGAAGCCGTCGGCGGCGAAGGCATCGCGGCCGGAGTCGATGATCGTGGGGTGGTGCAGGACCCAGGCGCGCGCTGCCGCAAGCTCGCGCGCGATCGCGTCGAAGGTGCGCGCGCGGATTCCCATCGCCGCGCGCAGCGGCTGCGGCAACAACGGAAAGCAGTCCATCGGCGGCAATCCTGCAAGCATCACCATCGCGCCCGGGTGGCGGGCATGGATCGCGTCGAGCAGCTGCGCCAGCTCGCGGTGCCAGCGGCGCGTCGAGCCGATGCCGGTCACGTCGTTGACACCGACCGAAACCAGCACCATGTCGGCACGCTCATCCGCAGGCTGTTGCGCGAACAGCTCCGCGACCTGGCGTGCCCGCAGGCCGCTGGCGCCGGCGGCCCGCCAATGGACCTCGCGGTCGCCATGCCGGGCCAGCGCTGCCGCGGTACGTCCGGGCAGCGCGTTCTCCGTTACATCGATACCCACGCCTGCGATGATCGAGTCGCCCAGTCCCAGCAGGCGCAGCGGCAGCCCGCGTCCGACCACACCCTGCGCGGGCCCTGCTGCGGCCGGCGCGCGCAGCGCGGTGCGGCGCAGGCGCAGGCCCTGCCAGGCAATGGCCGGGAGCAGCGCGTGGAACGCGGCGCGCTCGCGCCACGAGCCCGGCACGGACGCTACTTCAACAGGCCGATCCGGCGACCGACGCGGGTGAAGGCGTCGATCGCGCGGTCGAGGTGCGCGCGCGTATGCGCCGCGCTCATCTGGGTGCGGATGCGGGCCTGGCCCTTGGCCACCACGGGGTAGAAGAAGCCGACCACGTAGATGCCCTCATCGAGCAACTCGGCGGCCATCCGTTGCGCGAGGGCCGCGTCGTGCACCATCACCGGCACGATCGGGTGCGTGCCCGGCCGCAGCTCGAAACCCGCGGCAGCCATGCGCTCGCGGAAGTAGCGCGTGTTCTGCGCCAGTTGCCCGCGCAGCTCGTCCGCGCCGGCCAGCATCGCGAAGACCTCGATGCCGGCCGCCACCACCGGCGGCGGCAGCGAGTTGGAGAACAGGTAGGGGCGCGAGCGCTGCCGCAGCATCTCGATCACCGGCCGACGCGCGCTGGTGAAGCCGCCGAGCGCGCCGCCCAGGGCCTTGCCCAGCGTTCCGGTGTAGATGTCGATGCGGTCGAGCACGCCGTGCACCTCGGCCGCGCCGCGGCCGGTGGCGCCGAGGAATCCGGTGCAGTGGCATTCGTCGATGTGGACCAGCGCGCCGTATTCGTGCGCGAGCGCGGTGATGCGATCCAGCGGCGCGATGGTGCCATCCATCGAGAAGGTGCCGTCGGTGGTGATGAGGATGTTGCGCGCGCCCTCGGCGCGGGCCTTGCGCAGCTGTGCCTCGAGGTCGGCCATGTCGCAATTGGCGTAGCGGTAGCGGCGCGCCTTGCACAGACGGATGCCATCGATGATCGAGGCGTGGTTGAGCGCATCGGAGACCACCGCGTCCTCCTCGCCCAGCAGGGGCTCGTAGAGCCCGCCGTTGGCGTCGAAGCAGGCGGCATAGAGGATGGTGTCCTCGGTGCCGAGGAAGCGGCTGATCGCGGCCTCGAGCTGTTTGTGCAGGTCCTGCGTGCCGCAGATGAAGCGCACGCTGGCCATGCCGAAGCCGTGGCTGTCGAGCGCGCGCCGGGCCGCCTCGATCACGCGCGGGTGGTCGGCCAGTCCGAGGTAGTTGTTGGCGCAGAAATTGAGGACGCGGCGGCCGTCATCCAGCACGATCTCGGCCGACTGCGGCGAGGCGATGACGCGTTCGGTCTTGTACAGGCCGTCGGCGCGGATCTGGGCCAATTCGCTGTCGAGGCGTTGCAAGGCGTCCAAGGCGACTCCGTCGGGGTTTGGGGATGCGAGGCGCTGGTGCAGCAGCCGTCAACGCGACTTCAGTTCCAGGAACACACCACTTTTCCGCAGTTGCCCGAGTCCATCAGGTCGAAGCCGCGCTGGAAATCGTCGATGTGGATCTGGTGGGTGAGGACCTTCTGTAGCGGGAAGCCGGTCAGCACCATCTGCGTCATCTTGTACCAGGTCTCGTACATGCGCCGGCCATAGATGCCGTGCAGCACCAGGCCCTTGAAGATCACCTTGTCCCAGTCGATGCCGGCGCCGCGGGGCAGGATGCCGAGCAGGGCGATGCGGCCGCCGTGGTACATGCAGTCGAGCATGTCGGCGAAGGCGCGCTGGTTGCCGCTCATCTCGAGGCCGACGTCGAAGCCTTCCATGTGCAGGTCGGCCATCACGTCCTTGACCGACTGCTTGGAGACGTTGACCACGCGCGTGGCGCCCATGTCGGCCGCGAGCTTGAGCCGGTAGTCGTTGACGTCGGTCACCACCACGTTGCGCGCGCCGACGTGCTTGCAGATGCCGGCGGCGATGATGCCGATCGGACCCGCGCCGGTGATCAGCACGTCCTCGCCGATCACGTCGAACTCCAGCGCGCAGTGCGCGGCGTTGCCGTAGGGGTCGAAGAAGGCCGCCAGTTCGCTCGGGATCTGGTCCGGGATCGGCCACAGGTTGGCCGCCGGCATGGCGATGTACTCGGCGAAGGCGCCGGCGCGGTTGACCCCGATGCCCACGGTGTGCGGGCACAGGTGCTGGCGCCCGGCGCGACAGTTGCGGCACACCCCGCAGACGATGTGTCCTTCGGCGCTCACCCGCTGGCCGACCCGGTAGCCGGTGACGCCGGCCCCGATCTCGACGATGCGGCCCACGAACTCGTGGCCGATCACCAGCCCCGGCTTGATCACCCGCTGCGACCACTCGTCCCACTTGTAGATGTGCAGGTCGGTGCCGCAGATCGCGGTCTTCTCGAGCTTGATCAGGACCTCGTTGGGCCCGACCTCCGGCAGCGGCACCTCGATCATCCAGATGCCCTTGGCGGGCTCCTTCTTGACCAGCGCCTTCATGGTCTGGGGCATCGCGGCGTCTCCACGGCGGGCGCGGATTATAGGGCAGCGGCGGGCGCCATCGCAGCCGCGCGTGGCGCGGCGATCAGCCCGCGGCGAGCGCCGGCGGCAACTCGCGCAGCCGCTCGCTCAGGGCTTCCACGCTCATCGGACGGCCGATCAGGAAGCCCTGGACGTGGTCGACGCCGAGCTTGCGGAAGTGGGCCAGTTGCGCGGCGGTCTCGATGCCCTCGGCCACGACCTGCAGGCCGAGGCTGGCGCCCAGGCCGACCATGCTGGCGGCGATGGCGTCGTCCTTGCGATCGAGCAGCGCGCCCTGGACGAAGCTACGGTCGATCTTGATCCGGTCCACCGCCAGCCGCTTGAGCTGGCCCATCGACGAGTAGCCGACGCCGAAGTCGTCCAGCGACAGGCTCACGCCGAGCTGCTTGAGCCGCTGCAAGGTCGACTTGGCGCTGTCGGCGTCGCGCAGCGCGGTGGCTTCGGTGATCTCGAGTTCCAGCGCATGCGCGGGCAGGCGCGATTCGGCCAGCGCCTCGGCGACCCAGTCGGGGAAGTCGGAGAGCTGGAAGCCCTCGGCGGAGACGTTGATCGCGACCGTAGGCCACGGCGCGCCGGCAGCGCGGCGCAGCGCGATGGTGCGACACGCGGCGCGCAGCACCCAGCGGTCGAGGTCCGGCATCAGGCCGGCTTCGGCCATCGCCGGCAGGAAGGCCCCGGGTGCGAGCGGGCCGCGCAGCGGGTGGTTCCAGCGCACCAGCGCCTCGACGAATCCGAAACCGCCGTGGCGCATGTCGAGCACGGGCTGGTAATGCAGCTCGAGGCCGTTGCCGGCGAGTGCGCGCCGCGCATCCGCCACCAGCGAGAGCTGGTCGCGCCCGCGCCGGGTCTGCTCCAGCGAATAGAACTCGACGCGTCGCCCGCCGTCGCGGCTCGCGGCGGCCTGCGCCGACAGCGCGGCGGCGACCAGGCCTTCCGCTTCGCGCGCGTCGTCGGGGTACAGGGCGATGCCGGCCGAGCTGGTGAAGACGAGGTCGCTGCGCACGTCGCCGGCGGCCTCGTCGAGGCGCGAGCGCAGTTCCTGCGCGCGCGTCGCTGCAGCCTCGGTGCCGTTGACCGGGCCGAAGGCGACCGCGAAACGGTCGCCGTCGATGCGCGCCACCAGCGGCTCGGGGCCCGGGACCAGCATCCGCAGGCGCGCGGCGATCCGCTGCAGCAGCACCTCGACCGCGCCCTCGCCCAGCGCTTCGCGCAGCTGGCGCGGGTTGTCGGGGCCGAACGCGGCGACCACGTAGCGTTGCCGCGCCACCGCCGCTTCCGGCAGGTGGCCTGCCAGGCGCGTCTCGAACAGGCTGCGGTTCGGCAGTCCGGTGAGCCCGTCGTAGTAGGTGAGCTGCTCGACCTGCCGCGAGGCGCGATCGGCGCGTCCGCGCTCGTCCTCGTGCAGCCAGATCACCAGGCCCATGCCGATCGAGAATTCGGCCACCAGGTCGAACAGGCTGAACCAGGGCGAATAGTCGGCCAGGGAACGCGCGACGCCGGGCACCGTGATCAGCGCGAAATTGCCGATCAGCACCACGCCGAAGGCGAGGAAACTGAAGGCCACGATCTTCTGGCCCAGGGGCTTGCCGCGCCATGGCCCCGACATGAGCGCCAGCGCGATGCCGACATAGACCGCGGCCCCGACCAGGTAGCGCAGGCCCAGGCGCGCGAACATCCGCTCCTGCACCGCGCCCGGGTCCCAGGCGTAGGCCAGCGCGGCGGTGGCGCCGAGCACGGTCGCGGCGGCCACCACGCCGTTGCGCAGCCACGCCGGCGGCTCGTGGCGTGCGCCGAGCGAGAGCGTGCCCAGGACCAGGAAGGCCACGTGCAGGTAGGCCGCCACCTGCGACACCAGCGACATGCCGGTGCGCAGCGCGAAGGCGTCGGGCATGTTGCGCGAGGCGTGCAGCGCAACGCCAGCCAGGAGCATGTAGGTCGCCAGCATGCCGAAGCTGATCGACCACAAGCGCAGGTGCGGCCGCCGGTAGGCGATGAAATAGCGGCCGAACAGCAGGCACAGCGCCACGCCGAGCGCGCCCTGCAGCGCGAACAGCACGATCACCACGAGCATGGGATTGTCGCTCGGCACGCCCCGTTGAACTCCCCCGCGGCAGGAGCCGCCGCCGCCACTATAGCGCTGCGTTGCGCGCGCCGATCAAGCCGCCGGATCCGGCGGGCGCGCCTACAATCGCGGCATGTCGGCGACCAACCCCCTCGAGGAACGCAGCGATCACAGGCCCCGGGCCGTGTGCCTGATGGGTCCCACGGCGTCGGGCAAGACCGCGCTCGCGGTCGCCCTGGCCGAGCGTCGTGGCTATGCCGTGATCAGCGTTGATTCGGCGCTGGTCTACCGGGGCATGGACGTGGGCACGGCCAAGCCCGACCCGGCGACGCTGGCGCGGGTGCCGCACGCCCTGGTCGACATCCGCGATCCCGAACAGGGCTACTCGGCGGCCGAGTTCCGCGCCGATGCGCTGCACGCCATGGAAGAGGCCCGGGAAAATGGCCGGGTCCCGCTGCTGGTCGGCGGCACCGGACTCTATTTCCGCGCCCTGACCCGTGGCCTGTCGGGCTTGCCCGGGGCCGATGCCGGCGTGCGCGCCGCGCTCGAGGCCGAGGCCCGGCAGCGTGGCTGGGCGGCCATGCACGGGCGCCTGGCGGCGGCCGACCCACTGGCTGCGGCGCGCATCCACCCCAACGACCCGCAGCGGATCCAGCGCGCGCTCGAGGTCCTCGCGCTCACCGGGCAACCGATCAGTGCCCAGCAGCGCGGCGGCAGCGGCCGTCCGCCCTGGCGCTTCCTGCGCCTGGTCCTGGGCACTGCGCACCGGGCCGAGCTGCATGCGCGGGTCGAGCGGCGATTCCACGCCATGCTCGAAGCCGGGCTGGTGGAGGAAGTCCGTTGCCTGCGCGCGCGGGCGGGCCTGCACCCCGACCTCCCGGCGATGCGCGCCGTCGGCTACCGCCAGGTCTGGGGCTACCTGGATGGCGATTACGGCCTCGATGAGGCGATCAAGCGTGGCGTGCACGCAACACGGCAACTGGCCAAGCGCCAGTTGACTTGGCTGCGGTCGGAGCGCGATGCGGTCTGGATCGACCCCGCGGGTCGCGAGGGTGCAGGGCGCGTCCAAGCGCTGGTCGAGGGCTTCCTCGGACGCTGAATGACGCCAGGCCCGGCCCTGGCCGGCCGAAAACGCTGCATTTGCGCCTTCGATGCGTCCAATCGCGACCGCTGGCGGTTGAACTTTTCCCCAGCGCCACAATAGGTTGCTAGCATGGTCTCGCCGGCACGCGTTGCGTGGCGGCAGGTTGGGCAGGCCGTTGGGTTGCCTGCCGGGGCTCCCTCGGTCTTGGGGACGCTGAGCTGAAATGTCGGACGCACGGGAGAACAACATGTCCAAGGGACAGTCGCTGCAGGATCCGTTTCTCAATGCCTTGCGCCGCGAGCGCGTTCCCGTATCCATCTACCTCGTCAACGGCATCAAGCTGCAGGGGACCATCGAATCCTTCGACCAGTTCGTCGTGCTGCTGCGCAACACGGTGAGCCAGATGGTGTACAAGCACGCGATCTCGACCGTGGTGCCTTCGCGCAACGTGCGCGTCGGCGAGGTCGCCGCGCACGCCGGCCAGCATGCCGCCGCGGGCAGCGGCGCGCCGGTCGAGGCGGTCGAAGAGCAGCACTGAAGCGCCTGCCCGCGCCACGCGCGGGTCCGTATCGACTGCCCCCGGGAGTCCCGTTGTTCGAACGTCAAAAGCGCGGTGAACGCGCACTGCTGCTCGTGCCGCAACGTCCCGGCGAGGCCGACCCGGCCGCGCTGGCCGAGTTCACCGAGCTCGCGCGCTCGGCCGGCGCCGAGGTGCTGGGCTGCCTCACGGCCCGGGTCGATCGGCCCAGTCCGCGCTATTACGTCGGCAGCGGCAAGGCCGAGGAAGTGCGTGACGAGCGCGCGCGCCTCGGGGCCGACGTGGTCCTGGTGAACCAGACCCTGTCGCCGGTGCAGGAGCGCAACCTCGAGAAGCTGGCCGAGTGCCGGGTGGTGGACCGCACCGGACTCATCCTCGACATCTTTGCCCAGCGCGCGCGCTCGCACGAGGGCAAGCTGCAGGTCGAACTCGCGCAGCTCAAGCACATGTCCACGCGCCTGGTGCGCGGCTGGACCCATCTCGAGCGCCAGCGCGGCGGCGCCATCGGCTTGCGCGGCCCCGGTGAAACCCAGCTGGAGACCGATCGCCGGCTGCTCGCCAAGCGGGTCGAGATGCTGGAGAAGCGGCTGGAGAAGGTCCAGGTGCAGCGCGAGACCGGGCGCCGTGCCCGCCAGCGCGGGCACGTGCCCACGGTCGCGCTGGTCGGCTATACCAATGCCGGCAAGTCGACCCTGTTCAACGCCCTCACGCGCGCCGGCGTGTACGCGGCCGACCAGCTGTTCGCGACCCTCGACCCGACGGTACGGCGGCTCGACGGGCTGCAAAGCGGCCCTGCGGTGCTGGCCGACACGGTCGGGTTCATCCGCGACCTGCCCCACGACCTGGTCGCGGCGTTCCGCTCGACCCTGTCCGAAGCGCGCGATGCCGACCTGCTGCTGCACGTGGTCGACGCCGCCGACCCGTTGCGCGACGAGCACATCGCCAGCGTCGACGCGGTGCTGGCCGAGATCGGCGCCGACGCGATCCCGCAACTGATGGTGTGGAACAAGATCGACCTGCTGCCCGCCGCGGAGCCGCGCACCGAGCAGATCGATGCCGGCGGGCGCTGGCGTGCGTGGGTCTCGGCAGCGCAAGGGCTGGGGCTGGACGGGTTGAAGCAGGCGATCGACCACCACTTCGCCAGCGATCGCGTGCATCGATGGGTGACCCTGCCGGCAGCGGCCGGACGCTTGCGTGCACGGCTTTACACGGCCGGCGCGGTGGCCTCGGAACGCAATGGCGAGGACGGCATGGCGCTGGAGATCGATGCGCCCCGAAGCGTGGTCGAACCGCTGTTCGGCTTGCCCGACGGCGACGGCGAACTCCTGCGCGTGGCCCTGGAACCCGTCCGCGCATGACCACGCATGGGCCATGCAGGCGCGGCTTCAGCCGCGACCCGAGGCTCCCCGGATCGCGGCTGAAGCCGCGCCTGCAGGGGCACGCCTCCGCGTTGCGCGGGGGGAGGCTTGCTTGCCGCGCGAGCGCCCCCATTCCTACAATCCGCTGCTTGATCGCCGCTGGCGGCCGCCCGGCCCCGCGGAATACTGGAGATTCGAATGGCCTGGAATGAACCCGGTGGCGGCAAGCGCCGCGACCCGTGGCAGGGTGGGGGCGATCAGCCCGACCTTGACGCGATGCTCAAGCGCTTCCGCGACGGCTTCGGGCGCGCCTTCGGGCCACCGGGCGGCGGCGCCTGGCTGGTGGTGCTGGCGGTGCTCGGCCTGTGGTTCGCGCTCGACTCGTGGCGCACCATCGACGAGAGCAAGCGCGGCGTCGTGTTGCGCTTCGGCAAGTTCGACCGCGTGATGGGCGCCGGCCTCAACTTCAAGTGGCCGCGCCCGATCGAGGAAGTGATCGTGGTCGAGTCGGCGCGCGTGCGCTCGACCACCGACCAGGTGCGCATGCTGACCCGTGACGAGAACCTGGTCATCGTCGATTTCAACGTGCAGTACCTGGTCAGCGATCCGCTCAAGTTCCTGTTCTCGGTCAAGGAGCCGGAACAGACCTTGCGCGAGGCGGCCGAGAGCGCGGTGCGGCAGGTCATCGGCGCCAACACCATGGACACGCTGCTTTCGGGCGAGGGCACCGCGCTGGCGCTCGACGCCAAGGACATCCTGCAGCAACGCCTCGAGATCTATGGCGCCGGCCTCTCGGTCAGCGAGTTCAACTTCCAGAACCGGCGCCCGCCGCCCGAGGTCAAGGACGCCTTCGACGACGCGATCACCGCGCGCGAGGACAAGCAGCGCATCGAGAGCGAGGCCCTGGCCTACGCCAGCAAGGTGGTGCCGGAAGCGCGCGGCCAGGCGGCGCGCGTGCGCGCCGAGGCCGAGGGCTATCGCACCGCGGTGGTCGCCCAGGCGGAGGGCGAGTCGCAGCGTTTCAGCCTGCTGGCCGAGCAGTACCGCGCCGCGCCGCAGGTCACGCGCAAGCGCCTGATGCTCGAGACCATGCAGGACGTGCTGGCCGGGTCGCCCAAGGTCATGGCCAGCGGCGACGGCGACAAGGTGCTGTACCTGCCGCTCGACAAGATCGGCGCCCCGCTGCTGCCGCCGGTCACCGGCGAGGTGGCGACGCCGACCGAGCGCATGGGCGCCTCGGCAGTGCCGGCAGTCGAGGCGAGCCGCAACCGCGACAGTGGCCGCAGCGGCCGCGAGGGGCGCGACCGATGAAGCCGATTGCCGTCGTTGCACTCCTGCTGGTGGCCATCCTCGGCTCCAGTTCGGCCTTCATCGTGCGCGAGAACGAACTCGCGGTGTTGTTCCAGTTCGGCGCGGTCCAGCGCACCGACTTCGGGCCCGGCCTGCACTTCAAGCTGCCGCTGGTGCAGAACGTGCGCAAGTTCGACCGCCGGATCCTCACCCTGGACAGCGAGCCCGAACGCTTCCTGACCTCGGAGAAGAAGGACGTCTTCGTCGACTTCTTCGTCAAGTGGCGGATCGCGGACGTGTCGAAGTTCTACACCGCGTCGTCCGGCGACGAGCAACTGGCGGCGCAGCGGCTGGCGCCGATCGTGCGCCAGGCGCTGGGACGCGAGATCAACTCGCGCAAGCTGCAGGAAGTGATCTCGGCCGAGCGCACCAACGTCATGGAGCAGCTGCGCGAAAGCGCCAGCAAGGCCGTGACCGAGCTCGGCATCGAACTCGTCGACGTGCGGATCAAGCGCATCGACCTGCCGGAGGAAGTGAGCGACTCGGTGTTCCGGCGCATGCGCGCCGAGCGCTTCAAGGTCGCCAACGAACTGCGTTCGCAGGGCCAGGAGCAGTCAGAGACCATCCGTGCCGACGCCGACCGCCAGCGCCAGGTGCTGCTGGCCGAGGCCCAGCGCGACGGCCAGACCTGGCGCGGCGAAGGCGACGCCAAGGCGGCCGGCATCCATGCCCGCGCCTACAGCCGCGACGCGGAGTTCTACGCCTTCTGGCGCAGCCTGCAGGCCTACCGCGAGTCGTTCCGCAACAAGGATGGCGTGATCGTGCTCGATCCCGATTCGGAGCTTTTCGAGTACTTCGGCGAAAGCGGCACGCGCCAGTAGCGCGGGCCGGACGCGCGCGTGCCCACGGAGATCGCCATCGCCCTGTGCCTGGTCCTGGTCTTCGAGGGCCTGTTCCTGTTCGCGGCGCCGCGCGCATGGCAGCGCATGGCCACCGAGTTGTCGCAACTGGAGCCGCGCCGGCTGCGCGCCTACGGCGGCGTTGCCATGATCGTGGGCCTGGTGATGCTGCAGGTGATGCGCTGAGCGGGGCGGGGAGAAAAAGCGGATAATCGCGCACCGGCCGGGCCATGAATCCGGCCGGTTCCATTTTCGAGCCTCGGTAGGAGCGCATCTCATGCGCGACCGCAGCGCTCCGGTCGCGCATGAGATGCGCTCCTACAAGAGCACGGGGCTAGCGAATATGGGCAAGTCGGTGGTCATCCTCGGCGCGCAATGGGGCGACGAGGGCAAGGGCAAGATCGTCGACCTGCTGACCGAGCAGGTCGGCGCCGTCGTGCGCTTCCAGGGCGGCCACAATGCCGGGCATACCCTGGTCATCGGCGGCCGGAAGACGGTGCTGCATCTCATTCCCTCGGGCATCCTTCGCGAGGGCGTGCTGTGCCTGATCGGCAACGGCGTGGTGCTGTCGCCGGCGGCATTGCAGAAGGAAGTCGGCGAACTCGAGTCCAAGGGCGTCGAGGTCCGATCGCGGCTCAAGATCAGCCCGGCGACGCCGCTGATCATGCCGTACCACATCGCGCTCGACCAGGCGCGGGAGAAGGCCAGCGGCGCCAAGGCGATCGGCACCACCGGACGCGGCATCGGCCCGGCCTACGAGGACAAGGTCGCGCGGCGCGGGGTGCGGGTGGCGGACTTGAACTATCCCGACCAGCTGGCCGGCAAGCTGCGCGAAGTGCTCGATTACCACAACTTCGTGCTGACCAAGTACCTCGGCGTCGAGGGCGTCGACTACCAGAAGACGCTCGACGAGGCGCTGGCCTTCGGCGCCTATGTCGACCCGATGAAGTCCGACGTCGCCGGCCTGCTGCATGAACTGCGCCGCGACGGCCAGCGCATCCTGTTCGAGGGCGCGCAGGGATCGCTGCTCGACATCGACCACGGCACCTATCCCTACGTCACCTCGTCGAACACCACCACCGGTGGCGCGCTGGCGGGTACCGGCGTGGGCGCGGACTCGATCGACTACGTGCTCGGCATCACCAAGGCCTACGCCACCCGCGTCGGCGGCGGCCCGTTCCCGACCGAATTGCACGACGCGCTCGGCAACGAGATCCGCCAGCGCGGCGACGAGTTCGGCGCGACCACCGGGCGCCCGCGCCGCTGCGGCTGGATCGACCTGGTGGCGCTCAAGCGCGCGGTGCTGATCAGCGGCATCTCCGGGTTGTGTGTGACCAAGCTCGACGTGCTGGACGGATTGCCGACCATCAAGATGGCGATCGCCTATCACTACCGCGGCAAGAAGACCGAGTACGCGCCCCTCGATGCCGCCGGCTGGGACGAGTGCACGCCCGAGTACCTGGAGTTCCCCGGCTGGAGCGAGCCCACGCGCGGGATCCGCGAGTTCGGCCGGCTGCCGGCTGCCGCGCGCGCCTACCTGCGTGCGCTCGAGGAACTGGTCGGGTGCCCGCTGGCGATGGTCTCGACCGGTCCCGACCGCGACGAGAACATCGTCCTGAAGGATCCCTTCGCCTAGTCCTGCGGGCGATGCGGCGCGCGGCCCGGCTGCGCGCCCGTTGGCATCCTCCGCGCGATCGGGTTAGCCTACGGGCTGGCACCGCAGCACGCTGCCACGGATCGGCTGGGGACTGCGGAATCGTCGATCCTGCCGGGGGATGGCCATCATGAAGAGTCTGGCTCTGCTGCGGTGCGGCCTGGGCGTGGTGCTCGCCGCGTGCGTGATGACGGCAGGCGCCGCTGGCGCCCCGGACCAGGAACCCTACGCCGCGCAAGTCGCGGCCGCGGCCGACGCGCCCAAGCAGGTGTTCCCGGCGCTGGACATGGACCGGATCGCCCTCGAGGATTCCCTGGCCGACTACAAGGGCACACCGGGCGGCTACCGCTTCGCGATCGCGCGCGACGTCGACATCTCGCCGCTGGACCACGGCGCCTGGGAGCGCGGCGCCGACGCGCGCTGGACCTGGCGCCTGAAGGTCGAGACGCCCGATGCCGTGCACCTCAACTTCGGGTTCGCGCGCTTCAAGCTGCCGCCGAGCGCGCGCATGATCATCATCGGGGCCGACGGCCGGGCCGCGCTGGGCCCCTACACCGCCGCGGACCAGTTGCCCACGGGGCAGTTGTGGACGCAGGTGCTGAATGGCAGCTCCGCCCTGATCGAGCTCAGTGTCGCCGACGGCGAGCAGGACCAGGTCGACGTGCGCTTGAGCCGTATCGGGCATGGCTACCGCGGCTTCGGCTACCTCACCAAGCACTGCAAGTCCGGCGCCTGCAACATGGACGTCGCCTGCCTGGGCGATGGCGACCCCTGGAACGCACCGCGCCGTTCGGCCGGCGCGATCACCATCGGCGGCACCGATACCTGCTCGGGCTCGCTGGTGAACAACACCAACAACGATCGCCGCATGCTGTTCGCCACCGCGACGCACTGCGGCCTCAACGCGGGCAACATCGGCAGCGTGCTGGTGTACTGGAACTACGAGTCGCCGACCTGCCGCGCGCCGGGTTCCTCGGCCAGCGGCATCCCGACGCCGCGGCCCGGCACCACCAGCGCCGGCCTGGCTTTCATCGCGTCGACCCAGAGCCCCTTCGGCGGCGGCGCTACGGGTCCGCGGTCCGACTGGACCCTGGTCGAACTGGCGGGCACGCCGAATCCGGCCTGGAACCTGCACTGGGCAGGCTGGGACCGGCGCGCGACGCCGGCCGTCTGCGCGGCGCCGGTCGATCCGGCGTCGACGGCGGGCCTTTGCGCCAGCATCCACCATCCCAGCGTGGACGAGAAGCGCATCACCTTCGTGCAGCAGAACTTCGAGGTCGGCAACATCAGCGGTGGCGTCGGCGTGCATTGGCACGCGTTCTGGGATCCGAACCCGCCGGTGCTGCCCAACATCCCGGCCCCGGTGCCGAACCCGATCCCGCCCGGCGTGACCGAGCCTGGCTCGTCCGGCTCGCCGCTTTACACGGCGCAACAGCGCCTGGCCGGCGTGCTCAGTGGCGGACCGTCCGCCTGCGGGTCGACCGGCGCCAACCTGTCGGACTTCTATGGCGCGTTGTTCCACTCGTGGGATGGCTCCGCGGGCAGCACGCCCGCGACCCGCATGCGCGACCATCTCGACCCTGCCAACACGGCAGTCGAGACCCTGGACGGCATCAACCAGTGCAACGCACCCGCGATCCCGGTCGGCATCGACGCGGTGGCGAGCGCGGCCAATCGCATCACCGTGAGCTGGAGCGCGGTGGCCGCGGCCGAGCGCTACCGCGTCTATCGCTCGAGTGGCGCGTGCCCCGGCAGTTCCTATTCCCAGATCGCCGAGGTGGTGGCGCCGGCGACCACCTACGACGACAACACGGTCTCGGGCGGCTCGGTGTACAGCTACGCGGTCACCGCGTTCGACGACAGCGAGGCCTGCGAGTCGGTGCGCAGCGCCTGCGATTCGGACACCGCCACCGGCGTGTGCTCGCTCGCGCCGACCTTTGCCGGACTTTCCTCCGCCGCGAGCGCGGCGACCCCGGGTTGCGCGATCAACCTCAGCTGGCAGGCGGCCGGCGGCAACTGCGGCGCGGGCAGCAACATCGCCTACAACGTTTATCGCGACACCAGCTCCGGCTTCGTGCCGGCGCCGGCCAACCGCATCGATACCTGCGGCACCGCGACCACCTACGCCGACACCGCGGTCTCCTCGGGGACGCGCTACTACTACGTGGTGCGGGCCGAGGACCAGGGCGCGAGCGGCAGCGGCGGCGCCTGCGGCGGCGTGCAGGATCCCAATGCCGTCGAGCGCAGCGCGCAGCCCACGGGCCCGTCCAACGGCTTCTCGGTCGACGACGTCGAGGGCACGACCGACAACTTCGTGGTCAGCGGGACCGGCGATGTGGGCGCGAATTTCGTCGTGTCGACCCTGCAGGCGCGTTCGCCGACCCACTCGTGGTTCGCGGTCGATCCGGCCAACCTGAGCGATCGGCGCCTGACCTACGCCTCGGCGGTGCCGGTGCCGGCGGTGAGCCCGGGTTCGCTCAACTTCTGGCATCGCTACGACACGGAGGCGTCCAGCACGGCGGGCGTGGGCTATGACGGCGGCGTGTTCGAATACTCGCTCGACGGCGGCGTGACCTGGAGCGACATCCTGGCTGCGCAGGGCACGGTTCCGGCCAACGCGGGCCGCATCACCGCGGGCCCGTACAACCGCACGATCAGTTCCAGTTTCGGCAGCGCCCTGGCGGGACGCCAGGCCTGGTCGGGGGATTCGGGTGCCTTCATCCAGACCAGCGTCAGCCTGGCCGATTTCGCCGGACGCTCGGTGACATTCCGCTTCCGCTTCGCTTCGGACTCCTCGGTCGCGGATACCGGGTGGTTCATCGACGACATCGATGCGGTGAGCTTCGGGGTGTGCGGCGTGCCGTTGCCGGATGCGCTGTTCGGGAATGGGTTCGAGGAGCCGCCGCCGGCCTTGTAGGGCGGGCGAGGAGGGGGCGAGGCGCGATCGAAGGCCTCGCCCTGAAAGCACGAAGGGCCCCATCGAGGGGCCCTTCGTGCGCTGACTGGATCGATTTCTCGACGAATGCGGCGCGGCTTGATGGCGCGTATTCGCTACGAATTGGTGCCGAGGAGAGGACTCGAACCTCCACGGGTCGCCCCGCTAGTACCTGAAACTAGTGCGTCTACCAATTCCGCCACCTCGGCAAGGCTTGCGGCCGCCGGGCAGGCCCGGCGCGAGCCGCGCAATGTAGCCACGGCGGCTGGGGCTGTCAACCAAGGCCGGGCTGGCCGGGCGGCGATGCACTAACATGCGCGGATGATGAGGAGCCCCGCATGAAAGGCAAGTCCGGCCCGCCACGACGCCCGTCGCCGGAGAAGAAGGCCGCGCCGTGGCTGCCCGATCGGGCGCCCGCGCGCGATCGTCCGCCCGCGACCGGCGCGCGCCCGGGGCGCGGCCAGCCGGCCCCGAAGCCGCGCACGCAGCCGATCGCCGATCCCCACGCCGAGCGCGAGGCGAAGCGCTATGCCGACCCGATCCCCAGTCGCGAGGCGATCGCGCATTTCCTTGCCGAGAAGGGCGAACTGCTCACCGCCGAGCGCCTGGCCGAGGAACTGCAGCTGACCGAGCCGACGCGGCTCGATGCGCTGGTCAAGCGCCTGGCGGCGATGGTCCGCGATGGCCAGTTGCTGCAGAACCGCCGCGGCGGTTACGCGCCGGCGCAGAAGCTGGACCTGATCGCGGGCGAGGTGCTGGCGAACGCCGAGGGTTACGGCTTCCTGCGCCCCGACGACGGTGGCGAGGATCTCTACCTCTCGCCGGCGCAGATGCGCGCGGTGCTGCACGGCGACCGCGCGCTGGCCAGCGTGGTCGGGCTCGATCGCCGCGGTCGCCGCGAGGGCGCGATCGTCGAGGTGCTGGAGCGTCGCGCGCCGCGCCTGGTGGGCCGCTACCAGGAGCAGGATGGCTTCGGCCTGGTGGTGCCCGACGACCGCCGCATCCACCAGGACCTGCTGATCCCGCTGGGTCGCAACCAGGGCGCGCGCAACAACCAGATCGTGGTCGCCGAGGTCGTCGATCCGCCGACCCGCGAGCGCCCGCCGGTGGGACGGGTGCTGGCGGTGCTGGGCGAGCGCCTGACCGCGTCGCTGACGGTGCGGATGGCGATCGAGAGTCATGGCCTGCCGCACGAGTGGCCGGCCTCGGTGCTGCGCGAAGCCGAGCGCGTCGCGCCCGAGGTCGACCCGCGCGAGGCCGCCGGCCGCGAGGACCTGCGCGCGCTGCCGCTGGTGACCATCGACGGCGAGGACGCGCGCGATTTCGACGACGCGGTCTATTGCGAGCCGCGCAAGGGCGGTTTCCGCCTGGTCGTGGCGATCGCCGACGTCTCGCACTACGTGCGCCCGGAGACCGAGCTCGACGCCCAGGCCTACGAGCGCGCGACCTCGGTGTACTTCCCCGACTTCGTGGTGCCGATGCTGCCGGAGTCGCTCAGCAACGGCATCTGCTCGCTGAATCCGCTGGTCGATCGCCTGTGCATGGTGTGCGACATGCAGGTCGAGCACGACGGCGAGGTGGCGAAGTCGCGCTTCTATCCGGCGGTGATGCGCTCGGCGGCGCGCCTGACCTACACCAAGGTGTGGAAGGCGCTGGGACTCAAGGACGCCGATGCGCGCGACGAACTGCGCGACCTGATGCCGCAGCTGGAGAACCTGCACGCGCTCTACCACGTGCTGGTCAAGCAGCGCGAGCGCCGCGGCGCGATCGACTTCGAGGGCCAGGAATTCCAGTTCAAGCTCGCGCCCTCCGGCGAGGTGCTGGCGATGGGCGCCTACGAGCGCAACGACGCCCACAAGCTGATCGAGGAATGCATGATCGCCGCCAACGTCCAGGCGGCGCGGTTCCTGTCGCGGGCGAGGATGCCGGCGCCGTACCGCGTGCACGCGCCGCCGCCGGCCGAGAAGTACGAGAACACCCTGGAGTTCCTCAAGGAGTTCCAGTTGAAGCTGCCGCCCGCCGGCACCGTGCAGCCCGGCGACTTCTCGGCGTTGCTGCGCAAGGTGCGCAAGCGTCCCGATGCCGCGCTGCTGGAGTCGGTGCTGTTGCGCTCGCAGAGCCTCGCGGTCTACCAGCCCGAGAACCATGGCCACTTCGGCCTCGCACTCGACGCCTATGCGCACTTCACCTCGCCGATCCGCCGTTACCCGGACCTGCTGGTGCATCGCGCGATCCGCCACGCGGTGTCCGGCGGCACCCCGGGCGACTACCTGTATGGCGAGTCGGAAATGGCCAACCGCAGCGCGCACTGCTCGCAGAACGAGCGTCGCGCCGACGAGGCCGAGCGCGACGTCGACGAGCGCTTCAAGTGCGCGTGGATGGAGAAGCATGTCGGCAGCGAGTTCGATGGCGTGGTGGCCGGCGTGACCTCGTTCGGCCTGTTCGTGGAGCTGGTGCAGAACCGGGTCTCGGGCCTGGTCCACGTGACCCAGTTGCCCAACGACTACTACCACTTCGATCCCAAGAAGCACCTGCTCAGCGGCGAGCGGCGCGGCCTGCGCTTCCGACTCGGTGATCGGGTGCGGGTACTGGTGCTGCGCGCAAGCCTCGAGGACCGCAAGATCGATTTCCGCCTGGTCACCGTGGACGGCGGCCCGACCAGCGCGGACCTGCGTGGACCTGCGCGCGAAGACCGGCGACCGGCACGGCGCGACGGCGGCAGTTCGCGCGGTGCGCCACCCCGCCCCGAGCGCGGCAAGGCCGGCAAGGGTGGCAACGGCGGGAAGCGACGGCGTTGAGCACCGACCTGATCGCGGGCATCAATCCGGTCGGGTCGGCGCTGCGCAACGACTCGGCCAACGTGCTCGAACTGCTGGTCGAGCAGGGCACGCAGAACCACCGCGTGCGCGAGCTGGTCTCCGAGGCCAAGGGTCTCGGCATCGAGGTGTGGCAACGCCCGCGCGAGGCGCTCGACAAGATGGCGCCGGGCTTGCGCCACCAGGGCGTGGTGGCGCGCTACCGGCGCGCTGCCGCGCATGCCGCCGCCGACCTCGCCACGCTGGTCGCGGCAGCCGGACCGCAGGCCCTGGTGCTGATCCTCGACGGCGTGCAGGACCCGCACAACCTCGGCGCCTGCCTGCGCAGCGCGGAGGCCGCCGGCGTCACCGCGGTCGTGGTGCCCAAGGACCGTGCCGCCGACGTCACGCCAGCAGTGCACAAGGCCTCGGCCGGCGCCGCCGACCGCGTGCCGCTGGTGCGCGCCACCAACCTGGCGCGCGCGATGGACGAGCTCAAGCAGGCCGGCGTGTGGATCACCGGCCTCGCCGGCGATGCGCAGCCCTCGCTGCATTCGGTCGACCTGCGCGGGCCGGTGGCGATCGCCGTGGGCGGCGAGGCCGACGGCCTGCGGCGCCTGAC
>JAGOEZ010000176.1 GCA_017997455.1 Lysobacterales bacterium | reverse complement strand
TCGGTCCAGCCCGGGATCACGCCGTTGAGCGCGAAGCTGGCCGGCTCGCCGCGGTCGTACGAGCTGTCGAACTTGGTGCCGTCGAGCAGCGTGCCGAGGTAGTGCACCTTGACCTGCGAGGTGGCGGCCGGCTTCTTGCCCGTGCCTTCCTTGATGACCTGGTACTGCAGGCCGGACGGCGTGGTCTTCACGCCCGCCTTCTTGACGTTCTCGGCCAGGAACTTGGCGCCCTCGGCCTGGTTCTTGGCCGCGACTTCCTGCTGCTTGGCCTGCTGCGCGCCCTGCAGCTTGCGCATGAATTCCTGGCGCACGGCCTGCGCCTCCTCCGCCGACAGCAGGGTCTGGCCCTCGGCCAGGCTGGTCTGCAGCGCCTGCATGACGATGGCCATGTCGACCTGGTCCTTGATCGGACGCAGGCCCTGCGCCATGTCCATGCCGACCATGTAGCTGACCTTGTCCTTTTCGGTGGTCAGCTTCTCGATGGCGCCGGCCGACGGCGCGGCGACGGCGATCGCGAGCGTGGCGGCCGCGAGCGTGTTGCGGGTGAAGAAATTCATGAGGACTCCTGGTGGGAAGACGGGCCTCGGCGCGATGTCGGCCGGGACCGGATGCGAAAGGGCGCGTATTGTCGCGGGCACCCGGGGACAACGCAAACCATGGCATCGACCGCGATCAGCCACCCGGGTTCCCGCGTGGCGAGGTCACGGATGGTTGCGGTTCAGGGCGCCAGGCCGCCGCAGCCCCCTATAATCCGCGCCCTCTTCCCCGGCTGAACCCCCGCCCATGACTGCCCTGATCGCCCCGCACGGCGGCATCCTGATCGACCCGATGCTGCCGGCCGGCGCGCGCGCGCAGGCGCTCGCGGACGCGTCCGCCCTGCCCGCATGGGACCTTGCGCCGCGCCAGCTGTGCGATCTCGAGATGCTGCTCACGGGCGCGTACTCGCCGTTGCGCGGCTTCATGGGCCCCGCCGACCATGCCCGCGTGTGCCGGGAACTGCGGCTCGCGGACGGGACCCTGTGGCCGATGCCGGTCACGCTCGACCTGCCGGCCGACCTGGCCGCGCGGGCCGCCGCGGCCGGCGGCCTGGCGCTGCGCGATCCGGAGGGCGTGACCCTCGCCGTGCTCGACCGGCCCGAGGCCTGGCAGCCGGACCGCGAAGCCGAAGCCCGCGCGGTGTTCGGCACCATGGACGAAGCCCACCCCGGGGTTCGCCACCTGTTGCGCAACACCCACCCGAGCTGCGTCGGGGGCAGCGTGCGCGGACTCGAATTGCCGCGTCATTACGATTTCCGCCACCTGCGCGATACCCCGGCCGAGCTGCGCGCGCGCTTCACCCGCCAGGGCTGGCGCCGCGTGGTCGCGTTCCAGACCCGCAATCCGATGCATCGCGCGCACATGGAGCTGACCGTGCGCGCCGCGCGCCAGGCCGAGGCCAACCTGCTGGTGCACCCGGTGGTGGGCATGACCAAGCCCGGCGACGTCGACCACTACACGCGCGTGCGCTGCTACGAGAAGCTGCTGGCGCGCTATCCGGAGCGCACCACGGCGCTGTCGCTGCTGCACCTGGCCATGCGCATGGGCGGGCCGCGCGAGGCGCTGTGGCACGCGATCATCCGCAAGAACTTCGGCTGCACCCACTTCATCGTCGGCCGCGACCACGCCGGGCCCGGCAACGGCAGCGACGGCAAGCCCTACTACGGCCCTTACGACGCCCAGGAACTGGTGCGCGGGTACCAGGCCGAACTCGGCATCGAGATGGTGCCGTTCGAGGAAATGGTCTACGTCGAGGGGCGCGCGCAGTACGTGCCGGCCGGCGAGGTGGTCGCGGGCGAAAGCGTGCTCAATCTTTCCGGCACCGAGCTCCGGCGCCGCCTGCAGGAAGGGCTGGAGATCCCCGACTGGTTCACCTTCCCGGAAGTGGCGCAGGAGCTGCGGCGCAGCCACCCGCCGCGCGAGCGCCAGGGCTTCACGGTGTTCTTCACCGGGCTCTCGGGCGCCGGCAAGTCGACCATCGCCAATGCGCTGCTGGTCTCGCTGCTCGAACTCGGCGGCCGTCCGGTGACGCTGCTCGACGGCGACGTGGTGCGCAAGCACCTCTCGTCCGAGCTGGGTTTCTCGCGCGAACACCGCGACCTCAACGTCCGGCGCATCGGCTACGTCGCCAGCGAGATCACCAAGAACGGCGGGGTCGCGATCTGCGCGCCGATCGCGCCCTACGCCGAGGCCCGCCGCGCGGTGCGCGAGATGGTCAGCGAGCATGGCCTGTTCATCGAGGTCCATGTATCGACCGAACTGGGGGTGTGCGAGCAGCGCGACCGCAAGGGCCTGTACGCGCTGGCGCGCGCCGGCAAGCTCGCCCAGTTCACCGGCATCAGCGATCCCTACGAGGTGCCGGAGGCGCCGGAACTGCGCATCGACGCCGGCACCTGCGCGCCGGAAGAAGCGGTGCAGCAGGTGCTGCTCAAGCTCGAGGCGACCGGACTAATCCGCCCGGCACGCTGAGGCTCGGCTAAAGGGCCACCGCCAGCAGCGCCGCCACCAGGCACGCGCCCACGATCGCGGTGAGGATCAGGCGCAGGCGCGCATACCAGGCCAGCTCCTCCTCGTGCACGTCGAGCAACCCGACCACGATGAAGGCCAGCAGCAACGCGAGCAGCGGATGCGATGGTCCCGGCAGCAGCAGGGCCAGCCACGCCAGCAGGCAAGGCGCGGTGCTCAGCAGGAGCGGCCCGCGGCCCGGCAGCGGGCCCTGGAGGGCGATTTCGCGGCCCCAGCGCACGCCGCCCAGGAACGAGAGGATCACCGCGCCATAGGCGGCCATCGCGAACGCGATCTCGCGTTGCGGCGCCGGGGCTCCCGTGATCCACAAGGCGGCGGCCGCAAGCACGAAGGGCACGCAGCCCAGGTACCCGACCCACGCCGCCGCCGGCGGGATCGACGTGGCCCGCGGCCGCGGCAGGCTTTCGAGCGGCATCATCGACGGCCGTGCTCCTCGTGGCGACGCGCTGTGGATCGAGCCGTTCGCGGTCAGGGCGCGCTGCCGGGCGCGGGCGCGGGCGCGGGCGCGGGCACCGCGATCAGCCGTTCGATCAGCGACACCACTTCAGGTGCGTCGGGCTTGACCTTCGACGGGAAGGACTGCACCACCTTGCCGTCGCGATCGACCACGTACTTGTAGAAGTTCCAGCTCGGGAACTGGCCGCCGGCCTGCGCGGCCATCTGCACGTAGATCGGCGTGGCCTCGTCACCCTTGACGTGGACCTTCTCGAACATCGGGAATTTCACCCCGTAGGTCAGCGTGCAGAATTCCTGGATCTGCTGCTCGCTGCCGGGTTCCTGGTTCATGAAGTCATTGGACGGGAAACCGACCACCGCGAATCCCTGCCCGGCGTATTTCGCGTGCATCGCCTCGAGCGCTTCGTATTGCGGCGTGAACCCGCACTTGCTCGCGGTGTTGACCACCAGCAGGACCTTGCCTTCGAAAAGGCTGCACAACTCGACCTTTTCCTTGCCCGTGAGCGGGCGATAGGCGTTCTGCAGGATCTCGCTGCAGGCCGAGGCGGCGGCAGGTGCAAGGGCAAGGCTGAAAAGCAGGGTCCGGAGCGCCGTCATGTCGATGATTCCGTGGAAAGGCCCCGACATTCTGCCCCTCTGGCGTCGCGGTGCGGTGAACCCGTCCCCGCGGCGGCGGCTGCCGCTTCCCCTGCGGGCCCATCGGCGGGTCGCCCGCTGGGCGCGATGCCCCCGGCCCTCCGGACCCCTTGACAGGCCCAAACTAGGTGTTATAGTTCACTACAACACTAGCCCTACAGATCACCCCGCCCAGCGGGAGGACCCATGCGAATCAACCTCTACTCGATCCTGTTCTGCTCCTTCGCGGTCTTCGCGATCGGCAGCGGAATCGGTCGCATCCCGAACGCGGTCGCGGCGCCCATCACCCGGGTCGAGGCCGTGCGCAGCCCCACCGGCGTCGACCGGCCGGGGATCACGCTGCTGCCGCGCGTGGTCGTCATCGCCGATGGCGGCGCCAGCGCCGCAGCCGATCCCCTGCACCGCAGCGTGATGCTCGATGCGGCGGTGGGCCAGGCGCGCCAGGTCCTCGCCAAGCGCGTGGGCACCGGCGTGCGCCGGGTCAGCCTCGGCCTGCCCTACTACGCGTTCGGCCACCTGGCCGCGCGTCGCACGGAATGAGCGCCATGACCGTCACCTGGAACGACAACACGCCGATCTACCGCCAGCTGCGCGACCGCGTGGTGGCGATGATCCTCGACGAAGTGCTCAAGACCGGCGACGCCCTGCCTTCGGTGCGCCAGGTCGCCGCCGAGTTCCAGCTCAACCCGATCACCGTGTCGAAGGCCTACCAGGAACTGGTGGACGAACAACTCGTGGAAAAACGCCGAGGTCTGGGGATGTACATCACCGAGGGGGCGAGGGTGCAGTTGCTCAAGAGCGAGCGCGAACGGTTCCTGCGCGAGGAATGGCCCCCGCTGCGCGAACGCCTGGTCCGGCTGGGACTGGACCTGCAGGCCCTGGTGGCCGGCACCACGACCAGCGGAGGCCAGCGATGAGCACCGTCATCCACGCCCGCGACCTGACCAAGCGCTACGGCAACAGCCTCGCGCTCGACCATGCCAGCTTCGAGGTCGAATCCGGGCGCATCGTCGGCCTGATCGGCCCCAATGGCGCCGGCAAGACCACCGCGCTCAAGGCGATCCTGGGCCTGACCGACTTCGAGGGCGAGCTCAACGTGCTCGGCCTCGACCCGCGCAAGCAGCGCCATGAGCTGATGCAGCACGTGTGCTTCATCGCCGACGTGGCGGTGTTGCCGCGCTGGATCCGGGTCGGCGAGGCGGTGGACTTCGTCGAGGGCGTGCATCCGCGCTTCTCGCGCAAGCGCTGCCAGGACTTCCTCGCCCGCACCAAGCTCAAGCCGACCATGCGCGTGCGCGAACTCAGCAAGGGCATGGTGGTGCAACTGCACCTCGCGCTGGTGATGGCGATCGACGCCAGGCTGCTGGTGCTCGACGAGCCCACGCTCGGGCTCGACATCATCTATCGCAAGGAGTTCTACCAGTCGCTGCTGGAGGACTACTTCGACCACGAGCGCACGATCCTCGTCACCACCCACCAGGTCGAGGAGATCGAACGGATCCTCACCGACCTGGTGTTCATCAAGGACGGCAAGATCACGCTGTCGGCGCCGATGGAAGTGGTCGGCGAGCGCTTCACCGAGGTCCTGGTGGGGCCGGAGCAGCGCGAGCAGGCGCTGGCCTTCAAGCCGCTGTCCGAGCGCCAGGTGTTCGGCAAGAGCGTGTTCCTGTTCGATGGCCCGAAGCGCGGCGAGCTCGCCGCGCTGGGCGAGATCCACAAGCCGAGCGTCGCCGACATCTTCGTCGCGACGATGAAGAATGGAGCGACGGCATGAACCACCTCAAGATGCTGCTCAAGCGCGAGTTCTGGGAGCACCGCGGCGGCTTCCTGTGGGCGCCGGTGTGGACCGCCGGCTTCTTCCTGGTGG
>JAGOEZ010000031.1 GCA_017997455.1 Lysobacterales bacterium | reverse complement strand
AGCCTCACCGAGACCTTCGGCAACGTGACGCTCGAAGCGCTGGCCAGCGGCGTGCCCGTGGTCGCCTACGACTACGGCGCTGCGCGCGAACACGTGCGCGACGGCGTGCACGGCCGCACGATCGGCTGCGGCGACGCAGCCGCCTTCGTCGCCGCGGCGGTCGAGCTTGCCGACGATGCCGCCGCGCGGCAGCGCATGCGGGCCGCGGGCAGGGCGGCGGTCGCGGCGCTCTCGCCGCAAGGGGTCGCGGCCGACCTGGCGGCACTGCTCGCGTCCATGGCCACGCGGCGGGCCGCGTGATGGGCGTCGCACTGCACGGCTCGGAACTCGGCGCGCGGCGCGAACTGCGCTGGACGCTGGGACTCAACCGCTGGGGCGCCCGGCCGCCGGTGACGCGGCTGTTCGCCGTGGTCAGCCGCCTGGGCGACGGGCCGGCGTGGTACGCGCTGATGGCGCTGCTGCCGCTGCTGGACGGCGTGCGTGGCGCGGCCGCCAGCCTGCACCTGGCCGCGACCGGGTTGGCGGCGCTGGTCCTGTATCGCGCGCTGAAGCGCCTGACGCGGCGCCCGCGCCCCTGCGCGCGGCACCGCGCGATCGTGGCCCATGTGCCGCCGCTGGACGAATTCAGTTTCCCCTCGGGGCATACCCTGCACGCGGTCGCGTTCACCGCGGTGGCTTGCGCCTGGTACGCGCCGCTGGCGCTGTTGCTGGTGCCCTACGCGCTGCTGGTCGCCGCCTCGCGCGTGGTGCTGGGCCTGCACTACCCCAGCGACGTGCTCGCCGCGATCGCGATCGGTGGCGCGCTGGCCACGTGCTCGATCCTGCTCGCTGGCGCCGTCGGACTGCGCTGAACCGTCCTATTGCGCCAGGCGGCGCAGCCAGAACACCAGCGGCTTTTCCGACTCCTCGCGCTCGCCCAGTTCGCGCCACGAGACATGGGCCACCATCTCCGGCTGGCGCAGGTAGCCGCGCGACTGCCAGAAACCGTCGAGCGGGCGGAAGCCCGGCGGACGCCGCGGGTCGTCGGCGCGGCGCGAAACCGCGCAGAACGCGGTCCAGCGGAAGCGCCCGAGCGAGCGCGCGTAGGCCTCGCGCAGGTCGAAGAAGCGATGCCCGACCCCGACGCCGCGGAACGCCGGCAGCAGCACCGACTCGCCGAAGTAGAACACCTCGGATTCGTCGATGCCGCGCTCGCGGAACGGGATCCGGAACGGCTCGGACTCGTCGGCCAGCGGCACGCCGGTCGACGCGCCCACCACCTCGCCGCCGGCCAACGCGAGCACGAACAGGCTCTCGCGGGAACGGGCATAGGTGGCGAGGTAGCGTCGCTCGTAGTCGGCGTCGCCCTGGTACAGGTAGGGCCATTCGCGGAACACCGCGATGCGCAGGCGCGCGACCGCGTCCAGCCACGGCGCGATGTCGCGCCCGCTGACCGCGCGCACTTCCGGCAAGCCTTCGCTGCGCTGGCTCATGGCGGTGCGTGGCCCGCGCCGGCCCGGGCCCGGGCCCGCGCCGGCGCGCAGCCCGGTCGCGTAGCCCGGTGCCGCCGGCTCAGCCGGCGGCCTTCTCGCGCGCGATCCATTCGTCGACCGTGCGCTCGAGGATCGCCATCGGCATCGAGCCGTTGGTGAGCACGACGTCGTGGAACTCGCGGATGTCGAAATCCTCGCCCAGCGCGTCGCGCGCGCGCTCGCGCAACTCGAGGATCTTCATCATCCCGACCTTGTATGCCAGCGCCTGGCCCGGGTTGACGAGGTAACGCTCGATCTCCGCGGTGACGTCGTCGTTGCCCATGCCGGTGTGGTCGAGCATGTACTGGATCGCCTGCTCGCGGGTCCAGCGCTTGGCGTGCAGGCCGGTGTCGACCACCAGCCGCACCGCGCGGAACATCTCGGCCTGGAGGCGGCCGAGGTTGTCGAGCGGCTCCTGCTGGAAGCCGGCCTCCCAGGCCAGGCGCTCCGAGTACAGGGCCCAGCCTTCCGCGTACGCGGTGAACGGCAGCAGCTTGCGGAACATCGGCAGGCCCTTGAGCTCCTGCTGGATCGCGATCTGGAAATGATGTCCCGGGACCGCCTCGTGGTAGGAGAGCGTGCGCATGCCCATGCGCGGCACCTCGGCCACGTTGCGCAGGTTGGCGTAGAAGGTGCCCGGGCGCTTGCCGTCCAGCGAGGGCGGCATGTAGTACGCGCCCGGCGCGGTCTTCTCCGAGAAGGTCGGCACGCGCTCGACCTTGACCCCGATCTTGGGCCGGGTGGCGAAATACGGGTCGAGGCCGGCGTCGATCTCGTCGATGATGCGCTGGTAGTCCTTGAGGATCGCCTCGCGTCCGGCGTCGGTGTCCGGATAGAGCTGCTCGGGCGACTTGGCCAGTTGCTGCACGCGTGCGCCGATCGTGCCCTCGGTGAGCCCGGCGTTGCGCAGGATCGCGTCCATCTCGGCGCCGATGCGCTCGACCTCGAGCAGGCCCTTGGCGTGGATCTCCTCGGGCGTCATGTTGGTCGTGGTGTTGTCGCGCACCGCGAAGGCGTAGAAGGCGTCGCCATCCGGCAGGCGCCAGACGCCGTCGTTCGAGGTCGCCTTGGACTGCAGCCCCTCGAAATAGGCGATGACCCCGGCGTAGGCCGGATACACGCTCTTCTCGATCGCGCGCGCGGTCTCGGCCAGCAGCGCCTCGCGGGTCGCGGCGTCCATCGCCTCGGGCGCGATCTTCTCCAGCTTCTTGGCCAGGGTCGTGTACAGCATGTGCTCGGTCGGCGCCGGCTTGACGAAGCCGCGCATCTGCTCCAGCACCTTCTCGACCGTGAACTTCGGCGGCAGCACGCCCTTGGACTCGCGCACCTTCAGCGCCTCGACCACCTGCTCGAACTTGAGCGGGAACTTGTCCAGGCGCGCGACGTAGTTGCGCGCATCGGACTCGCCCTCGACCAGGTGCTGGTCGGCCATGAAGTTCGGCAGGTAGCTCTGCACGCCGAACATCTGGTTGACCGGGAAGTTGTGCCAGCGCCAGCGGTCGCCCTCGACCTGCATGCCCATGAAGTAGTCCCAGATGTCGTAGGACAGCAGTTCCTGGCCGCTGTACGACGCGCGGTCGTAGGACTTGAACACCTGGTAGTCGGCCTTGAGCTGCTCGGAGGCGCGGTCTTCGGCGGCTGGCGACGAGTCCGACAGGTCATCGTCCGGGAAGTCGAGCCCGAACTGGTTGAGCAGGCGCAGGCTGGTCAGGAGCTCGGGCTGCTGCAGCGCGAACTGCGCGAACACGCGGCCGTAGAACCAGTCGACCTTGAGCGGCTTGAAGTACCAGACATGGACGAAGGCGATCGCGCCCAGCGCGACCAGGCCGAGGAAAAGATAGGCAATCCACTTGAGCAGGCGTTTCATCGCAGGGGTTCCAAAGGCGGGCAAACCCGCACAGGGTAGCAAACCGGCGTCCCGCGCCATGCCCCGGAAGTCACTGCGACCGCGGGCAGGGGGGCCGGAAACGGCGGGTATACTGCCCCGGCAGCGCCGCTGGCCGCCACGGCCACGCAGGATTCCCGACCGGAGGCCCGCATGAACTACCGGCACGCGTACCACGCCGGCAATTTCGCGGACGTGCTCAAGCACGCGGTGCTGGTCGCGCTGCTGGAATCGCTCAAGCACAAGCGCGCGCCGTTCTGCTACCTCGAGACCCATGCCGGCGCGGGCCGCTACGACCTCAATGCGGTCGAGGCGCGCAAGACCGGCGAGGCGACCAACGGCGTCGCGCGGCTGATGGGCGCCACCCGCCTCCCGGCGGCCCTGCACGTCTACCTCAACCTGGTGCGCTCGCTCAACGCGCGCCAGGCGGCCGGCACCCCGGGCGACTACCCCGGCTCGCCGCTGATCGCCAGCCTGCTGCTGCGCGAGGACGACCGCCTGGTGCTGTGCGAACTGCAGGAAGCCGAGGCCGCGGCGCTGCGCCTGGAATTCGCCGGCGACGCGCGCGTCGCGGTCCACCAGCGCGACGGATACGCGGCGCTCAAGGGCCTGCTGCCGCCGGCCGAGCGGCGCGGCCTGGTGCTGGTCGACCCGGCCTTCGAGGCCCAGGAACAGGAATACGCGGCGATTTCCGCCGCGCTCAAGCCGGCCTTCAAGCGCTGGCCGACCGGGATCTACGCGATCTGGTACCCGATCAAGCTGCGCCAGCACATCGCCCCGTTCCATCGCTGGCTCAAGGGCTGCGGGATGCGCAAGATCCTGGTCGCGGAGCTGCTGCTGCACCCGGACAACTCGGGCCTGCGCCTCAACGGCGCGGGCATGGCGATCGTCAATGCGCCGTGGCGCTTCGACCACGCGCTGGGCGAGATCATGCCGCCGCTGCTGCGGCACCTGCAGCAGGGCCGGTTCGGCACGCAGAGCGTGGCGTGGCTGGTCGGTGAATAGCGCCGCGGGCGAACGCGATGCGGAACTCGTCGATATCCCGGCGCGCCCGCCCGGTGGAGAATGGGCTTGCCTCCCGGATCGATCGATGACGTCCATGCCCTTCCGCCACCGCTTTCCCGTTCGCACGGCCCCGGTCGCCGCACTTGCGCTCGTGCTGGCCGCCTGCGCCACCCGGCCGCCACTCGATGCCGCCGGCGTCCGCGCCGACCTCGCGCCCTGGCAGGTCGCGGAGCTGGCCGAACAGGGCCCGACGCCCGAAGCGGTCGTGCTGTGGGCGGGAATGATCGTCGGCGTGGACAACCTGCCCGACGCCACCGAGATCACGATCGAGTCGTACCCGCTGGACAAGGCCCAGCGCCCGGTGGTCGGCGCGCCCAGCGCCGGTCGTTTCATCGCGGTGCTGCCCGGCTATGTCGAGGCGCTGGACCTGCCGGAGGGTCGCTTCCTCAGCGTGAAGGGGCGCGTGGCCGGATCGCGCGAGACGCGCCTGCGCGGCGAACTCGGCATCCTGCCGGTGATCTACGCCGACGCGCGCTACCTGTGGCCCGCCGGATTCCAGTACGAGCGCTCGAACATCTCGATCGGGGTCGGCGTGTCGTTCTGACCCGCACCGCGCCTCCGGCTGCGGCTCGACGCAGGCCTTGATCGCATCGCGCGTCCGCAGGTCGGCGACTTGCCCGACCAGCAGCTGGCTGACGACATCGCCCTTGCCCGCCATCGCGCGCGCCCGCGTTGCGATTAGCGCCAAAGTCCGGCATTCGCTACGGCTCGCACTTGACGCTGGCACCCGCCGCCGCCGAGTCTCGGGCTCCACGCCGGGAGGACCGCCACCATGGCCACGCGCAGCACGGTACGCGGCACGGCGCGCATCCGGCGTCCGCTGGTTTCCAGGCTCACGCCGGTGCTGCACGTCGAGGCCATCGAACCCGTGCTGCCGTTCTGGGAGGCGCTGGGATTCCGCCGCACCATCGAGGTGCCGGCCGGCGACCGCCTCGGATTCGTGATCCTCGCCAACGACGCGGTCGAGGTGATGTACGAGACCTGGGCGTGGCAGGCCTCCCAAATGCCGGCGCACGCTGCGCACGCGGCCCGCCACGAGCAGACCTTCCTGTTCGTCGAAGTGCGCGACGTCGCCGCGATCGAGGCTGCCCTGCCGCACGGCGAGCGCTTCCTCGAGCGCCGCGAGACCTTCTATGGCGCGATCGAGATCGGCCTGCGCGAGCCCGGCGGGCACCTCGTCACCTTCGCCCAGTTCAAGCGCGCCGGGTAGGCTCCGACCCTCGTCACAACGCCAGCCCGGCCAGCGCCCCCAATGCCACGACCAGGGGCACCGACCAGCCGCGCCACGCCAGGAGCAGGAGCATCAGCGCCAGGGCGGTGAGCCCGGGACGCCACGCGCCGCCCGCATGCAGGGTCTCGCGCCCGAACCACCACGCGAGGTGGGCGACGACGCCCAGCACCGCGGCGGAGATCGCGGTCAGCGCGTGCCGCGCCGGCGACCAGCGCGCGATGCGATCGAGGTGCGGCGCGCCGGCGAACACGAACACGAAGCTGGGCAGGAAGGTGACCGCCACGGTGATCGCCGCGCCCAGCGTGCCGGCCACGAGCGGCGGCAGCCCCCCGGGGTTCTGCCAGGCGCCGACGAAGCCCACGAACTCGAGCACCATGATCAAGGGACCGGGCGTCGACTCGGCCAGGCCCATGCCGACCAGCATCTGGCCCTGCGAGACCCAGCCGAACTGCGCGACCGCATGGTCGGCGACGTAGGGCAGGACCGCGTAGGCGCCGCCGAAGGTGACCAGCGCCGCCTGGCTGAAGAACAGGGCCATGCGGCCCAGTGTCGACTCCGCGCCGAAGCCCGCGAAGACCAGCGCAACGACGCCGATCCACAGGCCGAGGCACGCCGCGGCTGCCGCCAGCGCGGCGCGCGATGATGCCGCCGCCGCGTGGTGCGCCGGCTCCGGCGCCGAATGCCCATGGACCTGCGGCAACTGCGCGGGCGCGAGGCGTCCCACCAGCATGCCGGCCACCGCGGCGCCCGCGATCAGGAGCGGAAACGACACCAGGGCGCTGGCCAGTGCCACGAAGGACAGCAGCGCCAGCGCCAGCAGCGCCGCGCTGTGCAGCACGCGCCGCCCGATGCGCCACAGGGCGTGCACGATCAGGGCGATCACGGCGGCCTTGACGCCCTCGAGCGCGCTCGCGACGTGCGGCAGGTTGCCGTACAGCACGTAGGCGTAAGACAGCGCCCAAAGGATCAGCGCGGACGGCAGCACGAAGAGCATGCCGGCGGCGATTCCGCCACGGACGCCGTGCAGGCGCCAGCCGAGATACGTCGCCAGCTGCTGCGCCTCGGGACCGGGCAGCAGCATGCAGAAGTTGAGGCCGGTCAGGAATCGATGCGGGTCGATCCAGCCGCGCCGGTCCACCAGCTCGGTCTGCATGACCGCGATCTGGCCGGCCGGGCCACCGAAGCTGATCCATCCCAGGCGCCACCAGAAGCGCAGCGCTTCCGCGAAGGAAGGCGGTGTCGCAGTCATCGGGGCTCCAGTTCGCGCCGCACCCCCAGCGGCAGCTTCGCCTTCACCAGTTCGTAGCTGCCGCGGATCAAGGCCGACAGTTCCGCCGGCGCCAGCCGCGCGCCGCGCTCGACCATGACCCAGCGTGCGCGCGCCAGGTACGGCGCCGGCACGATGCCCGCGCGATCGGTCAGCTCGAGGAAGCGCTCGTCGGGGACCTTGAACGAGATCCGGCCGGCGTCCTTGGGGTCGGTCGCAGTCACCGCGAACATCTTGCCCCCGACCGAGTAGACGAGATCGGCGCCCCACTTGATGTCCTCGGTGACGCCGGGCCACTTCCCCACCAGTTTGCGCAGTTCGCTCGCGTTCATGTTCCGCCCTCGCGTGCACCGGCATGGTGATTCGCGCGCCCATGATCGCCGAAGTTCGCACCAACCGGTGCGTCGCCGGGCCTGCGTTCGAGCATTCGCTCGCCGCGGGGATGACATTCTCAACCGCATGCAGTACCTCTATCGCTCCATGCCGCGCTCCCGTCCCAGCCGCAGTGGCCACCGCTTCAAGCGCCGGGTGCACCTCGGCCCCTGGCGCGAGGAATTCACCCTGCCCAACGGGCGCCGCGTCCTGCTGCGACCGATCGTGCCCGAGGATGCGCGGGCCCTGCGCGAAGGCTTCGGCACCCTCAGCGCCGAGGAAGTGCGGATGCGCTTCCTGCACCCGCTCAACGAGCTCAGCGAGGACATGGCGCGCAAGCTCACCCATGTCGACCCGGCGCGCGGGATCGCGCTGGTGGTGGCCGAGCCGCTGCCGCCCGGTGAAGCGCTGATCGGTGCCGTCGCGCGCATCAGCCTCGGCGCGGTCGGCCACGAAGCGGAGTTCGCGCTGCTGGTGGCGCGCCCGCTCGCGGGCCAGGGCCTGGGCACCTACCTGATGCGGCGCCTGATCCAGTGGTGCGCGCGTCGCCGCGTGACATTGCTCTACGGCGACGTGCTCAACGAGAACCGGGCCATGCTCAAGCTGACCGGGAATCTCGGCTTCGAGCACCTGCACCTGCCGGGCGACCAGGGCCTGACGCGGGTGCGCCGCGTGTTCGGCGATCCGAAGCGGCGGCGCAAGCCCTGAGGATTGCGCAAAGCGCGCCCCTGCAGGAGCGGCTTCAGCCGCGATCCGAGGCTCCTCGGATCGCGGCTGAAGCCGCTCCTGCAGGGGCGCGCTGGTACAATTCGCGTCCTCCCGCGCGCCGGAATGCCTTGGCGCGAGGGGAAATCGCGCGCGCATGAACTCCCCGAACGGCTCCATCGACTCCGCTGTACTGGCCCCGCCCGGCCCGCGCGCCGGCCAGCAGCGGGCGTACTGGCGCGCGCCGCACGGCTCGGCGCTGGCCCTCGCGATCGCGCGCCTGGCGCAGGCGCATCCCGGCATCGTGCTGGCGGTCGCGCGCGACACCCAGTCGGCGCAGGCGCTCGAAGTCGAGATCACGGCCTTCGCCGGGCCGGCGCTGCCGGTGCTGCACTTCGCCGACTGGGAGACCCTGCCCTACGACCTGTTTTCCCCGCACCCCGACATCGTGTCGCAGCGCATCGCCGCGCTGTACCGGCTGCCGGCGCTGGCGCGCGGCGTGCTGGTGGTGCCGGTCGCGACCCTGATGCAGCGCCTCGCGCCGCGCGAATTCATCGCCGGCGCCAGCCTGGTACTGCGCCGCGGCGAACGCATGGACCTCGAGGCGGAACGGCGCCGCCTCGACGGCGCCGGGTACCGCCACGTGCCGCAGGTGCTGGAGCCCGGCGACTACGCCACCCGCGGCGCGCTGATCGACATCTACCCGATGGGCGCGGCGGCGCCGTACCGCATCGAGCTCTTCGACCATGAGATCGAGAGCATCCGCAGCTTCGATCCGGAAACCCAGCGCTCGCAGCAGCAGGTCGAGTCGGTCGACCTGCTGCCCGCGCGCGAGTTCCCGCTCACCGAGAGCGCGACCAGGGCCTTCCGCAACCTGCTGCGCGAACGCTTCGAGGTCGACACGCGACGTTGCCCGCTCTACCAGGACCTGCGCGAAGGCTCGACCCCGGCCGGCATCGAGTACTACCTGCCGCTGTTCTTCGAGCGCACCGACACCCTGTTCGACTACCTCGGCGCCGAGGCGATGGTGGTGCTGGACCATGGCGCGCTCGAGGCCGCCGCCGCGTTCTGGGCCAGCACCAACGATCGCTACGAGCAGCGCCGGCACGACGTCGAGCGCCCGCTGCTGCCGCCCGCGGAGCTGTTCCTGCCGCCCGAAAGCCTGCGCGAGCGGCTCAACCGCACGCCGCGCATCGAAGTGCTGGCGGCGGATCGTGCCGACGCCGGCGACCTGGGCACCGCGCCGGCGCCGGAGCTGCCGCTGGACGCCCGGGACGCGCAACCCGCGGCCGCACTGCAGCGCTTCCTCGCCGGCTATCCCGGCCGGGTGCTGATCGCCGCCGACTCGCCGGGCCGGCGCGAATCGCTGCTGGGCCAGCTCGCCGCCGCCGAACTGCGCCCGGACGTCGTGGCGTCGTGGCCGGCGTTCCTGGGCGGCGAGTCGCGCTTCGCCATCACCGTCGCGGCCATCGACGACGGTTTCGTGCTGGCCGCGCCCGCACTGGCCCTGCTTACCGAGCGCCAGCTCTCGGGGCAGCGCGCGCAACAGTCGCGCCGGCGTCGCCGTGCCGGGCGCGACCCCGAGGCCATCATCCGCGATCTCGGCGAGCTGGCGCTGGGCGCGCCGGTGGTGCACGAGGACCACGGCGTGGGCCGCTATCGCGGCTTGCTCAAGCTCGATGTCGGCGGCACCCCCGGCGAGTTCCTCGCCATCGAGTACGCGCGCGGCGACAAGCTCTACGTGCCGGTGACGCAGCTCATGCTGGTGAGCCGCTACACCGGCACCGCGCCCGAGCTTGCGCCGCTGCATTCGCTGGGCGGCGATGCCTGGGAGAAGGCCAGGCGCAAGGCCGCGGAGAAGGTCCGCGACGTCGCCGCCGAGCTGCTCGAGATCAATGCCCGCCGCGAGGCCCGCGAGGGACGCGCGGTGGTGCTCGACCGGCCGCTGTACGACCAGTTCGCCGCCGGCTTTCCCTTCGAGGAAACGCCGGACCAGCAGTCCGCGATCGAGTCGGTGCTCGGCGACCTCGGCAAGTCGCGCCCGATGGACCGCGTGGTCTGCGGCGACGTGGGCTTCGGCAAGACCGAGGTCGCGGTGCGCGCCGCCTTCGCCGTGGCCCAGGCCGGGCGCCAGGTCGCGCTGCTGGTGCCGACCACGCTGCTGGCGCAGCAGCACTACCGCAACTTCGCCGACCGCTTCGCCGATTGGCCAATACGCGTCGAAGTGCTGTCCAGGTTCCGCTCCCGGGGCGATACGGCGGTCGCGCTCGAGCGCATCGCCGCCGGCGAGGTCGACGTCGTGATCGGCACCCACAAGCTGCTGCAGGACGACATCCAGTTCAAGGACCTCGGCCTCGTGATCGTGGACGAGGAGCAGCGCTTCGGCGTGCGCCAGAAGGAGCAGTTCAAGAAGCTGCGCGCCGAGGTCGACCTGCTCACGCTCACCGCCACGCCGATCCCGCGCACGCTCAACATGGCGATGGCGGGGCTGCGCGACCTCTCGATCATCGCCACCCCGCCCGCGCACCGCCTCGCGGTCCAGACCTTCATCACGGCCTGGGATCCCGCGCTGCTGCGCGAGGCCTTCCAGCGCGAGCTGGCCCGCGGCGGCCAGGTCTACTTCCTCCACAACGAGGTCGAGACCATCGAGAAGATCGCGCGCGAGATCGGCACGATGGTGCCCGACGCGCGGGTGCGCATCGCCCACGGCCAGATGGCCGAGCGCGAGCTCGAATCGGTGATGCTGGACTTCTACCGCCAGCGCTTCAACGTGCTGGTTTGCACCACCATCATCGAGTCGGGCATCGACGTTCCCAGCGCCAACACCATCATCATCAACCGCGCCGACCGCTTCGGCCTGGCGCAGCTGCACCAGCTGCGCGGCCGCGTCGGACGCTCGCACCACCGCGCCTATGCCTACCTGGTGGTGCCCGACCGCAAGGCGATGAGCGCCGATGCGCACAAGCGGCTGGAGGCGCTGGCCTCGCTGGAGGAACTGGGCGCCGGATTCGCGCTGGCCACCCACGACCTCGAGATCCGCGGCGCCGGCGAGCTGCTGGGCGAGGAACAGTCGGGCCAGATCCAGGAAGTCGGCTTCTCGCTCTACACCGAACTGCTCGAGCGCGCGGTGCGCGCGCTCAGGGAAGGGCGCATTCCCGAGCTCGATGCCGACGCCCGCCGCCACACCGAGGTCGAACTGCACCTGCCCGCGCTCATCCCCGACGACTACCTCGGCGACGTGCACACGCGCCTGATGCTGTACAAGCGCATCGCCTCGGCGCCCGACGACGAGGGCCTCGACCGCCTGACCGAGGAAATGGTCGATCGTTTCGGCGTGCTGCCGCCACAGACCGCCAACCTGTTCCAGGTCGCGCGCCTGCGCCTGCGCGCCGCGGCGCTCGGCATCCGCAAGCTCGAACTGGGCGCGCTCGGCGGCCGGGTGCTGTTCTTCCCCAATCCGCCGGTCGACGCGCTGGTCGTGATCCGGATGGTGCAGAAGCTGCCGAAGGTCTATGCGCTCGACGGGCCGGACAAGCTCAAGGTGCGGCTGGAACTGCCGGGTGCGGCCGAGCGGCTGCGTACGGCCGGCGACATCCTGCGCGTGCTCGGCGGCCAGTCCGGCTGATCAGCGGCGCGGCGGCTGGTCGAGGATCCTCTCCGGGTCGCCGCGCCCCTTCGCCACCGTCAGGTCGGCCGCGCCCGGCTTGTCGCCGGCCAGCGCGGCAGCCAGGTCGACCACGGCCTTGAGGCCCAGCAGCACCATCAGCATCGCGACCGGCACCCTGGACATCGCGATCGCCATCGCACCGAACAGGATCCCGAGATGCAGGATGACCACCCGGCCCATCCGTCGCGCGGTCGCCTGGTCGATCCACGCATAGCTGCGCTCGCGCAGGCCGACCAGGTCGAGCGCCAGGTCGAGCACCGTGATCAGCAGCAGGATGCGCGCGCCGACCAGGAACTCGCCAGCATCGAAGTAGGCGCTCGCCCCGCCATGCTGCGGTATCACCAGCAACGCGAACAGCAGCACGAAGATGCCATGGCCGAAGGTGAAGAAGCCCGCCATCCACGCGTAGCCGGCCAGCAGGGTGGTCGGATGCTCGACCCGGTTCGACGTCATCACGTGCTGCCAGTGGCCGGCACGACGGGTAAGCCGGCGGTGGGCGGCGATGCGCAGGCAGTGCGCGACCGTGATGGCCACGTTCTCGAGCCAGAACAGCACCAGGATCGTCGGCACCGACCAGCCGTAGGCGAGCACGCCGACGACCGGCACCGCGTTCATGGCCACGGCCAGCAGCGCGTGCAGCCAGCGCATCGATCGTCCCCCCCTTGGGTCAGCTTGCGCCGCGCTGGTCTTGAACTGCACCCCTGGAGGAGGGCCTTGAGCCGCGACCGAAGCCTATCGCGCGCAGAGCGCGCTCCCACAAGACCGGCTCTGTAGGAGCGCGCTCTGCGCGCGATAGGCTTCGGTCGCGGCTGAAGCCGCTCCTGAATGGCGAGGTCAGGATCGGCGCTCCCCGAATCGCGATGCATGCGCGGCCAGCAACTCGTGCGCGATGCTGGCCCCCGCCAGCGCGGTCATTTCCGCGTGGTCGTACGGCGGCGACACCTCCACCACGTCCATGCCCACGATGTCGAGCCCGGCCAGGCCGCGCACCAGTTCCAGCGCGACATGGGTCGAGAAGCCGCCCACCACCGGCGTTCCCGTGCCCGGCGCCGCCGAAGGATCGAGGAAATCGACATCGAAGCTGACATAGCACTTCGCGCCCGCGACCCGCGCGCGAATGCGCTCGATCGCCGCCTCGACGCCGTGCCGGTGCAGCCAGCGCGCATCGCGCACCTCGTAGCCATGGGTCTCGGGGTTGTGCGTGCGCATGCCGAGCTGGATCGAGCGCGCCGGATCGACGTAGCCGTGGCGCGCGGCGTGGAAGAACATCGAACCGTGGTCGATGCGCTCGCCCTCCTCGCGCCAGGTGTCCGAGTGGGCGTCGAAGTGCACCAGCGCCAGCGGCCCGTGCCGGCCGTGCAGTGCGCGCAGGATCGGGTAGCTGACGTAGTGGTCGCCCCCCAGGGTCAGCGGCACCACGCCCTGGGCGACGATCCGCGCATAGGCCGCGGTGATCGCCGCAGGCACCTCGCCGGGATGGCCGTGGTCGACCAGGACGTCACCATGGTCGACCACGACGAGGCGCTCGAAGGGATCGAAACCCCAGGCGTAGGGTGGCGCCCAGGCCAGCGAGGCCGAGGCGGCGCGCATCGCCCGCGGCCCCAGGCGGGCGCCCGGGCGATTGGTGGTGGCGAGGTCGTAGGGCATCCCCACGACCGCCACGTCGACGCCGTCCAGCGCCTTGCGGTAGCGGCGGCGCATGAAGCTGGTGACGCCCGACCACGTGGGCTCCGCCAGCGTGCCGCGATCCGATTCTCGCACCAGTGCGAGGTCGGTGCGGGCGGGCGTGTGGCTGTCGCCTGCGGCCATGGTCCTTTCTCCGCCGGGCGCCGCGTTACGCCAGGCGCCGGTCGCGCTCGACCTGCCCGAGCGAATCCTCCAGCGCATTGAGGAAGGTGTCGAGCTGCGGATAGGCGATGTTCAGCGCCGGCTCCACCCGCAGCACGCGCGAGTTGATGTAGGTGCCGGAGATGAGGATGTTGCGCGCGAAGAGGTTCTTCGACACCTCGTAGCCGAGCTCGTTGTCGCTGAACTCCATGCCGAGCATCAGGCCGCGCCCGCGCGCGCCCACCATCACCTTCGGGTGGCGCGCGGCGATCTCGCCCATGCGCTTGAGCAGGTACTGGCCCTTCTCGTGCGCGGCGCGCGCGAGGTCCTCCTCGAGCAGCACGTTGATGGTGGCGATCGCGGCCGAACAGGCCAGCGGATTGCCGCCGAAGGTGGTCGTGTGCAGGAACGGGTTCTCGATGTAGCGCTGCCAGGTCTTCGCGTTGCCCACGCAAGCGCCGATCGGCATGACCCCGCCGCCGAAACCCTTGCCCAGCGCCATCAGGTCCGGCGTGACCTCGTCCCATTCGCAGGCGAACATCCGGCCCGAGCGCGCCATGCCGCTCTGGACCTCGTCGAACACCAGGCAGGCGCCGTACTCGTCGCACAGTTCGCGCGCGGCCTTGAGATAACCCGGCGGCGCGACGTTGATGCCGCCTTCGCCCTGGATCGGCTCGAGCATGATGGCCGCGACCTTGTTGCCGGAGAAATCGCAGGCCTTGACCAGCGTCGCCAGCGCGTCGATGTCGCCGAAAGGCACGTGCGACCAGTTGAGCAAGGGCAGGAAGGGTTCGCGGAACACCGCCTTGGAGGTGCCGCCCAGCGCGCCCAGGGTCTTGCCGTGGAAGGCGCCGATGGTGCCGACGAAGTGCTTGCGGCCGGTGGCCAGCATCGACATCTTGAGGCAGGCCTCGACCGACTCGGTGCCCGAGTTGGTGAAGAAGGAATACTGCAGGTCGCCCGGGGTGATCTGCGCCACCAGTTTCGCGAGATAGGTGCGCAGCGGGTCGATCAGCTCCTGCGAGTGGATCGCCTGCTTCTCGAGCTGCTCGCGCACGGCCTTGAGCACCTTGGGATGGCGGTGGCCGGTGACGTAGATGCCGAAGCCGCCGAGGCAGTCGATGTACTCCTTGCCGTTGATGTCCTGGAACACCGCGCCTTCGTCGCGCCACTCCACCGCGGTGTAGTCGGTCGAGACCGATTTGCGGTACTTGAGGAAGCCTTCGTTGACGTGGTCGGTCCAGTACTGCACCGACTCGCGGGTGACGCGCACGCGCTCTTCGGGCGTGAGCACCTGCTTGCCGATCAGGTCGAGCACGTAGGCGGAATGCTGGGCGGCGGCCTTGAGGTCTTGCGGCATGATCGGACTCCGGAGCGATTCGAGGGCGCGGTGCGCGGACCAGCGGTGGCCCACCCGTCCCATGCGTCGTTCCCGCGCAAGCGGGAATCCATCTGCTTTGGACTTGGCAGGGAAGCAACGCGAAATGGATTCCCGCTTGCGCGGGAATGACGCCCCAAGGGGACGGTACGACGGGAAGGGTCCCGGCGGCCGGAGGCGGCGGAATGCAGCGCCCGGACCGTCTCGATTTCAGTTCGCGCGCGGTGGCGGCTGCGAACGGCAGTTCGAGGCGAAAGTCTCGTCGACGAGATGGGCGAAGAGGACCGACATGGGCGTAGCTTAGCGCGCCGCCAGCTCGGCGACCAACTCGCGGAAAACGGCCGTATGAAGGTCCACGTCCGCCGCGCTGGTGGCCGGGCACATCAGCGCCATGTTGTGGAACGGCGTCATCAGGATGCCGCGGTTGAAGCAGGCCAGGTGCATGTAGCGGTCGAGTTCGCCATCGATGGAGGCCGCGGCCTCGCCGCCATTGCGCGGCAGGTCGCCGCGGAACCAGTACTCGGCGCGGCAACCGAGCCGCTGCACGATCCAGGGCAACTGGTGCGCGTCGATCGATGCCTGGACCCCGGCGGTGAAGCGCTCGGCCATCGCGATCATGTGCGCGAAGGCCGCGTCGGTCAGCACCGACTCCAGTGTCACCCGCATCGCCGCCAGCGACAACGCATTGCCGGCGAGCGTGCCGCCGATGCCGCCGGTGTCGGCGGTGGACAACGGCAGGTGCTCGCGCAGTCGCGCCGCAACGGCTTCGGTGCAGCCGTAAACCGCCGCCGGGATGCCGTTGCCGATCGCCTTGCCCAGGGTGATGAAATCGGGTTCGAGGCCCCACGCGCGCGTGCAGCCCCCGGGCCCTGCGCACAGGCTATGAGTCTCGTCGATGACCAGCAGCGTGCCATGGCGCCGCGTCAGCTGGCGCAGCGCGGCGTGGAATCCGGGATCCGGCAGCACGATGCCGATGTTGGTGAGCGCGGGCTCGCACAGCACGCAGGCCACGTCGCCTTGCGCCAGTTCGCGCTCGAGTGCCGCCAGGTCATTGAACTCGACCACGCGCGTGGTCGTGGCCGGCGCCACCGGCGGACCGAGGTTGCCGGGCCGCGGCACCACCTGGCCGGCTTCGAGCGTGGCGAAGCTCTCGTCGACCGTGCCGTGGTAGCACCAGTTGAACACCAGCACCTTCGGCCGGCGCGTGAGGTGGCGCGCAAGGCGGATCACGAAGCGGTTGGCATCGGTGGCGGTGAGCGTGGCCTGCCACCATGGCAGGCCGAAGCGGCGGGTGAGCTCTGCCGCCACGACCGCCGCATCGGCGGTCGGCAGCATCAGGGCGATGCCGCGCGGCAGTTGCGCCGTGAGCGCCGCCACCGCCGCGGGCGGCGCGTGTCCGCCCATCGCGCCGGTGTCGCCGAGGCAGAAGTCGACGTACTCGTGGCCGTCGGCATCGCGGAAGCGCGCCCCGGCGGCGGAATCGACGAACAGCGGGAACGCCCCCGGCCAGCGCACCATCCAGTGCATCGGCACGCCGCCCGGGAGGTGCTTGCGCGCCTCCTCGTGCAGGCTTTGCGAGCGCGGATGCGTCTTGACGAAGCGCAGCTCTTCGCGTTCGACGAGCTGCGCAAGGCGGGTTCTATCGATGGGCATGGATCCACACCGTGGAGGCAGGGCCCGAACCAGCCCTGTGGGAGCGGCTTCAGCCGCGACTGGCACCCCGTCCTGCCCGACGCGCCTGTCGCGCGCAGAGCGCGCTCCTACAGTCCGGCACTGTAGGAGCGCGCTCTGCGCGCGATGGGCACCGGTCGCGGCTGAAGCCGCTCCCAAAGGGGCATGCTGGACTTGCGGGACCACCGCCAGCGACCGCAGGGCGATCGCTGGCGGGCACCCTCGACGCGTTACTCGGACCGGACCTGGGTCCAGACCTCGCTGTACATCTTCTCGTCGTCGCCGAGGTCCATCACGGCCTGCAGCTTCTCCATCTGCTCGGGTGGCGGATAGATCGCCGTGTTGGCGAGGTCGGCCGGGGTGATGAACTCCTTGGCCGCCTTGTTGGGCGTCGCATACTGGTTGAAGTTCGACAACGCCGCGCCGACCTTCGGGTCGAGGATGTAGTTGATGAACTTCTCCGCCGCGTCGCGATGCGGCGCCTTGGCCGGCACGGCCAGGTTGTCGATCCAGATCACGCCGCCTTCGTCGGGCACGAAGTACTCGGTCTCGGGATCGTCGGCGATGCCGCGCACGGCGTCGCCGTTGTAGACCACGGCCGCGTCCACGACCTTGCCCAGCACCTTGTTCTTGCCGCCAACGCCGCCCTCGAAGCCCTGCGAGCGGTTCTTGGCGTCCGACAGCAGCGTGCGGATCTCCTTGAGCTGGTCGGCCGAGGGCGTGTTGACGCTCCAGCCCTTGTAGCGCAGCGCGCTGCCCATCATCTCGCGGTACGAGTCCATCAGCAGGAAGGCGCCGTGCGACTTGTCCTTGTCGAACAGGATGCCCCAGGTGCGCGGCGTGGGCTTGCCGTCCTTCTTGCGCGCATAGATGCCCACGGTGCCCCACTGGTACGGCACGGTGTACTTGTTGCCCGGGTCGTACTCGGGGCTGGCGAAGTTCGGATCGAGGTTGGCGAGGTTGGGGATGTTCTCGTGGCGCAGCTCGGCCAGCAGGCCCAGCTTGGTCATCGCCGGGATGACGTAGTTGCCCGGGACCACCACGTCGTAGAGCGAATCGCCGCCGCCCTGGAGCTTGGCGATCATCGCCTCGTTGTCCTCGTAGAGATCGATCGTGACCTTGCAATTGTGCTGCTTCTCGAAGTCCGCGACGATCTGCGGATCGATGTACTCGCTCCAGATGAAGAGGTTGAGCTTGCAGTCGTCGGCCGCGGGGGCCGCAGCCGGTGTCGCCGCGACCGCCGGCGCATCCGCCGCCGGTGCGGCGGTGGGCGCGGGCGCCTGGCCGGATTGCCCGCCGCAGGCAGCGAGCAGGAGTGCGAAGGGATAAAGCAGCCGAGTACGCATCAGGAGCCTCCTTCATTGCGGGGTGGGCGTTGCAGCAGCGTGGCGACGATGGTCGCGGCCATGGTGACCGCGACGATCAGGGTCGACAGCGCGTTGATGTCGGGCGTGATGCCGCGCTTGACCGACGCATAGATGAGGATGGGCAGCGTGGTCGCGCCGGGCCCGGTGGTGAAGAAACTCACCACGAAGTCGTCGAGGCTCAGCGTGAACGCGAGCATCGCGCCCGCCACCACCGCCGGCAGGATCATCGGCAGGGTGACGTGGAAGAAGGTCTGCAGGCCGGTCGCGCCGAGGTCGTGCGCGGCTTCCTCGATCGCCGGGTCGGCGCCGACCAGGCGCGAGCGCACCACGATCGCGACGAAGGGGATCTGGAAGGTGACGTGCGACAGGATCATCGTCGTCATGCCCAGCTCGAAGATCCCGAGGTACTTGCGCGCCAGCGCGAACAGCAGCAGCAGCGCCACCGCCATCACGATGTCGGGGATCACGACCGGGATGTACATCAGGAACGAGAAGGCCTTCTTGGCCGGGAAGCGGTAGCGCGACAGCCCCAGCCCCAGCAGCGTGCCCAGCACGGTCGAGATCAGGGTGCTCACCACGCCCAGTTCCAGCGTGTTCCACGCCGCCGTGATCTTGTCCTGGCTGTCGAAGAGCTTGGCGTACCACTCGGTGGTGAAGCCGCGCCATGGCCCGCCGTAGCGCGCCGAATTGAAGGAATAGATGAACACCACCACCAGCGGCGCCCACAGGAACACGTAGATGAGCAGCGCGCCCAGGCTCAGCGGCAGCGACGGCTTTTTCATATCAGCCCGTCCTGCCGGTTGCTGGCCGAGCGCGCGTAGAGGAACAGGCCGACCAGCACGATCGCCATGCCGGTAAAGGCGATCGCGGAACCGAAGGGCCAGTCCCTGCTGGGCCCGAACTGGAGCTGGATCGCATTGCCCAGCATCGCGGTCTTGGCGCCGCCCAGGAGGTCGGGCACCACGAACTGGCCGGTCGCGGGAATGAAGACCAGGATGGCGCCGGCCACCAGGCCCGGCGTGATCTGCGGCAGCAGCGCGTGGCGGAACACGTTGGCGCGATCGGCGCCGAGGTCGCTCGCGGCCTCGGCGAGGCTCCAGTCGAGCTTCTCGACGGCCGAATACAGCGGCAGGGCCATGAACGGCAGGTACGCGCACAGCATGCCGATGTAGACCGCCGGCACGCCCGGATAGAGCGCGCGGCCCGGCTCGCTCAGGCCCAGGAACGCCGACACGCCGGCGAGGAAGCTGTCCGGCCCAAGCAGCATTTGCCAGGCGTAGGTGCGGATCAGCAGGTTGGTCCAGAACGGGATGATCAGCAGCGTCAGCGCCAGCATCTTCCAGCGCGTCGGCAGGCGCGCGATGAAGAAGGCCAGCGGCAGGCTGGCGAGGATGCAGACGATCGTGGTGCCCGCGCCCATCAGCAGCGAGCGCGCGATGATCTTCGGGTAAAGCGGGTCGAAGCCCAGCACGCCGAAGCCCAGCAGGCGCTTGTAGTTGCCCAGCGAGAGCGGGAACTGCCACTCGCCGTAGGTGCCGCGGGTCATGAAGCTCAGGAACGCGATCGCCAGCAGCGGCAGCAGCAGGAACACCAGGGTCCAGGCGATCGCCGGCCCGCTGGTGAACAGCGCACGCACGACCTCGCCGCCCCAGGTCAGGCGTTCGCCGAAGCGGACTTCCGCCTGGCGCGTCATCTCAATCCTCCAGCACCACGAGGTTGTCGGCCGGGAACGCCAGCCGCAGGGTCTCGCCATTGGCCGAGGTGCGGCCGCTGGAGCGCGCGTTGAGCAGGTGGGCCTTCAACTTCGAGCCGTCGGCGCCGACCATCTGGTACTCGCTCGACGAGCCCGAATAGATCACCTCGGCCAGCTTCGCCTCGATCTCGTTGGCGCCGTCGCCGGGCGCCTGCAGCACCCGCACCTTCTCGGGCCGGATCGCCAGCGTGACCTTGTCGCCGACCGCGCGCGGCCGGATGTCCGGCGCCGGCGTGGCGCTCAGGGAGCCCAGCGGCGTCTCGACCTGCAGGCTGCCGTTCGCAGCCGCGGTGACCTTGCCCTCGAACAGGTTGCAGGAGCCGAGGAACTGGCCGACAAAGCGCGTGCGCGGTCGCTCGTACAGGACCTCGGCCTCGCCGATCTGCTCGATCTGGCCGGCCCGCATCACCGCGATCCGGTCCGACAGCACCAGCGCCTCCTCCTGGTCGTGGGTCACGAACACGAAGGTGATGCCGACGCGGCGCTGCAGCGCCAGCAGCTCGACCTGCAGTTCCTTGCGCAACTTCAGGTCCAGCGCGCCGAGCGGCTCGTCGAGCAGCAGCACCTTGGGCCGGTTGACCAGCGCGCGTGCCAGCGCCACGCGCTGGCGCTGGCCGCCGGAAAGCTGCTGCGGCTTGCGGGCCGCGAAGCCCGTGATCCGCATCATCTCCATGACCTCGTCGACGCGCGAGGCGATCTCGGCTGTCGCCACCTTCTTCATGCGCAGCCCGAAGGCGACGTTGTCCTTCACCGACAGGTGCGGGAACAGCGCGTAGGACTGGAACACGGTGTTGACCGGCCGCAGGTGCGCGGGAATCTCGCTGGCGTCGGTGCCGCCGATGCGGATCTGGCCGGAGTCGGGCAGGTCGAGCCCCGCGATCATGCGCAGCAAGGTGGTCTTGCCGCAGCCGGAGGGACCGAGCATGGCGAAGAACTCGCCTTCGCGGATCGTCACGCTGACGTGGTCGAGCGCAACGTGCTCGCCGAAGCGGCGCGTGACATCCGCCACTTCGACCGCGGCGCCCTTGCCTGGCGCGCCCGCGCGCGCCGTCTCGTTACCCGGATTCGCCATCGTCGGCCCTGCGTTTGCGCGACGGATTGCACGGCCAGATCGACCGCGGCTCCGC
>JAGOEZ010000030.1:10210-20852 GCA_017997455.1 Lysobacterales bacterium | reverse complement strand
CCGCTGATGGTCTCGAAGGCGCGGTCGCCGGCGAAATCCCAGCCGCCGAGGTAGCTGCGCAGCACCTGCACGCTTTCGCCCGGCGCCATGCGCTGCAGGTGCTCGAGCGGGCTGGCCGCTTCGTCGAGGTGCTCCATGGTGTGCTGGGCGAAGTAGCCGACCTTGAGGTCGGGATGCGCGGTGCGCTCGCCGCCGAGCGGCGCCAGCTCGCCGGCCAGGGTCTTGACCAGGGTCGACTTGCCCTCGCCGTTGGGCCCCAGCAGGCCGATGCGGTCGCCGGAATCGAGGCCGAAGCGGATCCCGTGCAGGACCATGAAGTCGCCGTACCCGGCGTCGAGTTCCTTCAGGCGCAGGAGGTTGTCGGGCAGCCGCGCCGGCGGCGGGAAGTCGAAGCGGAAGGTGCGGTCGGCGCGCACCGCCTCGGTTTCCTGCAGCTTCTCGATGCGCTTGATCCGCGACTGCGCCTGCGCGGCATGGCTGGCCTTGGCCCGGAAGCGATCGATGAAGGACTGCAGGTGCGCGCGCTCGGCCTGCTCGCGGGCGTAGGTCGCGGCCTGCTGGCGCAACTGCTCGGCGCGCTGGCGCTCGAACTGGAAGTAGTTGCCGACGTAGAGCGTGGCGCGGCCGTCCTCGAGGCTGAGCACGTGGCTGGCGATGTTGTCGAGGAACTCGCGGTCGTGCGAGATCGTGAGCACCGTGCCCTCGTAGCGGCGAATCCATTCCTCCAGCCACACCACGGCATCGAGGTCGAGGTGGTTGGTGGGCTCGTCGAGCAGCAGCAGGTCCGAGGGCGCCATCAGGGCGCGGCCGAGGTTGAGGCGCATGCGCCAACCGCCGGAAAACTCGCGCACCGGGCGTTCGTGCGCCGAGGCATGGAAGCCCAGGCCATGGAGCAGCTTGGCGGCGCGCGCGCGCGCATCGTAGGCGCCGAGCTCGTCGATGCGGTGGTGGGCTTCCATGGCGGCGTCCATGTCGCCGGCGGCCTCCGCGCGCTCGGCGTCGAAGATCGCAGTCGCCGAGGCCACGTCGCCGCCGAGCACGAAGTCGAGCGCGCTGTCGTCGAGCTCGACGGTCTCCTGGGCGACGCTGGCGATGCGCAGGTTCTTCGGCATCCCGACGTCGCCCTTGTCGGGCTCGACCTCGCCCAGCAGCACGCCGAACAGGCTCGACTTGCCGCAGCCGTTGCGGCCGACCACGCCCACGCGCCAGCCGGCGTGGATCGTGAGATCCACGTCCTTGAGCAGCAGCCGGGGGCCGCGGCGCAGGCAGAACTGGCGGAAGGCGATCATGGAACCGCGCATTCTAGCAGCCGGGACGCGTGCATCCGGGGGCTTCGAATGCGGGATTCGGCCCGCGGCGATGGACGGCCGGCGCAGGTCATCGCCTGCCGCGCCGATGACCCCAACGGCCAACCAGGCCGGCGCCCGTGGCGTGCGGCCCCTGGGCTATCCTTCAGCCCGGGGACGCCCGCCCCGTCGCGCGCCGACCTCGCCCCTCAGCCGGAACGGTATCCCGCATGCCCAATGGTCCGCTGCGACGCCACGGGATGTCGCGATCCGCGCGCCTGCTGGTGGCGGGTGCGCTGGCCCTCGGCGCGGCCGGCGCTGCGGCACAGACGGGTGCGGGCGCCGGCCCTGCGCCGCCGGTCGAGGTCGCGCCCGTCCGCGTCGATGCCGCGCCTGGCGCGGGGTTGACCGGGCGCTTGCAGGCGCTCCAGCAGGCGATCGCGGTCGACGTCGACCTTTCGTCCGGGCAGCGCGGCGCCTTCGATGTCGCGCTGGCCTCGCTACTCGCCAGGTCGCGCGCGCTGGACGAAAGCAGCGCCCGCATCGCCGCGTCGCGCGGCAAGCGCGAGCAGTCGATTCCGACCGCGGTCGACGTCGATGCGACCTTCGACGAGTGGCAGGCGCGCCAGCCCGAGACCGACGACGCCGCCGGCCATTGGCCGCGCATCGCGCGCCTGGCCGAGGAGGTGCGCGCGCTGCGCCAGGGCGAGCAGGACCTGGTATCCGCCGCGCAGGCCGACGCCGGGGACGGCATCGACGCCGACCCCGTACTCACTGAAGCGGTGCCGGTGGACACCCTGCTGGCCAGCCTGCCGGATTCGCCGGGCCATGCGCGCGCGGTGGCGGAACTGGCGCGCGAACTCGAGCACCGTCGCATCGACGTCGCCACGGCGCTCCTGACCGAGCGTCGCCGCAGCCTGGTCGACCGCGTGCGGCGGATCGGTGCGGAGCGCGCCGCGATCACCAACCGCGTGGAGCTGGCGCAACGCAAGCTGCGCTTCCTCGGCCAGCAGCTCGAACAGTTGGTGTCCGCGCAACTCGATTCGGTGCGCGTGGCGGCACGACGCGCGGCGACTGAAATCGCGCCCGGGGCGCCCGCCGCGTCGATCGCCGGCGCGCTGCCGGGCCTCGTTGATGAAGTGCAGCGGCTGATGGCGCGCGGCAGCACCGTGGTGTCCGCAGCGGACCGCCACGACGTGCGGCTGATCGAGGTCTCGCAGATCTGGAACGACACCCGCGACCGGCTCGCGGTCGAGGGCGCGTCCGAAGCCCTGGGACTGGTGCTGGTGTCGGATCTCGCGCGCACGCTGCCGCCGGGCCAGATCGCGCGGCAGCTCGCCGAACTGCGCCGCGAACTGGCCGGGCTGCGCCTGCGCCTGATCGACCTGCGCTCGCAGGTGGTCGCGACGCAGGATCCCCTGCCCGGGCTCGCCCAACGAGAATTGCTGGAACGCGCGCGGATCGACGTGCCGCTCGATGCGAACACCCTGGTCTCGCTCCAGTTCCGCATGCTGGTCACGGTGGAGGCGGCGAACCTGGCCGTGGTCGAATCCCTGGCCCGTTACGAGGCCACGCTGGTCGAACTCGACCGCCGCAACAACGCGCTGCGCGACCTGATCGGCAAGCGGCTGCTGTGGACACCGAGCCACGCCCCCATCGGCCCGGCGTGGTTCGCCGAGATGGGCCGGCGCATCGCTTCGGGACGTGTATTCACGACCGTGCGCGAACAGGCCGGCAAGGTCCTCGCGCCAGGATTCGGCGGCGTGGCCCATCCGCTGTGGTTGCTGGGCGGCGCCGTCGTCTTCTCCATCCTGTGGGCGTGGCTGGCCCGGCACCGGCGGCGGGTGTTGGCGCGATGGAACGACACCGAATCCTGGGGCTGGCGGCGCGCGATCACGCTGGTGTCGCTCAGCGTGCTGCTGGCCATGCCGTGGGCATTGCTGGCTGCACTGGCGTTCCGCTTGCTGCGCGGCGGCGACGAGCCGAGCGGCTTCTACGAATCGGTGGTCCGCGAAGCGATTCCGGGCTTCTGGTCCGTGCTGGTGCTGGCCGGCCTCGTCGTGCTGGCCGGCGCGCGCGGCGCAGCCGGCCACGTGCTGGGCTGGAGCGCGGAGCAATGCCGCGGGCTGCGGCGCCATGCCCTGGTCCTGGTCGCCCTGATCGTGCCCAGCCACATCGGCGTGTCCGCCGCGTGGTATCGCGGCGACCTCGCCGCAATCGAGTACGAATCGCGCATCGTGTTCATCCTGGCCTGGCTCGGCGTGGCGCTCGTGTTCTGGCACCTGCTGCGCCCCGGCGGCGTCTGGTTCGGCACCGACTCCGGGCGTTCGAGCCTGGGTCGACGGCTGCTGCGGCTGGGCCTGGCCGCTTCCGCGCTGGCCGCGGCGGCGACGGCGGCGCTGGGTTTGCAGATCACGGCCGCCGCGATCGCGACCGAGATCGAAGGCACCATCGGCGTGCTGGCCACGCTGCTCGTCGCCTACACGCTTGCGTTGCATGGGATCGCACTGGGCGAGCGCCGCGCCGCCGAGTGGCAGGCCGTCAGCGCCAACCTCGCGCGCAAGGAGGGCGTCCCCGATCCCGTCGAGCTCGACCCGGGCTCGAACGCGGAGGAACTGGCAGCGGCAGGAATCGAGTCCCGCCAGATGGTCGGCTTCCTGGTCGGCGTCGGCGGCGCGATCTGGCTGGCGGCGCAATGGGCCGACCTGGTGCCCGCGCTTTGGCGCCTCGACGAGATCGTGCTGTGGCACGCCACGGAGACCCGCGACGGCGCCAGCGTGCAGTCGCCGGTGAGCCTGCTCGACCTGTTCTTTGCCCTGGCGACCGCGATGCTGCTGGTGGTCGGCCTGCGGCGGCTGCCCGGCATGGCGGACCTGCTGCTGCGCCAGCGCAGCTCGGTGGATGCCGGCACCCGCTTCGCGATCTCGGCCGTGCTGCGCTACGCGATCGCGGTCGTCGGCGTCGTCCTCACGCTGGGGCTGCTCGGCGTGCGCTGGTCGAACCTGCAGTGGATGGCGGCGGCGTTGACCGTGGGCCTGGGCTTCGGCCTGCAGGAGATCTTCGCCAACTTCGTTTCCGGGTTGATCCTGCTGTTCGAGCGCCCGGTCCGCGTCGGCGACGTGGTCACGGTCGGCGACGTGACCGGCACGGTGTCGAACATCAGCACACGCGCCACCACGGTCGTGGACTTCGACGGTCGCGAGGCCCTGATCCCCAACAAGTCGCTGATCACCGATCCCCTGGTCAACTGGACCCTTAACAGCGAGGTCACCCGGATCACGATCAAGGTCGGGGTCGGCTTCGGCAGCGACCCCGAACTCGCGCACCGCCTGCTGCACCAGGCGGCGAAGGACACGCCGCTGGTGCTGCAACGGCCGGCGCCGGTCAGCGCCCTCACCGGCTTCGGCAGCAGCAACCTCGATTTCGAACTGCGCGTGTTCGTCGCCCGCATCGCGCACCGCGTGCCGGCGAGCAACGCGTTGCACCAGCGCATCCTCGTCCTGTTCGCCGAGGCCGGGATCGCGATCGACTACGACCAGCTCGACGTGCGCCTGGTCGCGGCCGCGGCGCCGCCCGCGGCGCCAGGCGCCTGAGTCCCGCGCAACCGCGCGCGCTGCCGCGCGCTCAGCCGGCCGCCGCCACCCGGCCGAAGCGCAGGTGGCCGTTCACCAGTTCGATGCGGATGGTGTCGCCAGGACGGTACTCGCCGCCGAGGATGCGCTGCGCCAGCGGATTCTCCAGCTGGTGCTGGATCGCGCGCTTGAGCGGCCGCGCGCCGTAGACGGGATCGAAACCCGACTCGCCCAGGTGGTCCAGCGCCGCGTCGTCGATCGCGAGCTTGAGCTCGCGCTCGGCCAGGCGCCGCTCGAGGCCGCCGATCTGGATCCGGGCGATGGCGCGGATGTGCTCGCGACCGAGCGGATGGAACACCACGATCTCGTCGAGCCGGTTGATGAACTCGGGGCGGAAGTGCTGCTGCACGACTTCCAGCACGGCGCCCTTCATGGTCGCGTAGTCGCCCTTGCTGGCCAGCTCCTGGATCAGGTGCGAGCCCAGGTTCGAAGTCATCACGATGACCGTGTTGCGGAAATCGACGGTGCGGCCCTGGCCATCGGTGAGGCGGCCGTCGTCGAGCACCTGCAACAGCACGTTGAACACGTCGCCATGCGCCTTCTCGACCTCGTCGAGCAGGATCACGCTGTAGGGCCGGCGCCGCACCGCCTCGGTCAGGTACCCGCCCTCCTCGTAGCCGACGTAGCCCGGCGGCGCGCCGATCAGGCGCGCGACCGAGTGCTTCTCCATGAACTCGCTCATGTCGATCCGAACCATCGCGTCGGGCGAGTCGAACAGGAACTCGGCCAGCGACTTGCACAGCTCGGTCTTGCCCACGCCGGTCGGGCCCAGGAACAGGAACGAGCCGTTGGGGCGGTTGGGGTCCGAGAGGCCGGCGCGCGAACGCCGGATCGCGTCGGCGACCGCGCGCACCGCCTCGTCCTGCCCGACCACGCGCCGGTGCAGGTCGGCCTCCATGCGCAGCAGCTTCTCGCGCTCGCCCTCGAGCATCTTGCTGACCGGGATCCCGGTCCAGCGCGAGACCACTTCGGCGATCTCCTCGGCCGTGACCTGCTGCTGCAGCAGCTTGAAGCCCTTCTGCTCGGTCTCGTGCGCGGCCGCGAGCTGCTTCTCCAGCTGCGGCAGGCGCCCGTACTCGATCTCGCTGACCCGGGTCAGGTCGCCGCGGCGCAGCGCCGCGTCCTTCTCCAGGCGCAGCTTCTCGATCTCGCCCTTGATGTTCGTGGTGCCCTGGATCGCGGCCTTCTCCGACTTCCAGATCTCCTCGAGGTCGGAGAACTCGCGGCCGAGCTTCTCGATCTCGACCTCGAGGTCCTTGAGGCGCTGCTTCGAGGCGGCGTCCTTCTCCTTCTTCAGCGCCTCGCGCTGGATCTTGAGCTGGATCAGGCGCCGCTCGAGGCGATCCATCTCCTCGGGCTTGGAGTCCATTTCCATGCGGATGCGGCTGGCGGCCTCGTCCATCAGGTCGATGGCCTTGTCCGGCAGCTGGCGGTCGGCGATGTAGCGGTGCGAGAGCGTGGCCGCGGCCACGATCGCCGGATCGGTGATCTCGACCTTGTGGTGCAGCGCGTAGCGCTCCTTGAGCCCGCGCAGGATCGCGATGGTGTCCTCGACGCTGGGCTCGCCGACGTAGACCTTCTGGAAGCGGCGCTCGAGCGCGGCGTCCTTCTCGACGTACTTGCGGTATTCGTCCAGCGTGGTCGCGCCGATGCAGTGCAGCTCGCCGCGCGCGAGCGCCGGCTTCAACATGTTGCCGGCGTCCATCGAACCCTCGGCCTTGCCGGCACCGACCATGGTGTGCAGCTCGTCGATGAAGAGGATCACCTGGCCTTCCTGCTTCGACAGGTCGCTGAGCACCGCCTTGAGGCGTTCCTCGAACTCGCCGCGGTACTTGGCCCCGGCGATCAGCGCGCCCATGTCCAGCGACAGCACGCGCCGGTCGCGCAAGCCCTCGGGCACCTCGCCCTCGATGATGCGCTGGGCCAGTCCCTCCACGATCGCGGTCTTGCCCACCCCCGGCTCGCCGATCAGCACCGGGTTGTTCTTGGTGCGTCGCTGCAGGACCTGGATCGTGCGCCGGATCTCCTCGTCGCGACCGATCACCGGATCGAGCTTTCCTTCCTCGGCCCGCCGGGTCAGGTCGATGGTGTACTTCTCCAGCGCCTGGCGGTGCTCCTCGGCGTTGGCATCCTGCACGGTCTCGCCGCCGCGCACGGACTCGACCGCCTTCTCCAGCGCGGCCTTGTGCCCGCCGGCGGCCTTGAGCGCCTGGCCGGCCTCGCCCTTGTCGTCGGCCACCGCCAGCACGAACAGTTCGCTGGCGATGAACTGGTCGCCGCGCTGCTGCGCGAGCTTGTCGCAGACATTGAGCAGGCGCCCGAGGTCGTTGGAGGCGTTGAGGTTGCCCTCCTGCCCCTTGACCTTCGGCAGCCGGTCGAGCGCCTCGCCCAGCCGCGTGCGCAGCGCGGCGACATTGACCCCGGCCTGCGCCAGCAGCGGGCGCGTGGAGCCGCCCTGCTGGTCGAGCAGCGCCGCGAGCAGGTGCACCGGCTCGATCATGTTGTGGTCGCGGCCCACGGCCAGCGATTGCGCGTCCTGCAGTGCCTGCTGGAAGCGCGAGGTCAGCTTGTCCATCCGCATCGTTTCCGCTCCGAATCCACCGACCGGGCGTATCGCCGATCGCTTGGCTTCTAAGTGGGGTCCGGTGCTGTTGGTTCAAGGCGCTGCCCCGGACCGTCCGGGGCAGCACGCAGGTCGAGCAGGAAATAGTTGTTGCCGATCGACTCTGCACCATCGAGGGCGCGAAACAGGGCAGTTTCGGCAAGTCGCGGAGCCGCCGCCCACCATCGAATCACGTTGTGGCCACTCAGGACATACAAGACTGCACGCGGCGTCTCCCAATCGCTCGCCAGCAAGGGTTCGAATCGCGGCAAGTAGGCGTCAATTGGCAAGGCGCTGAACAACAAGACGACCGGCCGTTCCTCGGAACCAAGTCGAGCCTCGATCGCAGGCCAGACGCGGTGCATGTTCTGACCCCAGTCCACGTTCGAGTCGTCGAGGCAGAGGGCCGCGCGCGCGCCATTGCAGCCGGCAAAGCCGTTGAAGTAGGCCAACGGATCCGGCAGCGATCGCCACGCGACCATGCCCTGCGCCAGAACGAGCAGGACGCCCGTCGCCGCACGCCAGGATGGCGCGAGCTTGAGGTGCATGGCCGCCGCTGCACCGACGAACAGGAACGGGTATACGGGCACCGTGTAACGGTGGCCGATGTTCGGCGCCTGCAACATCAATGCCGCCAGGTAGGCGAGCGGAAACGCGAGTACCCACGCCATGTTGACCAGGGCGACAGGCGAGGCGGCGCTGGCACGAAGACCGCGCCCTGCGCTGGCGACGGCTACCAGCGCCAACGCCCAAGCGCCAAGCTCTACCGGCGTGCTCTTCAGTCCGATCGTAAGCGGGAAATAGCTGAGGAAGCCGGTTTGCGAGAACTCACCCATGGCGAAGTACTGCCACACGGCACGATGATTGTGCCCCAGCATCGTGACGCCCTGCAGGTACTCACCCAGCCCCCCGTTCACGGCGGCGATCGCAGCGAACGCAAGCACGAAGCCCAATGCCGCGGCAGCAGCGATCCTCAGATTCGCAAGTAGCGATTCCACTCGTCGCTGCGACGGAATCGTCACGGGCTCAAGTAGAAGCAGGAGCAGCACAAGCGGGACAAGCATCAATCCCGTGTACTTGGAAAACACTGCCGCGGCCATTGCCATGCCACCGGCAATTGCAAGCGGCATGGACCTACGTCCCCGCGCCACCCAGATCAGCGCCATCGCCGTGACGGCGAAGGAGCCGAGCGCGAGATCAGTCAGGACCAGTGCTCCGTGCGCATGAATCGTCGGGCTCAATGCATAGAGAAACAGGGCGAATAACGCCGCGTTTCGCCCGAACAAAGAAAGAGCCCAGCCGAATACTGCGGCCGCACCAAGGAGGGCAAGGAAGCTGAAGGGGAGGCGCGCGGCATCCAGGCGGCCGCGATGAACCACTCCGTCCTGGACCAGCAGAGCCCGACCCAAGTCCCACTGATCGGGCGGCTCGCCGTTGACATCGAGCTCGGGCGCAACTCCGCCGTAGTGCATTGCCGCACCAGCCATTCGCTTGGTCAGCGGCGGATGTTCAAGGTTGAGTTCGTTGGACCCGGTCGCATCAAGCCATGCCGCCGCGCCGATATGAGCGACCTCGTCGATACCTGCTGACAGGTTGTGAGCAACCAATCGCACGCTGGCAAGCAACAGGAATCCGGCAAGTAGTGCCAACGCCAGCACTGCGCCGCGCGACAGTTGAAAGCCACTGCTGATCGCGCGGCGGCCATCCGTATCGTCGAGCCGCAGCCGCTGTTCCAAATCGCTCATGTCTCGTCGATCCATACAAGGGTGGCCATGCGGCCGGTTACGCCGTCGCGGCGGTAGGAGTAAAAGCGCTGCGGCTCGCCATGGGTACAGTACTCGCCACCATGGATGCGCTCGATACCGAGCCGCGCGAGCCGCATCCGCGCCAGCGCATAGAGGTCGCAGTACCAGTGGTCGCGGCGTGCCACGCGGAAGCCGGCTGCGGCCGCGGGGTCGTCGGCGATGAAGGCTTCGCGGACTTCCGCGCCGACTTCGTAGGCGACGGGCCCGATCGCCGGCCCCAGCCAGGCCAGCAGGCGCGGCCCCGGCGCGCGCAGCTGCGCGCAGGCGGCCTCGATCACGCCCGCGCGCAGGCCGCGCCAGCCGGCGTGGATCGCCGCGACTTCGGAGCCATCGTCGGCGCACAGCAGGACCGGCAGGCAGTCCGCCGTGAGCACGCCCAGCACGGCGCCCGCGACCCGGGTGACGGCGGCGTCGGCTTCGGGCTCCGCGCCGACGGCGACCCGCATCGCGGTGGCCACCGCGTGCACCGTGGTGCCGTGCACCTGCCGCAGCCAGGACGGCACGGACGGCAGCGCCAGCGCGCGCAGCAGGCTGGCGCGGTTGGCCGCGGTCACGCCGGGGTCCTCGCCGACGTTCGCGCCGAGGTTGAAGCGCTCGTGCGGCGGCTGCGAGGCGCCGGGGCCGTTGCGGGTGGTGGTCACCGCGCGCACCCGCGCGGGCGCCGGCCAGTCCGGGGTGATCCACGCGAGGGCGTCGTTCACGCCGCCACCTTGTCGCGCATGGCGCGGCCTTGCAGCCAGGCCCAGGCCTCGGCCGCCGCGTAGCAGGCCATCAGGTACAGCTCGGGTCGGAACGGCACGCTGTAGCGCGGGTAGGGCGCGCCGGCGACATGCACGGCGAGGATGTAGAGCAACAGCAGCGAGACCACGCGCAAGCCGGCCGCCTGCGCCGCGCCGACCACGGGCGAGCGCCGGCGCCAGGCCAGCACGCAACCCGCGAGCGCCAGCACCATCAGCGGCCAGTGCAGCAGGCGCGCGAGCAGGTGCGTGGCGAGGAACACCGGATGGCTGAAATAGGGCGTGGCGGACACGCTGAGGATGAACGCGTCACCGATCCGCACCTCGTCCCAGGCCACCAGCGACAGCGGCTTGCCGACGAGGTACCAGCGCAGGTAGCGCGCGGGATCGGCGCTGGCGCGCTCGGCCAGCGCGGACAGCACGGTGGCGGTCGAGCGTCCGATCGCCGGCGCCTCGGGATCGAACTTGTACGGCATCGCCAGGGTCTCGGGCCGGTCCTCCCAGAGGAAGTCCGGGTACATCCCGTGCAGCAAGGTGTTGACGGCCAGGCTGCGATCGTCGAGCTGGCCGAACTGGACCA
>JAGOEZ010000030.1:0-10110 GCA_017997455.1 Lysobacterales bacterium | reverse complement strand
CCGGCCACGCCGGTCGCCGGCGTGCGCGAGTAGGCGCCCGACTCGCGCAGGTTGTGCGCGTAGTGGTAGTAGTCGAGCGCGTCGCCGCGGATCGGCTCGATCACCTCGGTGCCGAGCACGGCGCCGATCCGCAGCCAGGCGGCGAAAAGCAGCAGCAGCAGAAGCGCGATCGCCTCGCGCCGGCTGACCCCCGCGGGCGGCCGATCGTCCGCGAAGCTCACGCCCGCGCGCCGGCGGCGTGGGCAGCGCGATCCTCGGCCAGCGCGGCAAGCAGGCGTTCCAGGTCCGCCGGACGCGGCGCCTCGACCGAAACCAGCTTGCGGCCGGAGGGGTGCTCGAACTCGAGCTTCTCGGCATGCAGCGCCTGGCGGCGGAAGGCGCGCAGGGCCTCGGCCAGCGCCGGCGTGGCGCCGCGCGGAAGCTTGAGCCCGCCACCGTAGAGCGTGTCGCCGACCAGCGGATGGCGTATGTGCGCGAGGTGCACCCGGATCTGGTGCGTGCGCCCGGTCTCGAGCTTGACCTGCAGCAGGGTATGGGCGCGGTAGCGATCGCGCACGCGATAGTGCGTGATGGCCGGCCGGCCGCCCTCGACCACCGCCATCCGCAGCCGTTCGCGCGGATGCCGCCCGATGGGCGCGTCGACGGTGCCGCCCGCGACCATGGTGCCGTAGACCACCGCCTCGTACTGGCGGTGCACGTCGCGCTCGGCCAGCTGGGCGACCAGGCGCGTATGCGCCGCCAGCGTGCGCGCCACGACCAGCGCGCCGCTGGTCTCCTTGTCGAGCCGGTGCACCAGGCCGGCGCGCGGCACCCGGGCCAGTTTCGGGTCGTGGTGCAGCAAGGCGTTCTGCAGGGTTCCGGCCGGATTGCCGGCACCGGGATGCACCACCAGGCCCGGGGGCTTGTTGACCACCAGCACGCTCGCGTCCTCGTACAGGATGTCGAGCGCGATCGCCTCGGCCGCGGCGTGCACCTGGGTGTCCTCGATCACGCGCAGCGTCACCCGCTCGCCGCCACGGACCGGGTCGCGCTGGCGCAGCACTTCGCCATCGACCAGGACGCGGCCGGCCTTGAGCCAGGCACTGAGCCGGCTGCGCGAGTAGTCCGGGAACAGCTGGGCCAGGGCCTGGTCGACGCGCGCGCCGGCGAGTCCCAGGGGGATCTCGGCCTCGAGTTGCGCTGGCGTTTCCGATTCGTTCATGGAGCCGGCCCCGGCCTTTCCACTATGATGGCTGCCTATACTAGGACTTCCGGCCGCTTCCCCCCATGCGAGTCCACGCTTTCCTCCCGCGCCTGGCCATCGTGCTGGCGATCGCGCTGCTTGGCGCCGCCTGCCGCAAGGACGGCCGCCTCGACGAGACCGAGACCCTCCCGGTCGACCAGCTCTACGCCGAGGCCAAGGCGCTGCTGGAAGCGGGCAACTACGAACGCTCGGTGCGCTACTACCGGCGCCTGGTCGCGCGCTTCCCCTTCGGCAAGTACACCGAGCAGGCGGAGCTCGATACCGCCTATGCGCAGTACAAGGCCGGCGAGCCGGAGGAGGCGCTGTCGACCATCAACCGCTTCATCCGCCAGTACCCGACCAACAAGCACGTCGACTACGCGTACTACCTGCGCGGGCTGATCAACTTCAACCGCGAGGTCGGGCTGCTCGAGCGCTACGTCGCCAACGACAACACGCGCCGCGACCTCGGTTTCGCGCGCCAGTCGTTCCAGGACTTCGGCGAACTGCTCAAGCGCTTCCCCGACAGCCGCTACGCCGAGGACGCGCGCCAGCGCATGATCTACCTGCGCAACGGCCTCGCCCAGGGCGAGCTCAACGTCGCCCAGTACTACTTCCGGCGCGAGGCCTACATCGCGGCGCAGGGCCGCGCCAAGTACATCATCGAGAACTACCAGCAGACGCCGCAGGCCTCCGAGGCGCTGGCGATCATGGCCGAGAGCTACAAGCGCCTGGGCCAGCAGAAGCTGGCCGAGGACACCATCCGCGTGCTGCAGCTCAACTACCCCGACCACCCCTACCTGCAGGGCGACTGGCCGGCGCGCGGCAACAAGTGGTGGCAGCTCATCCCCGGCTTCGGCGAGAGCAAGGCCGGCTGAGGGGCAAGCCCGCAGGCCAGCGCCTCTGTAGGAGCGCATCTCATGCGCGACGGAGGCCTATCGCGCACAGGGCGCGCTCCTACGAAGCCAGCCCTGTTGGAGCGCGCTCTGCGCGCGACAGGCCTTGAGGCGTCCATGGTGGGTGAAGTGCCTCGTGGTCGCGCATGAGAGGCGCTCCTGCAGCGGCACCGCCCCACGCTCAGGGCCGCCAGCCCGAGGTGATCGGATAGCGGCGATCGCGACCGAAGGCGCGTCGCGTGACCCGCGGCCCCGGCGCCGACTGGCGGCGCTTGTACTCGTTGCGCAGCACCATGCGCACGACCCGCTCGACCGTCACGGCGTCGTAGCCCTCGGCCACGATCTGCTCCACCGAGCGGTCGTCCTCGACATAGCGGCGCAGGATCGCGTCGAGCAGCTCGTAGGGCGGCAGCGAATCCTGGTCGGTCTGGCCCTCGCGCAGTTCGGCCGACGGCGCGCGCGCGATCACCGCCTCGGGAATCACCGGCGAGATCGCGTTGCGATGGCGGCACAAGGCGTAGACGGTGGTCTTGTAGCAATCCTTCAGCGGCGCGTAACCACCGCACATGTCGCCGTAGATGGTGGCGTAGCCGACCGCCATCTCGCTCTTGTTGCCGGTCGACAGGACCATGCGCCCGAGCTTGTTCGACAGCGCCATCAGGATCACGCCGCGGCAGCGCGACTGGATGTTCTCCTCGGTGAGGTCGCGCGCGCGGCCGCCGAAGGCCGGCGCCAGCACCTCCTGGAAGGCGCCGAACGGCGGCTCGATCGGGATGTCGAGATACTCGACGCCGAGCGCGCGGGCCTGTTCGCTGGCGAGGTCCACGCTCAGCCGCGAGGTATGCCGCGACGGCATCATCACCGCGGTCACCTGCGCCGGCCCCAGCGCATCGACCGCGATCGCCAGCGTCAGCGCCGAGTCGACGCCGCCCGAAAGCCCGAGCAGCACGCCGGGGAAGCCGTTCTTGCGCACGTAGTCCCCGGTGCCGCGCACCAGCGCGCGCCAGGTCGTGGCGACCTCGTCCTCGTCCGCGGCCTCGAAGTCGACCGCGCGGAAGCTGCCCTGCGCGGGATCGAGCTCGACCACGTGCAGCGCATCCGCGAACGAGGGTGCCGGGCCCAGCAGGGCGCCCGCCGCCGACACCGCCATGGCGCCACCGTCGAACACCAGGTCGTCCTGGCCGCAGACCAGGTTCACGTAGGCGATCGGCAATCCATGCTCGCGCGCGCGCCGGCGCACCACCGCCATGCGCTCGGCGCGGTTGCGCGGGTCCCAGGGCGAGGCATTGACCACCAGCAGCGCTTCGGCGCCGGCGCGCTTGGCGGCCCGTGCCGGCGCCTCCTCCCAGATGTCCTCGCAGATCAGCGCGCCGAAGCGCACCCCGCCGCACTCGACCACCAGCGTGGCGTCGCCCGGGTCGAAGTAGCGCTGCTCGTCGAACACCATGTAGTTCGGCAGGGCCTGCTTGCGGTACGAGGCCAGCACCTTGCCGTCGCGGATCCAGCTCAGCGCGTTGTAGACGCGCCCGCCCTCGGCCAGCGGATGGCCGACCAGGGCGTCGATCCCGTGGAGGCCGCGCGCGAGATCCGCCAGCGCGCGGGCGCAGGCATCGAGGAAGCCCGGGCGCAGGAACAGGTCCTCGGCCAGGTAGCCCGACAGCGCCAGTTCGGGAAACATCACGATGCGCGCGCCATGGCGGTCGCGCGCCTCGGCCGCGAGCGCCGCGATGCGCGCGGCATTGGCGGCCACGGCGCCGACCGGGAAGTCGAACTGCGCAAGCGCGATGCGGATCGGCGTCACGGGCCGGCACCAACGGAAAAGGGCCGCGCCAAGCTAGCGCGGCCCCTGCGACTTGTCATCCCGGGCCGGACGGCGGAACCTGGCGCTCAGCCCTTCATGCGCCCGACGAGCGCCTTGCCGAGGTCGGCTGGCGAACGCACCGTGGTGACGCCGGATTTCTCCAGCGCGGCGAACTTGCCGGCGGCGGTGCCCTTGCCGCCCGAGACGATGGCGCCGGCATGGCCCATGCGCTTGCCGGCCGGCGCCGAGGCGCCGGCGATGAAGGCGACCACCGGCTTGGTCACGTAGCTGGCGATGAACTCGGCCGCGTCTTCTTCCGCCGAACCGCCGATCTCGCCCACCATGATGATGCCCTCGGTCTGCGCGTCGTCCTGGAAGCGGCGCAGGCAGTCGATGAAGTTCATGCCCTGCAGCGGGTCGCCGCCGATGCCGATGACGGTGCTCTGGCCGAGGCCGACCTGGGTGGTCTGGAACACGGCCTCGTAGGTCAGCGTGCCGGAGCGGCTGACGATGCCGATCTTGCCCGGCTGGTGGATGTGCCCGGGCATGATCCCGATCTTGCACTCGCCCGGCGTGATGATGCCGGGGCAGTTGGGTCCGATCAGCACGGTATCGGGATAGGACTTCAGGGCGTTGTGCACCTTGAGCATGTCCATCACCGGGATGCCCTCGGTGATGCACACGATCACGCCGATGCCGGCATCGGCCGCCTCGAGGATCGCGTCGGCCGCGAACGGCGGCGGCACGTAGATCACCGAGGCATCGGCGCCGGTGCCCTTGACGGCTTGCCGCACGGTATCGAACACCGGCAATCCGAGGTGCTGCGTGCCGCCCTTGCCGGGCGTGACGCCGCCGACCATCCTGGTGCCGTAGGCGATCGCCTGCTCGGAGTGGAAAGTGCCCTGCTGGCCGGTGAAGCCCTGGCAGATGACCTTGGTGTGCTTGTTGACGAGGACGCTCATGATTCGGATTCCGGGTGTTGCCTTGTAGGAGCGCGCTCTGCGCGCGATGGGCGTCGCTTCGAGCGGGGCGCCTATCGCGCGCAGAGCGCGCTCCTACAACGCGAATGGAGGTCTAGGCGGTCTTGGCGGCGGCGACCGCCTTGGCGGCGGCATCGTTCAAGTCGGTGGCCGGCGTGATCTTGAGCCCGGAGCCCGCGAGCAACTCGCGCCCCTTCTCGACGTTGGTGCCCTCGAGCCGCACCACCACCGGGATCTTGACCCCGACTTCCTTGACCGCGGCGATGATGCCCTCGGCGATCATGTCGCAGCGCACGATGCCGCCGAAGATGTTGACCAGGATCGCGCGCACCTTGTCCGAGGACAGGATCAGCTTGAAGGCCTCGGCCACGCGCTCCTTGGTCGCGCCGCCGCCGACGTCGAGGAAGTTGGCCGGCTCGCCGCCCGCCAGCTTGATCACGTCCATGGTCGCCATCGCCAGCCCGGCGCCGTTGACCATGCAGGCGATGTCGCCATCCATGGTCACGTAGTTGAGGTTGTGGTCGGCGGCGGCGGCCTCGGTCGGGTCCTCCTGCGCGACGTCGCGCATCGCCGCCAGCGCCGGCTGGCGGAACAGCGCGTTGTCGTCGGCATTGACCTTGCCGTCCAGCGCCATCAGGTCGCCGCCCTTGACGATGGCCAGCGGGTTGAGCTCGACCAGCGAAAGGTCGCGCTCGACGTAGAAGCGGTAGAGGCCCTGCATGATCTTCGTGAGCTGGCCTGCCTGCTTCGCGTTGAGGCCCATCGCGAAGGCGACGTCGCGGCATTGGTACGGCATCAGGCCCTGCACGTAGTCGACCACCACGGTATGGATGTCCTGCGGGCGCTCGCGCGCGACCTGCTCGATGTCGACGCCGCCGCTGGCCGAGGCGATGAAGGCCACGCTCTTGCTGGCGCGGTCGAGCAGCACCGACAGGTACAGTTCCTGCTCGATGTCGTTGGCCTCGCTGACCAGCACCCGGTCGACGGGCAAGGCTGCGCCGGCCGACTGGTAGGTGACCATGCGCGTGCCCAGCATCTTCGCGGCCGCTGCCTCGACCTCCTCGGGCGACTTGACCAGCTTGACGCCGCCGGCCTTGCCGCGCCCGCCGGCGTGGATCTGCGCCTTGACCACCCATTGCGTGCCGCCGAGCGTGCGCGCCGCCTCGGCCGCCTTGGCCGGCGTCGACACGGCGATGCCCCTGGGCACCGGAATGCCGAACTGCGCGAACAGTTCCTTGGCCTGGTATTCGTGGAAGTTCATGCGGGATTCCTGCTCGCGGCGGCAGCGCGTCGGGCACGTGGTGCGGCCCGTGGCGCCGTGGGACCGGCCACCGGGACGGCGGCGCGGAAAGGGCGCGCTATTCTGGCGAAGGCACGGAGCGATAGGAAGGGGCCAACCGCAGGCGGCCACCGGCTATACTCGCGGCGTGCAGCGCGCCAAACCCGCCAGTGGGGCCGTCGCGCGCCTCGCGGCCTTGCGGCCGTCCGGTGGCGCCGACCGCCTGACCGCCCCCGACGCCACCACCCTGCGCGAGCTCTATTTCTTCGAGCTCTACCGGGTGTTCGAGGCCACGCTCTTCGTCGGCTTCGTGTTCAGCCCGCTGGCCGACCGCGTGATCGCGGTCGAAGCGCCATGGGCCGCGCGCGTAGCCGCGGTCGTCTACCTGGTGTGCTCGGCGATGGTCTTCCTGGCCGGGCGCCGCAGCACGGGCCCGGCCAACCTGCGCGTGCTGCTGGGCCTCGCGCTCGACGTGCTGGCCTTCGCGGTGGCGCTCTACTCCTTGCGCGGGATCGACAGCGGCGTGGCCCTGCTGATGCTGCTCAACGTGAGCTGCGGCGCATTGCTGATGCCGGCCGTCACGGCCTATGCGGTCGCGGCGCTGGCGGCCCTGGCGGTCGCGATCACGATCGGCTTCGGCAGCGGCGAGCCGGGCGACACCCGCAACTGGACCGAGGCCGGGCTGTTCGCGGCCAGCTACCTGGCCGCGGCGATCCTGTGCCAGCTGCTGCGGCGCGAGCATTCCGAAACCCGCGAGCGGGTACAGCGCCAGGAAATCGACCTCGCCAACCTCACCCAGCTCAACGACATGATCATCCGGCGCATGCGCACCGGCGTGCTGGTCGTGGATGCCTCCAATCGCATCCACCAGCACAACGAAGCCGCCTGGCACCTGATGGGCAACCCCTCCCCGGCCCAGCGCGAACTGGGCGAGGCTGCGCCGGAACTGTCGCGGCGCCTTTACCACTGGCGCACCTTCGGCAAGGCCGACACCGTCCCGGTGGCGCTGGCCGACGGCCTGCCCGAGGTGATTCCGCGCTTCGCGCGCCTGGGCGCCGACGACAACGACAACGTCATCATCTTCCTCGACGACACCTCGCTGCTGTCGCGCCAGGCCGAGCAGCTGACCCTGATGTCGCTGGGCCGGCTGTCGGCCAGCGTCGCGCACGAGATCCGCAACCCGCTCGCCGCCATCAGCTATTCCTCGCAGCTGCTGTCGGAGTCGGAGCAGATCCCGGAGACCGACAAGCGCCTGATCGACATCGTGCGCCAGCAGTGCCAGCGCGTGAACGCGATCGTCGAGAACATCCTGCAATTGTCGCGGCGCGAGCGCTCGCGCCCGGAGCCCTTCGACCTGGTGTCGTGGGCCAACAACTTCGTCGAGGACTACAAGTCGACCAACCCGATCGAGGCCGACGAGTTGCGCGCCGTGCTGGCGCCGCGCAGCGTGCAGGTGCTGGCCGATCCCGGCCAGTTGCAGCAGGTAGCCTGGAACCTGGTCCAGAACGCGCGCCGCTATGGCCGCCTGCCGGACCAGGCCGCGCGGGTCGCGGTGGTGGCGCGGCGCCTCAACGAGAATGGCCCGCCGGTGCTGGAGATCGTCGACCGCGGTCCCGGCATCCCGCAGCGCGTGGCCGACCAGATCTTCGACCCGTTCTACACCACCCATGAACACGGGACCGGCCTGGGCCTGTACATCGCCAAACAGCTGACCGAAGCCAACCAGGGCACCCTCGAGTACGTGCCAGTCGCTGGCGGCGGCGCCTGCTTCCGCATCACCCTGGCCGCGGCGGTGAGCCCGGCCAGCGCCGCGGGGCGGCCGCGCGCCGCATCCGCGGGTTGAGCTTCGGCTCCCCGGCCGGCCGGGTGATCCGGTACGATCCGGGGTTGTGCCGGGATCCGTTCCCGCCGTCCCCCGCCTAGCGATCCGACGACCGCGACCCCATGTCCCGCCAAGCTGCCCTGGTCGTCGATGACGAACCCGACATCCGCGAACTGCTGACCCTGACCCTGACCCGTCTGGGCCTGCTGGTCGATACGGCCGGCAATGTCACCGAGGCCAAGCGGCGCCTGGCGGAGCAGGAATACGCGATCTGCCTGACCGACTTCCGCATGCCCGATGGCACCGGCATGGACCTGGTCGAGCACGTGGCGAAGAACTACCCCAAGGTGCCGATCGCGATCATCACGGCGTACGGCAGCGTGGACATCGCGGTGGGCGCGCTCAAGGCCGGGGCCTTCGATTTCGTGTCCAAGCCGGTCGACCTCACCGTGTTGCGCCGCCTGGTGCAATCGGCGCTCAAGCTGGCGGAGGAACGCAAGGCCGAGCCGGCACCGGTGGCGACCGGGCCCTCGCCGCTGCTGGGCAACTCCGCCGCGATCGAGGAAGTGCGCCAGACCGTGGCCAAGGTCGCGCGCAGCCAGGCGCCGGTGTACATCACCGGCGAGTCCGGCTCGGGCAAGGAGCTCGTCGCGCGCCAGATCCACGAACTGGGCCCGCGCGCCAGCGGTGCCTTCGTGCCGGTCAATTGCGGCGCGATCCCGGGCGAGTTGATGGAGAGCGAGTTCTTCGGCCACAAGAAGGGCAGCTTCACCGGCGCGGCCGCCGACAAGGACGGGCTGTTCCAGGCCGCCAACGGCGGCACCCTGTTCCTGGACGAGGTGGCCGACCTGCCGATGCACATGCAGGTCAAGCTGCTGCGCGTGATCCAGGAGAAGGCCGTGCGCCCGATCGGCGCGCGCCAGGAAATCCCGGTCGACGTGCGCGTGCTCTCGGCCACGCACAAGAACCTGGCCCGGCTGGTCGAGCAGGGCGCGTTCCGCCAGGACCTCTTCTACCGCATCAACGTGATCGAGGTCCGGGTGCCGCCGCTGCGCGAGCGGCGCGAGGACATCCCGCTCCTGGCCGGGCGTTTCCTCGACCGCATCGCGCCCGACTGGGGCGTGGAGAAGCCGCAGCTCTCGGCGCGCTCGATCGAGGCACTCAAGACCTACGACTTCCCGGGCAACGTGCGCGAACTGGAGAACATCCTCGAGCGCGCGGTGGCGCTGTGCGAGAACAGCACCATCGAGCCCGAGGACATGCGCCTCACGCCGCGCGCCGCGGCCGGCGGGGCGTTGCCAGCCGGCATCGCCGACCCCAAGGTCGCGGCCGGCGCCTCGCTCGACGACTACATCGACACCCTCGAGCGCGAGGCCCTGCTCAAGGCGCTGCAGGAGACCCGCTACAACAAGACCGCGGCGGCCAAGAACCTCGGGATCACCTTCCGGGCGCTGCGTTACAAGCTCAAGAAGCTGGGGATCGAATAGCCGGCGACGCCGGCAAGACTGCCCTTCGACGTCACAATGTGACCCGATGGGGCAATATCCGGCGGCCCAGAGCCTCGTTGGGCCGCTGACCCGACCCCCGGACGCGACCCAGGACCGCTGCGGGTGCCCTTCCGTCCAACCCGGATTCACCAGATGTCGTGCATCCGGGGTCGCCATCGCCCAATCGCATGCCGCCCGGCGCCGATGGGTGGCAAAGTGTGACGCAGTGCACACTTCGCGCGTGCCCGAAATGTGGCTGGCACGGATGATGCTATAGCCTACCCGGGCGGTTGCGGGATCTGGCCGACGAGGCCCTGGATCCAGCTTCGCCGACCCGCTACACGAAAGGTCCCGTGCAACCCGTCCGAATTTTCCGTAGTTAGCTAACTGAGGGGATTTCACCCATGAAGAACATGAAAGGCTTCACCTTGATCGAGCTCATGATCGTCATCGCGATCCTGGGCATCCTGCTCGCCATCGCCATCCCGGCGTACAGCGACTACACCGTTCGCGCCCGTGTTTCGGAAGGTCTGAACGTCGCCACCGCGACCAAGACCGGCGTGTCCGAGACCCGTCTGTCGACCGGTACCTTCCCGACCACCAACGCGACCGCGGGCGTCAGC
>JAGOEZ010000175.1 GCA_017997455.1 Lysobacterales bacterium | reverse complement strand
GCGGCGCGCAGCCTGAGCGCGATCGCGTGGCGGTTGAGCACGCGCAGCAGCGGATCGCGCTCGGCGGCGAGGCGCGCCTCGTCGCGCTCGTGGCGCACCGCCAGCATGCGGTCGGCGACGCCGATGGCGAACATCACGGCGACGAAGGCGCCGGCCAGCGGCAGCGCGTATTCCTGCGCCGGCAGCAACGGGGCCAGGTTGAGCAGCTGCAGCTCGCGCAGCACGTCCAGCGCCACCGCCGGCAGCCATGCCACCAGGTAGAAGCGCGCGGCGCGGCTGCCGCGACGCCACGCCAGCAGCGCCGCCACCATCGCCAGGAACGACGACAGGATCAGGAGGTAGCCGCCGAACAGGGGCAACCCGCTCTGCTGCATCGCGGGGAACGGCGCCAGCACCACGACCACGCCGAAGGCCGCCGCGCAGGCCTGCAGCGCGGTGCGCATCCGCGGCGCGAAGCGCACCAGGTCGAGGAAGTGCACGGTGAACAGGAGCAGGAACGCGGTCGCGAGTGCGCGGCTGATCCAGATCGCGACCACGCCCAGGCCCGACAACCAGGCCAGCGCGGGCAGCGCATAGGCCTCGCCGGTGAGCATCATCAGGTACAGCAGCTGGAAGCCGATCGCCGCGAACAGGAGCAGGAACTCGCGCTCGCGCAGGACCCAACCGAAGGCGCCGACCACGAGCCAGGTGACCGCGATCGCGGTCAGGATCGCGGTGATGTTGCGCTGGTAGGCGATGTCGGCGCGGGCGAAGGCGCCGGCGTCCTCGATCGCGACCTGCGGCGAAAGCCGGCGCCCGACCTTCATGCGCACGTACACCGGCGTGTCCGGGCCCAGGGTCGCCGGCAGGTCGAACACCAGTGCGTGGCGCGAATGGCGCTGGTCGAGGTCGAGGTCGCGCAGGGCGCGCTCGTCCGCCGCGTAGTCGGGTGGCACGTGGACCGTGACCCGGTTGCCATAGGGCACGTACAGCGCCAGCACCGGCGGGTCGGCAGCGTTCCATGGCGCGGTCACGCGCACGCGGTACCAGCGCTCGTGGCCGCGCGCATTCTCGAGCAGCGAGCTGCCGGCCGGCAGGATCTCGAAGCGCTCGTCGGAGGCAGCCCGCAACGCGTCGATCGACGGCTCCGTCGCCGGGTCGTTCCAGCGCGCCAGCTCGATCGGCACCCCGCGCGCGGACGCGCCCGCGCTGGCCATGAGCAGTGGCAGCAGCAGCAGGACGGCGAACCGGAATGCCGGAGTGCGGGACGCGCGCATCGGGGTCGGATCCGGGGGTGCGGGAGGCCGCTCGGGCCAACATCCTAGCCGCCGCCGGCAACCCGCGCCAACGACAACGCTAATCCGGGCGGGGTTCCAGTGCCGCCGCCGACCACTCGCGGGTGCGCTCGGCGAGGTACGGAAAGAACGGATTGCTGCCCAGGCGCGCGAACTGGTCGACCGGCACCACCAGTGCCCGGCGCTCGCCGCGCAGCGCAAGGCGCCCGAGCCGGATGCCGAAGTCCTCGCCGCGGGAGGGCTCGAGGCCGTACAGCGGGTCGTCGATCGGGAACGGCAAGGCGATGTGGGACAGCGAGTAGACCTCGCGCGGGAACTTGAGCTCCAGCTCGCGACGGGTGGGCTCCGCCGCACCGGCCGGCCGGCGCCACTCGCTGACCCCGAGCGTGTCGGGCCGGGTGTTGGTGATCACGGTCACGCCCCAGGGACGCTCGACGTCGCCACGTCCCAGCGAGTCGCGGAATCCCAGCGCCGTGCGGGTGAAGAGCGGTTCCAGCGCACCGGCGCGATTGATGTCGAACAGGACCAGTTCGCTGCCGTTGGCCGGGAGCTGGTCGTACAGGCGCGTCACCACCGCTGCGCTTTCGACCGTCTCGTCGAGCACCGACTGGAAGGTGAGCACGGGGGGCAGCCGCGCCAGGGTTCCGGCCCGTGCATGCCGGTCGAGGTCGGCCTGGATCTCGCGGGTCAGCCGCACCGACTGCAGGCCCGCGTTGACCGGGAACGAGTTGTACTTGAAGGGATTGAACTCCGGCTGGATGTCCAGCCATGCCGACTGCTCGAAATAGGGAATGAACGACAGCAGTCCGATCACGCGCGCGAGCCCCGAACCCCGCGCGATCCCGATCATCGGCGAGATCAGCACGATGCGGTCGGCGCGCGGCAGCTGGTCGTCGTCGATGGCGTCTAGCTGGTGCTCCAGCACCAGCGCGCCGCCGTTCGAGTAGCCGGCCATCAGCAGCGGCGCCTCCGCGCCGACCTCCGCGCGCACGTGGCGCGCCGCCACGGCCACCGCCTCGAACCAGTCTTCCCATTCCGCGGTCGCCAGCCCGGCCGGCACGGTACCGTGGCCGGGCACGCGGATGGCCACCACGTACCAGCCCTGGCGCTCGAGCAGGTCGGCCAGCGCGCGCATGCTGTACGGCGCGTCGGTCATGCCGTGCACCAGCAGGGCGCCGCCGCGGACCCGGGCCGGACGGCGCTCGAAGCTGCGGTTCCAGTCGGTGGCGAAGCGCTCCGGGTTGTTCGCGCTCGAGGGCGCGTAGCGCAGGCCCGGCACGTCGTCCTCGGGTCGCAGCGCCTGCGTCACGCGCAGGCGGCTTTCGCGGATGACTTCGTCCTCGCGCTCGAGGTAGCGCGCGAAATCGAAGCCGCGCTGGCGCATCTCCTCTGCGGTGAGCTCGAGCTGCGGCGCCTCGCGATGCCAGGGCTGCAGCGGCGGCAGGCCGCGCGCGCGGAATGCCTGCACCAGCACGATGGTGGCGAGCACCAGCAGCACCGACCATACGGCGCGCAACGACCATCGCCACAGCATGCGCATACCCGGGCACTCCCCGTTGCCAGTGCGCTAGGGTAGTCGACCCGGGGCAGCGGCGGCAGCTGCCGGCGTAAACTGGCCGCATGGACATCGACTGCCGGCGGCGGGCTGCGGCGAGCGCGATCGCCGTGTTGCTGGCGCTGGCAACGCCCGCGCCGCGCGCGCAGGCGCTGCACAAGTGCGAGGCCGCGGACGGATCGATCGCCTACCAGGACCGGCCCTGCCCCCCGGACAGCACCGAGCTGCCGCGGCCAGTGGCCGCGGAAACACGCGGACTGGCCCCGGATGCCGGCGCCTATCCGGTGGCGGCGCCCGCGGCCCCGGCCGCGGCAGTCACGCCGGACCCCGCGGTCGAGCGGCGCGCGCCACCGCTGCCCGCGCTCTATCGTTGCGAATCGGCCGATGGCAAGCGCTACGTCAGCAGCAATCCGGCGCCGCGCGGGCGTTACGTGCCGCTATGGACGCTCAGCGACTGGCCTTCGATCGAGGGCCCGGTCGGGGCACCGCCGCGTTCGGCCGGCGTGGGCAGCAGCACGCCCCCGCCCGCCGGGCCGCGGCCCGGGGCGCGCGGCGGCTGGCCGGCATCGATGGCCGCCGGCTACACCTGGGTGCAGGACCAGTGCTACCCGATGGGCCGCGGCGAACTTTGCGCGCACTGGCGCGCGGAAATCGACCGCGTCGGCGCGGCGCGCCGGATCGCGTTCCAGGCCGAGCGCGCGACGCTCGACGGCGAGTACGCCGGGCTGCGCGAGCAGTTCGCCGCCCACTGCCGCTGAACCCCCGGGCGCGGCCGCCGTGGCCGGCGATCACCGTCAGTTCGGCGGCCGCACGAACGAGCCGAAGCTGAGGTAGAAGGAGCTGTCGCCGCTGTCGGCGTGGCCGTAGCCGAGGAAGATCGGCCCGAAGAAGGTGTCCACGCCGACGAAGACGCTGCCGGCGTAGATCAGGTTGTCGACCTCGATGTCGTCGCGCGAATCGAACACGTTGCCGGCCTCGATGCTGGCGCCGATGTACGCCGGCACGCTGAACAGGGCCTCGTCGTTGGTCAGGCGGCGGTAGTACAGGCCGCGCCCGAGCAGCGAATGCGGACCGAAGAGCTCGCGTTCGGTCAGGCCCGAGAGGTTGACGAAGCCGCCGAGGAATCCGGTCGAGGCGAGGAAGGGCTCGTCGCCCCAGAAGGTCGAACCGCGCACGCCCAGCAGCAGGTTGTTGCGCCCCGACGACAGCGCGCGGTCGGCATTGAAGCGCAGGGTCTCGCCCTCGTTGTCGCTGCCGAATTCGTCGAGGTACCAGTCGGCGGCCACGTCGATGCGCGCGCCCGAACGCGGGAAGTCCTCGTCGTCGAGCGTATCGAAGGCGTAGCGCAGGGTCGCGCCGCCGGAATCGTCGTCGATGTCGTTGGCCTGGTCGGGCGGGCCGATCTGCAGGTCGGCCTTGTCGAGCCCGCGCTGCAGCCCGATGCCGATGCGGTGGTTGCGGTTGGCGTTCCAGCCGGCCTCGACGCCCAGGCGGGTGCGACGCACGCGGTATTCGGCGAACTGGGCCGATTCGACCGTCAACGGTTGTTCGGTCGCGCGATGGTCGAAGTACGGCAAGGCGTAGAACTGGCCGAGCCCGCCCATCGGCTGGTAGAGCTCGGTGCGCAGGGTCGTGATGCGCCCGATGCCGAGCAGCGTGCGCCATTCCAGGCCGTAGCGGTTGATGCCGGTCTGGGTGAACTCGGTGTTGAGCTGGTAGCTGTTGCGGCCGTCGAAGTCGTCGCTGAGCTGCAGGCCGAAGGTCAGGAATCCCGGGCCCCAGCCCTTGTCGACCGGCAGCACCTCGATCCCGGTACGACCGTCCTCGTCCTCCTTGAGCTGCCAGACGATGCGTTCGAACTGCCCGGCGCCATAGGCATCGCCGATGTCGCGCTCGAGCCGGTCCACGTCGAGGACCTTGCCGGCGTTGTCGCGCACGATGCGGTCGACGAAGCTGGCGCTCTGGCTGCGCTTGGTCACGGTATCGACGAACTCGATCAGCGGCGGATCGAAGTCGCGGCGGCGGACGCGCTCCTGCCAGGCCGCGTAGTCGGCCTCGCTCACGCTGTACCGGCGCAATTGCGCCACCATCGCCTGCGCGCCCTGCTCGCCCAGCGGCACGGCCTCGGCCGAACGGTCGAACGCGGCGCTGCTGATGTCGCCCAGCTCGGGCCGGATCAGCAGATCCTCGTCGGTCAGGTCGGCGAGGATCTCGTTGGTCAGGCGCTGGGTCACCAGCGTGATCATCTGCAGGGTGATCGAGATCGGCGAGCGCAGCTGCTCGTCGGTCAGCGGCGGCGTGCCGACGTCGACCGCGATGACGCGGGTCGCGCCCATCACCTTGACCACGTCGATCGGCACGTTGTTGACCAGCCCGCCATCGACCAGCAGGCGGCCGTCGACCCGGATCGGCGCGAACGCCGCCGGCACCGACATGCTGGCGCGCACCGCGACCGCGAGGTCGCCCGCGCCGAACACCACGGTCTGGCCGTCGACGATGTCGGTGGCGACGCAACGGAACGGGATCGGCAGGTGGTCGAAATCCGGGTCCTGCCAGGTCGAGAGCAGCAGGCGGCGCAGCAGCAGCAGCAGCTTCTGGCCCTGGATCGCGCCGCGCGGCAACTGGATCCTGCCGTCGCGCACGCCGAGGCGGAAGTTGAGCAGGTCGCGCAGGGTGTCGTCCTTGCGCCGCATCGGCAGGTCGGGCCGCGCCGGGTCGTCGTCGAGCATGTCGGCCCAGTCGATCGCGCCGACGATCGCCTCCATCTCGTCGGGCGAATAGCCGGCGGCGTACAGGCTGCCGATGATCGCGCCCATCGAGGTGCCGGTGATGAA
>JAGOEZ010000174.1 GCA_017997455.1 Lysobacterales bacterium | reverse complement strand
AGGCTGCTGGCGCGCTTCGGCGGCGTGCGCCTCATCCGCCTGTGCCTCATGGTCGCGGCGTTGCGTTTCGCCGTCACCGGCCTCCTGCCGCAGTCGCTGCCGATGATGCTGCTGGCGCAGTTGAGCCATGCCTTCACCTTCGGCCTGTTCCACGCCGCGTGCATGCAACGGATCGCGCGCCTGTTCCCTGGCCGGCTGCTGGGCCAGGGACAGGGCCTGCTGTATGGACTGGGATCGGGCGTGGGCGGCGTCGCCGGCTCGCTGATCGCGGGCTGGGCCTGGTCGCATGGCGGCGGCCTGCTCGCCTTCAGCGTCGCCGCCGTGGCAGCCGCGCTGGGTGCCGCACTCGCGTTCGCGACGATGCGGCCCGGCGACCCCGCGACGCGCCCCGCGGCGCCGCCGGCGCTGGGCGACGACGTGCCCTGAGGCCGCGCCTCAGGCGCGCCCGAAGTCGAAGGCCAGCACGTCGGCGATGCGCCGCGTTCCCTGCATCGCCATCAGCAGGCGGTCCAGGCCCAGCGCGACGCCGGCGCAGCCGGGAAGGCCATGCGCGAGGGCCTCGATCAGGCGCGCGTCGGGCGGCGGTTCGACCGCGCCGCGGCTCCGGCGGCGCGCCAGGTCGGCACCGAAGCGCCCATCCTGCTCGCCCGGGTCGGCCAACTCGTGATAGCCGTTGGCCAACTCGATGCCGCCCAGCATCGCCTCGAAGCGTTCGGCCACCGGCGGCGTGCCGGGGCGGATCCGCGCCAACGCGGCCTGGCTGGCCGGGTAGTCGTGCACCAGCAGCAGGGTGTCGTCGCGCAACTGCGGCTCGATGCGGTGGGTCAGCAGCAGGTCCAGCCAGTCGTCTCGAGTCAGCCCGTCGTCCCGGATCGCGAACCCGGCCAGCGGCCTGCGCAGGGCCGACTCCTCGCACTGGTGCGGATCGAGGCCGGCGTACTCGAGGAACAGTTCGCGATAGCCCAGCGTCCGCACGCTGATCGGACGCGCCACCAGGGCCAGCGCGCCGCGGACGATCTCGCCCACCTCGACCATCAGCCGATGGTGGTCCCAACCGACGCGGTACCACTCCAGCATCGTGAACTCGGGATTGTGGCGCCCCCCGGCCTCGCCGTCGCGGAACACGCGGCCGATCTCGTAGCAGTCGCCGATGCCGGCCGCCAGCAGCCGCTTCAGCGGGTACTCCGGCGAGGTGCGCAGCCAGCGCTGCGCCGCGCCCGCGTCGACGTGGCCATTGAAGCGCGTGCGGAAGCTCTCGATGTTGGGATCGGTGTTGCCCGCGGCGGACAACATCGGCGTCTCGACCTCGAGCACCCCGCGCGCGGCGAAGTACTCGCGCAGCCACTGGTAGAGCCGCGCGCGCAGTCGCAACGCCGCGGGCGTCGCCGAAGGGCGCCAGTCGCTCACGCCGCGCCGTGCTCGCGCAACAGGGCCAGGAAGTCCGCCTCGTCGAGCACCTCGATTCCCAGCTCCCGCGCCTTGGCGAGCTTGGAGCCGGCCTCGATCCCGGCGACCACGAAATGCGTCTTTGCCGACACGCTGCCGGCGACCTTCGCGCCCAGCGCCTCGAGCCGCGCCTTGGCCTCGTCGCGCCCCATCGACGACAGCGTGCCGGTGATCACCGCCGTGCGTCCCGCGAGCGGACCCGCCGGCTCGCGCTGCGGCGGGCCTTCCGGCCAATGCACGCCGCGCGCGCGCAGGGCTTCGATCACCTCGCGGTTGTGCGCTTCGCGGAAGAACGCGGCGATGCGCGCGGCCACCACCGGCCCGACGTCGGGGGTTTCCTGCAGCGCCGCCTCGTCGGCCTGCGCGATCGCCTGGAGCGAGCCGAAATGGCGCGCCAGCACGCGCGCCGTGGACTCGCCGACGTCGCGGATCCCGAGCGCGTACAAGAGCCGTTCGAGCTTCGTCGCCCGGCTGCGCTCGATGCCCTCGAGCAGGTTCTCCGCCCAGCGCGTGGCGACCTTGCCCTTCTTCAAGGTCTCCGGCGTGGTGCCGTCGCGCTCGTGCGCCAGCGCCCGCAGGCGGGTCAGGTCGTCGAGGTCGAGGTCGTAGAGGTCTGCCACCGTGCGCAGGGGTTCGCCGCGGCCTCCGCGCACCCGGAACGGCAGCCCGACCATGTCGTCGATCGACTCGCTGCCGAGGCCCTCGATGTCCATGGCGCGCCGCGAGGCGAAGTGCCGCACCGCCTCCTTGCGCTGCGCGGGACAGTAGAGCCCGCCCGTGCAACGCCACGCCACGCCGTCCTCCTCGCGCGCCAGCGCCGAGCCGCACTCGGGGCAGCGCGTGGGCATCGCCCAGGCCTGCGCGCCCGCCGGGCGACGATCCTCCTGGACTCGCACCACTTCGGGAATCACGTCGCCCGCGCGGCGCACGATCACCGTGTCGCCCACGCGCACGTCCAGGCGCCGGACCTGGTCCTCGTTGTGCAGCGTCGCGTTGGTCACGGTCACGCCGGCCACGGCCACCGGCGCCAGCCGAGCCACGGGCGTGATGACGCCGGTGCGCCCGACCTGCACGTCGATCGCCTCGACCGTGGTCAGCTCCTCGCGTGCCGGGAACTTGTGCGCGATCGCCCAGCGCGGCGCGCGCGACACGAAGCCGAGCAATTCCTGCCAGTCGTAGCGGTCGACCTTGTAGACCACGCCGTCGATCTCGTAGGCGAGCTGGTCGCGACGCGCGCCGATGCGCTCGAAATACGCCAGGCAACCCTCGGCCCCGACCGCCATCGCGGCCTCCGGACACACCGGCAGGCCATGCTCGCGCAGCGCCGCGAGCGTCGCGGAGTGGCGCGACGGCAAGGTCCAGCCCTCGACCACGCCAACGGCATAGGCATAGAAGGCCAAGGGCCGCTCCGCCGCAGCGCGCGGATCGAGCTGGCGCAGGCTGCCAGCCGCGGCATTGCGCGGATTGGCGAAGGTGCGCTCGCCGCGCTCGCGCAGCCTCGCATTCCAGGCCTCGAAGCCGGCGCGCGGCATGTAGACCTCGCCGCGCACTTCCAGCACGTCGGGCACGTGCTTGCCGCGCAATGCCAGCGGAATGCTGCGCACCGTCCGCAGCGTGTGGGTCACGTCCTCGCCACTGCTGCCGTCGCCGCGGGTGGCGCCGCGCAGGAAGCGCCCGCGCTCGTACCACAGGCTGATCGCGAGGCCGTCGAGCTTGGGTTCGACCGAGAACTCGACCGCCTCGGTGCCGACACGCTCGACGATGCGTTGCACGAAGGCCCGGACCTCGTCCTCGGCGAAGGCGTTGCCCAGCGACAGCATCGGTATCCGATGGACCACCTGGGCGAACTCGCCGACCGGCGCGGCGCCGACGCGGCGGGTCGGGGAGTCGGCGCTCGCGAACTCGGGATGCGCCTCCTCGAGCGCCTGCAATTCGCGCATCAGGCGGTCGTACTCGGCGTCCGGCACCGACGGATCGTCGAGCACGAAGTACCGATGGTTGTGCTCGGCGATCTCGCGCCGCAGGGCGTTGATGCGCGCTTCGGGCTTCATCGCGGCATGATCACCGATCGGCGCCGCTGCGCGAAAGTATGCAATGCCCGCAGTTCGTCAGTGCCGCCCCGTGGGAACGGCTTCAGCCGCGATCCGAGGAGATCCGGATCGCGGCTGAAGCCGCACCCACAGGGCTGATGCATGGCATTTGGCATCGAATCGAAGCGAGTCCGGGACCGTCGGCATCCGGCTGGTGGCGAGTTCCACTGAATGTCCGAGCCGCCAGCCGGATGGCGACGGGCCCGGACCCGCAAGTTCGCGATTGCGGTGATTTGCATGCCCGGTCGCGGCTGAAGCCGCTCCTGCAGGGAGTATCCGTGAACCTGCGCTACCAGCTGCGCTTGATGACGTTGCGTTCCTGCTTGCGGTCGTAGGCGCGCAGTTCCTCGCGGATGTGCTGGATGCGCTGGCGACCGAGCGCGTTGTGCTCCTCGTCCAGCACCTGCGCGTCGAGCAGTTCGGCCACGCGTTGCGCCGCCGGCAGCATCATGTCCCAGGAGTCGAGCGCCGGGAGCGGGCCAGGCAAGGTCATGAAGAAGGTCACCCCGGGCGTGCGCAGCGCGCCGACCCGGGCCATGTCGAAGCTCCCGGGCTTGACCATGCTGGCCATGCTGAAGACCGGCCCCTTGGCCGGCTGGCCCTCGACCAGGCGATGGAAGATCCGCATGTCGCCGTACTCGAGGCCGACCTTCTCGGCCGCCACCACCAGTTCGGGACCGCCGATGGTCTCGCCCGCGCGCGCGGCGACGAACAGCGACACCACGCGGTCGAAGCGCGCGTCGCCACGCGCACCCACGGCCGGGCGCTGCGGCAGCGGCAGTTCGCGCTCGACCGGGTCGGCCCCTGCGTCGTCGTCGGCGATCTCCCGCCCGAGTCGCTCGAGTTCGTCCCGCACGCCCGGCTCGAGACCGTCGTCCGCGACGCCGTCGCTGTCGCCCAGTGTGGGTTCGACGCGACCGGACGGGCGGCGTTCGGTGCGCTTGCCCTGCTGCGGGCGGCGCGGACGGCCGTAGAAGTAGATCGCCGCGAGCAGGATCGCGCCCAGCACGGCGATGACGATGCGCAGCAGGGTGGCGTCGCTCATCGGCTCCGCTCCGACGGGATCCAGTTCAGGCTTGCAGCCGGCATGATGCCCGATGCGCCCACGCCGCGCGCACGGCTCAGGCCGCCCCCGCGAGCTTGGTCGCTTCGGCCAGGTCCACCGTGACCAGGCGCGACACGCCGGCCTCGCGCATGGTCACGCCGCAGAGCTGGTTCGCGGCTTCCATCGTGATCTTGTTGTGGGTGACGAAGACGAACTGCACGCGCTCCGCCATCTCGGTGACCATGCTGCAGAAGCGGCCGACGTTGGCCTCGTCCAGCGGCGCATCGACCTCGTCGAGCAGGCAGAAGGGCGCCGGGTTGAGGCGGAAGATCGCGAACACCAGCGCGACCGCGGTCAAGGCCTTCTCGCCGCCGGAGAGCAGCGAGATGCTGGTCACGCGCTTGCCGGGCGGGCGCGCCATGATGGTCACGCCGGTGTCGAGCAGGTCGTCGCCTTCGAGCTCCAGGTAGGCGTGGCCGCCGCCGAACAGGCGCGGGAACAGTTCGCCCACGCCCTGGTTGACCTTGTCGAAGGTCTCCTTGAAGCGCGTGCGGGTCTCCTTGTCGATCTTGCGGATCGCGCCCTCGAGGGTCTCCAGCGCGGTCGTGAGGTCGGCCAGCTGGGCGTCGAGGTACTGCTTGCGCTCGGACTGCTCGCCGTGTTCCTGGATCGCCGCGAGGTTGACCGGTTCGAGGCGGCGGATCTTGCCGTCCAGTTCCTCGAGCTTGGCCTGCCAGGCGCCGGCTTCGGCTTCCGGCGCCAGTTCGGCCGCGATCGCCGCGACGTCGAAGCCGGCCTCGGCGATCGCCTGCGCCAGGCTCTCGGCGCGCAGGCGCGTGCCCTGCTCTTCCAGCCGCTGCGCCGAGAGCTGCTCGCGCAACTCGCCCAGCAGGCGCTCGACCCGGTGGCGCTCGACATCGACCTGGCGGGTCTCGTTGTCGAGGTCCTCGAGCCCCTTGCGCGCCTCGACCAGCTGCCGGTCGACCAGCAGGCGCTGGTCCAGGCAGACCTTGCGCTCGGCCTCGAGCTCGGCGATCGGCTGGCCGCCGGTGGCGAGTTGCTCCGCGATTTCGCCGGCCCGCGCCTGCAGGCTCGCCTGCTGCGCCGCCATCCGCGCCA
>JAGOEZ010000173.1 GCA_017997455.1 Lysobacterales bacterium | reverse complement strand
CGTGAGCGCGATGCCGTAGTCGACATGGAAGACCCTGGGCGCTGGCGCGGGCGCGGCGGCGACGAGGCCGCCGATGGCGAGCAACAGCGCGGCGAGCGCGCTGCGGGCGTACGTGGCTGGCGACATGAAGATCCTCCGCAGCCGCGCACCGTACTGGCGCGCCGGTTCGCGCGCAACGGCGCCGCCGCGCGTGGTCGGTTGCGGTTCAGCCTCTGCGGTGCTGGCGCCAGAACTCGGCCGCCACCACGCCGACCGCGGTCGCGATATTGAGGCTCTCGACCGCGCCGGTGCCGGGGATGCGGACGCGTCGCCGCACGGCCTTGAGCAGGCCGGCCGACAAGCCGCCGCCTTCGGCCCCGAAGACCAGCAAGGCGCGCCGCGGCAATTCGGCTTCGTACAAATCGGTGCCCTGCCGCACCACGGTCGCGATCGCCGCGTAGCCGGCCCGCGCCAGCGCCGGCAGCGCGCCTGCGAGGTCGCCGGTCGCGACCAGCGGCACCGATTCCGCGCCGCCCTCGGCCACCCGGCAGGCGGCGCCGTTGAGCGCCAGGGACGAGCCCGGCGGCAGCAGCACCGCGTCGGCCCCGAAGTGCGCCGCGATGCGCAGCACGGCGCCGAAATTGTGCGGATTTCCGACGCCGTCGAGCAGCACCAGCCACGAGGCCGTGCCGGGCTTGAGCCCGCGCAGGAAGGTATCGAGCGCCATGGGCGGGCGCCGCAGGACTTCGAGGCACACGCCCTCGTGGTGCTGCGACTGCGTGAGCCGCTCGAGGTCGTCGTCGGCCACCAGGGTATAACCCACCCGCTCGCGCGCCAGCCACGCGAGCATCGGCTTCACGTCCGCAACGCGCCGCTCGGTGAGCCAGGCCTTGCGGATGTCCCTGGGCCGGCGCTCGAACACGGCGCGGCAGGCGTTGAGGCCGAAGAGGCGCAGTTCGGCGTCGCGGGACTTGCGTGTCGCGCTGCTGTTTGCCGCACGGGATTCCGTCGACTCCGGGTGAATCTCCGCATCGGCAGCCAATCCAGCCTTCGAATCACCGCTTCGACCATGCGTGCTCATCGACGCTCCGCGCTCTGCACCCTTCCCCCTGGAGGGGGGAAGGGCTGGGGAAGGGGGTGGCTCGGCGTGCGAAACCGCCTCGTAGATTGATTGCAGCACATCATCCAGCCGCTGATCGACCTCATTGTTCCAGAATCGAAGGACGCGAAACCCACGCAGCCCGAGATCCCGGTCGCGCCGCTCGTCGCGTGCATCGCCATGCTGGCCGCCGTCGACCTCCACGACCAGCCTGGCGGCCAGACAGGCGAAATCCACGACCCAGGGACCCATCGGCACCTGGCGACGGAAGCGGTGTCCGTCGACATTGCCGCGGCGCAGGTGAAACCACAGCGTTTGTTCCTGCGGCGTCTGGGCGCGCCGCAATTGGCGAGCATTGGGGACACTTTCGCGAGACCGCATCACCCCCTCCCCTGCCCCTCCCCCCTCCAGGGGGAGGGGTTCAAGACCGGAGCATCATCGAGGCTCCTGCGCACCACCGAGTAAACGTGCACGTCGAGCAGCTCGCCGCGCTTGACCACCGCGCAGGGCAGGACGCCGTCGCGCTGGAAGCCGACGCGTTCGAGCACGCGCATCGAGGCCGGATTGCCGGCGAACACGCCGGCGTGGACCCGGTGCAGGCGGAAGTGTTCCATCGCGGCCGGCACCACCACGCGTAGCGCCGCGACAACCAGCCCGCGGCCCCAGTGCGCTTCGCCCAGCCAATAGCCGAGTTCGGCACTGTGGCGATAGATGTCCTCGCCCGGATGGATGCCGACGCCACCCACCGCCTCGCCCGCGACCGTCAGGGCGAAGCGCCAGTCCAGGTGCGGTTCGGCGCAATCGGCGAGATAGCGCGCGGCATCGGCGGCGCTGTATGGGCTGGGGAAGCGATCGCGCAAACCGCGCGACACGCGCGGGTTGTCGGCGTGCCGCTGCAGCGACGCGGCATCGTCAGCTCGCCAGGCGCGCAGCACGCAGGTGCCGCAATCCAGGGTGGGCTCGAAGGTCGGCATGGCGTCATTGTAGGGCGCCGCAGGATGGCGTCGGTGCGCGACCGCCCGCGGCGGAAGCCGCTCATGCCGGAGGAGTGCCTGGCGCTGCCTCAGGCGACGGCTTCGGAGGCCGGGTGCTCGTGGTCGAGGCGGTCGAGTTCGCGCGACACCGCGTCGGGCGAGCCGGTATGTCGCGCCAGCAGCAGGTAGAAGACCGGCACCACGAACAGCGAGAGCACGGTCGAGAGCAGCACGCCGAACACGACCACCACGCCGATCGCGGTGCGGCTTGACGCGCCGGCCCCGGTCGCCAGCACCAGCGGCAGGGCGCCGACCACGGTGGCGATCGAGGTCATCACGATCGGGCGCAGGCGGATCGAGGCCGACTCGATCACCGCATCGCGCACCGAACGGCCCATGTCGCGCAACTGGTTGGCGAACTCCACGATCAGGATGCCGTTCTTGGCCGCGAGCCCGACCAGCATCACGATGCCGACCTGGCTGAAGAGGTTGAGCGAGCCGCCGGTGAGCGCGATGCCGAGCAGCGCGCCGAGCACCGCCAGCGGCACCGTGAGCATGATGACGAAGGGGTGGACGAAGCTCTCGAACTGCGCCGCCAGGACCAGGAACACCACCAGCAGCGCCATCGCGAAGGTGAAGTAGACGCCGCCGCTGGAGCGGCGGAACTCGCGCGAGTCGCCCTTGTAGTCGACGTTGGCCACCGCCGGCAGCTCCTCGCGCGCGACCTGGTCGAGGAAGGCCAGCGCCTCGCCCTGGGTGTAACCCGGGACCATGCCGGCGCTGATGGTGATCGAGCGCAGCCGGTTGAAGCGGTTGAGCGTGCCGGGCACCGCCTGCTCCTCGACCGTGACCAGGTTGGCGAGCGGGATCATCTCGCCCGAGCGGGCCGAGCGCACGTAGAGGTTGGTGAGGTCGGCGGGCTGGCGACGGTCGGCGATCCGGCCCTGCACGACCACGTCGTATTCCTCGCCGTCGAGGTCGAAGGTGGTGACGCGGCGCCCGCCCATCATGGTCTCGAGCGTGGTGCCGATCTCGTCCACCGCCACGCCGAGGTCGGCGGCGCGCGCGCGGTCGATCTCGATGCGCAACTGCGGCCGGGTCTCCTTGTAGTCGGTGTCGACCGTGACCAGGCTGGGATTCTCGGCGATGCGCGCCAGCATCCGGTCGCGCCATTCGGCCAGTTGCTGGTAGCTGGGGCCGCCGATCACGAACTGCACCGGCTGGCCGAAGCCGCGCGACATGCCCTGGCGCATCTGCGGGAAGGCCCGCATGCTCGACACCTGCTCCAGGCTCTGGCGCACTTCCTCCATCACCGTGGCGGTGTCGGAATCGCGCTCTTCCCACGGCTTCATGATCACGATCGCCTGGCCGGTGTTCATCTCCTCGCTCGACACGCCGCCCATGCCGCGCGGCGTGCGCACGTTGACGCGGTCGACGTCGCCACGCTCGACAAAGGCAAGCAGGCGCGACTCGATCGCGCGCATCTGCACCAGGGTGTAGTCGAAGCCGGCGCCCTCGGGCCCGTTGGCCATGATGAAGAAGGCGCCACGGTCCTCCGGCGGCGCCAGTTCCTTGGGCACCTGCCAGGCCAGCAGGCCGGACAAGGCGAGCGCGCCGAGCATGACCCCGCCGAAGATCCACGGGTGCCCGATGGTGGACTCGAGCAGGCTGCGATAGCGGGCCGACACGCGCTGGAACAGCGCATCGACCTTGACCGTCAGGCCAGTCTCGGCGACGTGCGGGGTCAGGAGCTTGGAGCACATCATCGGCGACAGGGTCAGCGCGACGAAGGCCGAGATCGCGACCGCGGTGGCCAGCGCGATCGCCAGCTCGCGGAACAGGCGGCCGAGGTTGCCCTCGAGGAAGCCGATCGGCAGGAACACCGAGACCAGCACCGCGGTGGTCGCGATCACCGCGAACGCGACCTGGCGCGAGCCGCGGTACGCGGCCACCAGGCGTGGCTCGCCGAGGTCGACGCGCCGCTGGCAGTTCTCCAGCACCACGATCGCGTCGTCGACCACCAGGCCCACCGACAGCACCAGCGCGAGCAGGGTCAGGAGGTTGAGCGAGTAGCCGAAGGCGTACAGCGCGATGAAGGTGCCGATCACGCACACCGGCACCGTCACCGCGGGGATCAGCGCCGCGCGCCAGCTGCCCAGGAACAGGTAGATCACCGCGACCACCAGCACGATCGCCTCGATCATGGTCTTGTAGACCTCGTTGACCGAGGACTCGACGAAAACCGAGCTGTCGAAGGAGATCCGCAACGCCATCGCCGCCGGCAGCGCGCCCTGGATGCGCTCGACCTCGGCCTTGACCGCGCTGGCCACCGACAGGGTGTTGGCGGTCGACGTCTTGATGATGCCGAGTCCCAGCTGCGGCAGGCCGTTGCCGCGGAAGTCGGCGCGCCGCTCGATCGAGTCGAGCTTGACCTCCGCCACCTCGCCGAGCTTTACCAGGTGGCCGTCGGCGCCCTTGGCCACGGTGAGTTCGGCAAAATCGGCGGCATCGGCATAGCTGCGCATCAGGCGCACGCTGAAGTCGCGGGTGGTGGACTCGACCCGCCCGGCCGGCAGCTCGACGTTTTCGCGCCGCAGCGCCGCGACCACGTCGTTGACGGTGAGCCCGCGCGCGTTGAGTTGCGCGCGGTCGAGCCAGATCCGCATCGCGTAGCGCTGTCCGCCGCCGACCATGACCCGGGCCACGCCGTCGAGGCTGGACAGGCGGTCGACCACGTAGCGCTCGGCGTAGTCGTTGAGCGCGAGCAGGTCGCGGTCCGTGGCCGAGAGGCTCAGCCACATGATGACCTCGGCGTCGGCGTCGACCTTGGCGACCTGGGGCGGGTCGGCCTCGACCGGCAGGTTGCCGATCACGCGGCTGACCGCGTCGCGCACGTCGTTGGCCGCGCCCTCGATGTCGCGATCGACGCCGAACTCGATGCTGATCTGCGAACGGCCGTTCTGGCTCGAGGAATTGATCGTCTCGATGCCCTCGATGCCGGCGATCGTGTCCTCGATCGGCTGGGTGATGCGCGACTCCACGATCGCGGCCGAGGCGCCGCGGTAGGCGGTCTCGATCGAGACGATCGGCGAATCGATGTTGGGCAGCTCGCGCAGCGGCAGGCGGGTGAACGCGATCACGCCCAGCACCACCAGCATCAGCGACAGCACGGTGGCGAAGACCGGGCGCTTGACCGAGAGGTCGGAGATCAGCATGGCGGGAATCCGTGGCGGGGCAGTGGCGCGGTGGCGTGCGGTGCGGTGGACGGCTCAGGCGGCCGGGGCGGGCGCTGGCGCCTTGACCACGACCTTGATCCCGTCGCGCATCCGCACCAGGCCGTCGGTCACCACCTGCTGGCCTTCCTCGAGGCCCGCGATGATTTCCACCTCGCCGGTGCGGCGCGCGCCGAGGGTGACGCGGACCTGCTTCGCGCTGCCGTCGGCCTCCACCCGGTAGACGAACTGCTGGGTGCCGATCGAGCCGATCGCGATCTCGGGCACGACCAGGGCCTCGCGCGGGGCGCTCGCGACCTCGACCGAGAGCAGCATGCCGGGGCGCAGCAGGGCCTCGGGATTGGGCAGCTCGGCGCGCACGATCACCGCGCGCGTGACCGGGTCGACCCGCGAGTCGATCGTGGTGATGGTGCCGTCGAAGCGGCGG
>JAGOEZ010000172.1 GCA_017997455.1 Lysobacterales bacterium | reverse complement strand
CCTGCGAAATCATGGCCGCCGGCAGCAGCGCGCCGGTGGTGCCCATCGCGATCGTGGCCGGGCTGGCGACGTTGTTCGAAATGAGTACGCCGGTTGCACCGCCCACCTGGGCATTGTTGATCTTGATGGTGAACGAGCAGGTTCCGCGCCGCACCAGCACCAGGCCGGTGTAGGTGCCCGCCGGAACGGCGGTGCATCCGAGCGGATCCGTGGCCAGGCTGATCGGCACGCCGGTCTGGCTCGCGGCCAGGAACGGACCCGCGCCCTGGCGGCTGTTGAGGTTCTGCACGTTGGCCGGCGGCGTGCCGGGACCGACGACGCTGAGCGGGTTGGCGAAGAAGTCGCGGTTGTGGGTCGAGGCGGCGACCGTGATCGTCCACGGCTCGCGATGGCCGACCGTGCCCGCGGCGGGTCCGGAGTTGCCACCCGAAGCCGACACGATGATGCCGGCGTCGGTCGCACCGAGGAAGGCCTGCGAGACCGCATCGGTCCACGGCGAGTTGCCGCCGCTGATCGAGTAGCCGATCACGTCGACCACGCCGTCGGCCACGGCCTGGTTGACCGCCGAGAGCAGCGACACGCCGGGGCAAAGGCCATTGCCGTCGCTGGTGCGCGTGTAGCAGACGTCGTAGGCGATCAGGTTGGCGTGGTTGGCGACGCCGGACATCGGCACCGATGCTCCGCCCGCGCCCCCGAACAGGGTGGCCGGCACGGCGTTGCCTGCCGCCGTGCTGGCGGTGTGCGTGCCGTGGCCGTTGCTGTCGGTCGCGCTGGCCTCGTCGAGCCACGCGCCGGGCGCGCCGCAGGGATTGCTCGGATCGCTGCACACGGCAAACACGAAGTCGTAGGCGCCGATCAGCTTGTCGTTGCAGCTACCCGCATCCACGCCGCCAGTGGCGCAGGTGCCGACGTAGTTGCCGGCGCCGTAGGGATTGACGTGCACGTAGGCATCCGGGCCCACCGCGGCGAAGGACGGACTGAGGAAATTGATGCCGCTATCGATCGCGGCGTAGACCACGCCCTCCGCGCGATTGCCCGGCAGCGAGCCGGTCGCGGTGCCGTTCCAGATCCCGGGCGCACCGATGTGGGTCGGGCCGGCATCGGTGTCCTGCACTTCCATGCGCCCTTCATCGACCAGGGCCACGCCCGGCATGCGCGCGATCGCCGCGGCCTCGGCCGCGTTGACCTTGAGCGCGAAGCCGTTGAACGCGTGCTGGAAGCTGGCCATCACCACCGGCGTGCGGCCGATGACCTGGGCCACCGAGGCGAGGGCCTGCTGCTGCTGGGTCTGCAGGTACTGCACGTAGGCCGCCGCTGCCGGCGAATTGACGTCGACGCGATTGCCGCGCGCGGCGATGCGCGCTGGCGCCGCGAGGCCCGGCTTGTCGCCGGCGTACGAGCCCAGGGCAGGTTCCTTGAGCATGACGATGTAATAAGGCGCGTCGACGGCCGCCGTGGTCGCTGCCGCCACGGTCGTTGCGACATCGAACACCGGCGCGGCTGTCGCCGTGGAGGGAAGATGGAGGATTCCGGCGGCTGCGATGGCCAATGCGGCCGACAGCGCGGATCGAGCAGATTCGAGCCTAGCTTTCACGTGACGATTCCCCAGGTTGGATTCGATTCAGACGCACTTCCCTTCCCTGCCCGCCCCCAACCCTGCATGCACCGCAGCTCGCGCTGCGAATGAAGGACAGGCATCGGCCTCGTGCACCGCACGTTCCTGTGCGAGGCCGAAGGCGACGATTCCCGGGAGCCGGACCTGCGCGACGCGAAGTCGGCGACAACTACCCTCGCGGGGGATCATACCCCGGCATCGCCGCTTGGCAAGCCGCGATGCGCCATCGCGGGCCGCGCTGCCGGACCACGCAGGCGCTGGCGCCCACGACGCATCGGTATTGCGCTGCACCATTGCGGACGCGTCGCGCGGGCGTCGCGCCGGCGCGTTCAGCTTGAACGATGCGAGCGCAGCAGCGCCTTGCGCCGCGTGAGTTCCATGGTGCCGCGCTGGGTGGCGCTGTAGCGCCCGCGGCTCTGCTCGATCAGGCCGAGCGAGACCAGGCGCGCCAGCACGGTCTCGTCGATGGTGCCGCTGTCGGGCTGGCCGCGGGCAACCCGCTCCAGCGCCTCGATCTCGACCTTGCGCAGCGGACTGGGCATGGTGCCTCCTCGTGCGTGGGCCTGCAGCGGTCGGACGCGGCGCGCGGACCGTCGCCTTGCGCGCGCCGACCTCGCGCACGAGGCTAGCACGCCCGCAGGCTGCCGATCCCCGCTCGTGCTGCGACCTTCAGGACCTGCGATTGCCCGATTGCGCCGTTGCGTCCGCGCTGGACGCTTCGTCCTCGAGCCGCAGGGCCGGGTCGGCGGAGTCCGCGTCCACCGGGTGGTCGAGGCGCACGCGCAGGCCGAGGTCGGTGCGCGAGTCGGCATTGTCGAGCGCGGTGTCGAGCGTGATCCGGCCGGCCTTGTAGAGCCGGAACAGCGATTCATCGAAGGTCTGCATGCCGCGGTCGACGCCCTGCTTCATCGCCTCCTTGAGCTGGTCGATCTCCCCTTTCTCGATCAGGTCCGACACGTACGGGGTCTGCAGCAGCAATTCGACCGCCGGCAGGCGCTTGCCGTCGCGCCCTTTGACCAGGCGCTGCGAGATCACCGCCTTGAGGTTCAGCGACAGGTCGATCAGCAGCTGGTGCCGCGCGGTGTCCGGGAAGAAATTGATGATCCGGTCGAGGGTCTGGTTGGCGTTGTTCGCGTGCAGCGTCGACAGGCACAGGTGGCCGGTCTCGGCGTACGCGATCGCGTGCTGCATGGTCTCGCGGTCGCGGATCTCGCCGATCATGATCACGTCCGGGGCCTCGCGCATCGCGTTCTTGAGCGCGGCGGCGTAGGACTGGGTGTCGAATCCGATCTCGCGCTGGTCCACGATCGACTGCTTGTGCCGGTGCAGGTACTCGACCGGCTCCTCGACCGTGAGGATGTGCCCGGTGCGGCGCTCGTTGCGGTAGTCGATCATCGAGGCCAGCGTCGTCGACTTGCCCGAGCCGGTGCTGCCGACTACCAGCACCAGCCCGCGCGGGATCATGATCAGTTCCTTGAGCCGCTCGGGCAGTCCGAGCGAGTCCAGCGGCGGGATGTGGCTGGTGATGTAGCGCATCGCGACCGCGACCGATCCGCGCTGGCGATAGATGTTGATGCGGAAGCGGCCGACGTCCGCGAGCGCGATGGCGAGGTTCATCTCCATCGTCGCCTCGAACTCCTTCTGCTGGCGTTCGCTCATCAGCGAGTACGCCAGCGCCTGCACGTCCTGGGCCGAGACGGGCTCCTCGCCCAGGTGCAGGGTCACGCCCTCGATCTTGATCCCGGGCGGCGCGTCGGCGCTGAAGAACAGGTCGGAGGCGCGCCGCTCCGCCATGTGCACCAGGAGCCGGTCGAGGTCGATGGCAGGCATGCGGGGTTCCCCGGTCTCGTGCGCGTGCGCCATGCGGTGGCCGGCACGCGCACGTTCCTCGTGCGCGCGTCGGCCGCTGCGGGCAGTCGGCGGGGATGATACGCCGACGCCCACGCCGCGAGCGGCCAGGAAACGCACGGTCCGCGCCCGGTTGACCTGGATCAAGCCGGACCGCATCGGCTGCGCGATACTGCTCCGCGACCGCCAGTGCCCCGGCCGCGCTGGCTCGAGGGCCGCGCCGATGCCGCGTTCGCCATCCAGACCTGCCAGCACGGCGATGTCGCACGGAGTGATGCCACCGCGGATCGCACTGCCCTTTGCCGATCGCCGCGAGGCGGCGGTGCAACTCGCCACCGCGCTGTCGCACCTGGGGGCCGCGAACCCGTTGGTGCTGGCGATCCCGCGCGGCGCGGTGCCGATGGGCCGCATCGTCGCCGACGCGCTGGGCGGCGATCTCGACGTAGTGCTGGTGCGCAAGCTCGGCGCACCGTTCAATGCCGAGTTCGCGGTCGGGGCCATCGACGAGAGCGGGTGGACCTACGTGTCGGAGCACGCCGCCTTGGCGGGCGCCGACCGGACCTACATCGAGCAGGAGTCGGCGCGCCAGCTGGCGCTGATCCGCTACCGTCGGCGGCTCTACACGCCGGATCGCGGTCCGCTGCCGGCGCAGGGGCGAGTCGTCATCGTGGTCGACGACGGCCTCGCCACCGGCTCCACCATGATCGCCGCGCTGCACGCCGCGCGCGCCCGCCAACCAGGCCGCCTGGTCTGCGCCGTCCCCGTCGCCGCGCCCGATAGCCTGGACCGCGTGCGGCCACTGGCCGACGAAGTGGTCTGCCTCGCGGCGCCGGCGCAGTTCCAGGCCGTCGGCCAGTACTACGAACGCTTCCCGGCGGTCGAGGATTCCGAGGTTGTCGCGACCCTGGCGGCGCGGGCAACGCGCGGAACTTGATCCGGATCAAGGCGCCGTCGACTGCGCAGGCATAGCTTGGGGACGTGGCGCCGAGCGGGTGCGCGGACTCCGGTCCGCGCCCGGCGGCGCCAGCGCGAGCGCACTCGCGCCAACCGCATGAGGTCGCCAGCCGGAGTCGACGCCGACCGGCGACAGCGTGGAACGCGGCGCCCTCCGCCCCTTCCCCAACGTCGAGGGGCAGCAGGGCGCCGCCGATGCGCACGGGGTGCGCCTCGGCCGCGGCGAGGTACTCGCCCGTGCCGGTTCAGTCCGTTGCCGAACCCGTCGCGGTGCCGGCGCCGCGGGGTGCCAGCGCTGCCTGGTAACGCGCGTACAGCGCCTGGACCTTGGCCACGTAGCCCTGGGTCTCGGGATATGGGGGCACGCCGTCGTAACGGGTCACCGCGCCGACGCCGGCGTTGTACGCCGCCGCGACCAGCACCCGATCGCCGTCGTAGAGCGCCTCGAGGTTCCTGAGGTGGCGCGCGCCGGCGCTGATCGACTGGCGCGAGGAATAGGGATCGGTGACGCCGTACTGGCGTGCCGTCTCCGGCATCAACTGCATCACGCCCATGGCGCCCTTGGACGAGACCGCGCGCGGGTCGTAGTAGCTCTCGGCGTGCGCGATCGCGCGCAACCACGCTTCCTCGACGCCGGTCGCGCGCGCGGCCGCGGCGAACTGGCCGGGGAAGCGGTCGAGCCGCGGCTTGCCCACCTTGCCCAGCCCCGCGTGCGCCCACGCCGGTTGCGGCGTGGCGACCGTGAATGCCTGCAGTTTCACCGCGCCCGGCATCGCGCGGGTGCCATAGACCGTGCGACCGTCCTGCTCGCGCGCGTAGAGGTACCCGCGCTGGAGCCCGACCGCGCCCCACAAGTCGGGCAGCAAGGGCGCGCGATCGTCGACCTCGATCGGCCGGCAGCGAGACCCGTCTTCCGGGGCGGTCGACAGGCTCACCGTGCCTGCCTGCACGCAGCGATACACCGTCCGCGCCTGCGACGGCAGGGCAGCAGGCCCGATCAGCAACGCTGCCAACAGGCTGTACACGCCTGCGCGTGGAGTCATCGGCGTAGTGTAGTCGCGCCCGGCGCGTGCGCGGGAACTGCCAGCCGCAACCCGCGCGGCGCTGCCATCGCTCGGGTTGCATGGCGGCGACGCGCAGCGCCGCCGCGTTGACATTGACCGGGGCGCGGCGCAGATTTGCGCGACGGATCACGTTGTCCGACCGGGGTATCACCTTGTCCATGCGTCGCCACCTGCCCCGGGTCGGGCATGGTTGCGGCATCGGCGCAACGATCGCCTCGCGGCGCGCCGCGGGGTTGCAGGTGCGCGAATCCTCGAACTGGAGCAATCCATGCGCGTCTTCATCCGCTTGGCATTGATCGCGTTGCCGGCGCT
>JAGOEZ010000029.1 GCA_017997455.1 Lysobacterales bacterium | reverse complement strand
TGCCGTAGCCCGCCAGCCCGACTGCCGCCGGGTCGATCGCGTGCAGCGCCGCCAGCACGCGCATGATCTCGGCGTACACCGCGCCGCGCTGCGCCGGCGCCAGCTCCGGCAGCGCGGGATCCCAGTAAACGCGCCCGGCCACGTGCTGCATCAGGTAGAACATGCTGCCGATCACGCCTTCATCCACGCACAGGTGCAGCGGCTGCGCGACCGGCACCGCGCTGCCGTGCAACGCGCCCAGCACGCGGTACTCGCGGTCCACCGCATGGGCCGAGGCCAGCAGCCGGCCGGGCGGCTTGCGCCGCAGGACATAGCGGCCCGACGCCGCCTCGATGAGATAGGTCGGGTTGGACTGGCCGCCCTTGAACTTGGTGGCGCTGAGCGGGCCGCGGAAGCCGGCCAGTTGCGCCTCGAGGTAGCGCGCGAGTTCGGCCTCGGGCAGTGCGAGCGGGTCGTTCATCGGCAGGTCCTGCGGGCGGCATCCACGTCGGCCGGCGACAACCGGCGACGCCCCCGGGTCAATAGTAGGTCCACAGTTCGCGCAGGCTCGGCGCCGACAGGTGCGGCAGCACGTTCCAGCTCGACAGGAGGAAATGCCCGTCGAGCGCGCGCAGCTCGCACATCGCGCTGTTGCGCAGGCTCAGGTTCAGCTCGACCGCGCGCGCGTCGGGGCAGTCGAGCGCGCGCTGCGCGAGCTGCGAGATCACGCCGCCGGAACTCACCACCAGCACCCGGCGGTGCTGGCGCGCCAGTTCGGCCAGCTCCTGCGCGGCCGCGCCGATGCGGGCGCGGAAGGCGGACCAGGTCTCGAGCACGTCGTCGTCCAGCGCACCGCTGGCCCAGGCACCCAGCGCGGCGCGCAGGAAATCGAACAGCCGGCGCGGATCGCGGCTGCGCCCGTCCTCGGAGGCCTGCACCGCGGGGTGCGCGGGCTCGCGCCGCGCGAACGCGGCGAGGATGTTGCGATGCTCGTATTCGTTGATCGCCTCCGCCATCCGCGCCGTCGGCAGGCGCAGGCGGCGCGTGCCGTAGGCGCGCACGATCGCAGCCAGGGTGTCGCGGTGGCGCTCCATGGTGCCGCAGGCCACGGCGTCGAACTCCATCCCGCGCGCGGCCATCCACTCGCCCAGCAGGGTGGCCTGGCGGTGGCCGACGGGCGAGAGCTCGTCGTAGTGCGCCTTGTCGAACGAGGCTTGCCCGTGGCGGACCAGCAGCAGTTCGCTCATCGGCGCCTGCTTCAGTCGGCCAGCAGTTGCTGGCTGAAGCGGATGTCGAAGCGCTCGGTACCATCCGCGGGTTGCACCCCGAGCTCGAAGCGGTAGCTGTCCGCGCCGGCGATGCGGAACTCGCCGATGTAGTACAGCACGCCCGGCTCGCGGATCGGGCGCATGCGCACCGTGCGCGCCTCGCCCTCGCTCCCGCGCACGCTGACGGTCAGGGTCGCCTCGCTGTGGACCTGGCCGCCATCGGCCTTGCGCCGCAGGATCGCCACGTTGAGCAGCCCGCGCGTCGCCGAGCGCGTGAGTCCGTGCTGCGCCGCGGCCTCGGGCGCGATGAAGTCGGAGCGCACCGCGTTGAAATGAACCTCGTACTCGCCGAAGGTCCGGAACTGCTCGGCGCGTGCCGGCACCGGCAGCGCGAGCGCCAGGAGCGGCGCAACGAGGCAGGCAAGGAGGTGCGGGCGGCGGCGCATGCGTCGCCTCAACCGGCGCCGGCCAGCGAGGCGCCGAAGCCGAACAGCGGCGCGACCACCAGCGCCTGCGCCAGCTGCACCGCCAGCAGCGCCACCAGCGGCGAGAGGTCGAAGCCGCCCAGCGGCGGCAGCACGCGCTGGAACGGCTTGAGCAGCAGGTCCGAGATCCGGTACACCAGCGGCACGGCCGGCTGGTCGAAATCCGGATTGACCCACGACAGGATCACCCGCACCAGGGTGATCCAGAACAGGGTCTGCAGCGCGAACGAGAGCAGCTGCGCGAAGCCCAGCACCGCGAGTGCCAGCGGGCCGACGCCGCGCCCCGCCATCCACACCGGGATCGCCACCCACAGGCAGGCGAGCAGCCAGCCGACCACGCAGCCGGCGGTGTTGAGCCCGCGCCACACCGGCAGCATGCGCTGCAGCGGCATCAGGACCGGATTGGTGAGCTTGTAGATCGCCTGGCAGATCGGGTTGTAGAAGTTCGCGCGCACCAGTTGCAGCAGCACGCGCAGCAGCACGATGAACAGCAGGATGCCGAACACGAAGGTGACGATGAGGTTGCCGGCATTGGCGAAGTAGCCCATGGCCTCAGTCCTGGATGGCGTTGGAAAGTTCGCGCCCGCGCGCGGTCGCGCGGGCGACCGCCGCGGCCACCAGGGCGCGCAGTCCGCCGGCCTCCAGCGCCTCGATCGCCGCCGCGGTGGTGCCGCCGGGCGAGGTCACGCGCGCGCGCTGCGTGGCCGCGTCCACGCCGCCCTCGGCCGCCATGCGCGCCGCGCCGGCGGCGGTCGCCAGCACCAGCTCGCGGGCTGTATCCGCCGGCAGTCCCTGTGCCACGGCCGCCTGCTCGAGGGCCTCGATCAGGAGGAAGAAATAGGCCGGACCGCTGCCCGAGACCGCGGTCACCGCGTCCATCAGCGCTTCCTCGCCGATCCACACCGTGGCGCCGGCGGCGCGCAGGATGCCTTCGGCCAGCGCCCGCTGCGCCGCGTCCGCCACGGCGTTCGCGACCAGGCCGGAGATGCCGGCGCCGATCAGGGCCGGGGTGTTGGGCATCGCGCGGACCACCGCGACCCCGGCGCCGAGCCAGCGCGCGAACTGGTCGATGCGGACGCCGGCGGCGATCGACACCACCAGGGGCCGGTCGGCGGCGACGATCGCGCGCAGGCCGGCGCAGACTTCGCGCATGACCTGCGGCTTGACCGCGAGCACCAGCACCGCGGCGCCTTGCGCGACCTCGGCGTTGTCCGCGCTGGTGGCGACGCCGAAGTCGGCGGCCAGGGCCGCGCGCGCGGTGGCCTGCGGCTCCGCGACCGCGATCAGCGCCGGCGGATGGCCGCGGCGAACCAGCCCGCCGACCAGGCTGCGCGCCATGTTGCCGCCGCCGATGAAGGCCACACGAGGATGAGGCATCGAACGTGGATTCCGGACCGCCCTGTAGGCGCGACTTTAGTCGCGACCGCCGCTCGCTGGCCAGCGCGCCCCGGGATTCAGCCCGGCCGCGCGCCGAACAACGCGCTGCCGATCCGGACCTCGGTCGCGCCCTCGGCGATCGCCATTTCGAAGTCCTCGCTCATGCCCATCGACAGGGTATCGAAGCCGGGGAAGCGGGGCCTGATCGAGGCGAACAGCGCATGCATGCGCTGGAACGACGCCCGCCGCGCATCCATCCGCGCGCGCGGCGCCGGAATGGCCATCAGCCCGCGCAAGGCCAGGCGCGGCTGCGCCGCGACCGCCTCGCACAGCGCCAGCGCCTGCTCCGGCGCGCAACCGGACTTGGAGTCCTCGTCGTCGACGTTGACCTGCACCAGCACGTTGAGCGGCGCCGATGCCGCCGGGCGCTCGCGCGCCAGCAGCGGCACCAGCTTGGGCCGGTCCAGGCTCTCCAGCCAGTCGAAATGGCGGGCCGCCTCGCGGCACTTGTTCGACTGCAGCGGCCCGATCAGGTGCCAGCGCAAGGCCGGGTCGGCCAGCTCGCGCTGCTTGGCCAGCGCCTCCTGGACGTAGTTCTCGCCGAAGTCGCGCTGGCCCCGCGCCGCGAGCGCGCGCACCGCGGCGGCCGGCTGGGTCTTGCTCACCGCCAGCAGGCGCACGGCGGTTCCGAGCGGGGCCGCGGCCGCGTGGATCCGCGCCTGGATCGTGTCGTAGGTCTCGGTTCGGGCTGGCATGCGGCGTGCAGGCTAGGAGGGGTCGGCAGCCGGCCGGCGGCCCCCTCCGGGGTCGCACAACCGGGCTATACTCGAATCGGATGCGCGACTTGGGCGCATTCCTTGAGGTGGATTGTAGCAATCGCTCGCGCGGGGGAAGGCATGGATATTGCTGAGCTGCTGGCATTCTCGGTCAAGAACAAGGCCTCCGACCTGCATCTGTCGGCCGGGCTGCCGCCGATGATCCGCGTCGACGGCGACGTGCGCCGGATCAACATCCCGGCGCTCGACCACAAGTCGATCCACTCGCTGGTGTACGACATCATGTCGGACAAGCAGCGGCGCGACTACGAGGAGTTCCTCGAGGTCGACTTCTCGTTCGAGATCCCGGGCCTGGCGCGCTTCCGCGTCAACGCCTTCAACCAGAACCGCGGCGCGGGCGCGGTGTTCCGCACCATCCCGACCGAGATCTGGACCCTCGAGGACCTTGCCTGTCCCAAGATCTTCAAGGAACTGATCAACCAGCCGCAGGGCCTGATCCTGGTCACCGGCCCCACCGGGTCGGGCAAGTCGACCACGCTGGCGGCGATGGTCGACCACGTCAACAAGAACGAGTACGGGCACATCCTCACCATCGAGGACCCGATCGAGTTCGTGCACACCTCGCAGAAGTGCCTGGTCAACCAGCGCGAGGTGCACCGCGACACCCATGGCTTCAACGAGGCCCTGCGCTCGGCCCTGCGCGAGGATCCGGACTACATCCTGGTCGGCGAGTTGCGCGACCTCGAGACCATCCGCCTGGCGCTGACCGCCGCGGAGACCGGGCACCTGGTGTTCGGCACCCTGCACACCTCGAGCGCGGCCAAGACCGTCGACCGCATCATCGACGTCTTCCCGGCCGGCGAGAAGCCGATGGTGCGCTCCATGCTTTCGGAATCGCTGCGCGCGGTGGTCTCGCAGTCGCTGCTCAAGAAGGTCGGCGGCGGCCGCATCGCGGCGCACGAGATCATGGTCGGCATCCCCGCGATCCGGAACCTGATCCGCGAGGACAAGGTCGCGCAGATGTACTCCTCGATCCAGACCGGCCAGCAGTACGGCATGCAGACGCTGGACCAGTGCCTGCTCGACCTCGTGCGCCGCGGCCTCGTCACCCGCCAGCAAGCCACCGGCTACGCCAAGGACAAGAAGATCTTCGACTAGCTCCCTGCTCGGAACGCGGCAAGAGATTGCCCGCGCGCAATGAGCCCCCCTTGAGTCAAGGGGGGCGGCCGGCGGAAGCCGGCCCGGGGTTGTGGAGGTACTGAATCGGCACTCGAAGCCGAACTGCAAATCGTAGAGGTGTCGCCCGTGAGCTCCGTGGACTTTTCCAGCTTCCTGAAGCTGATGGTGCACAAGAAGGCCTCCGACCTGTTCATCACGGCCGGCCTGCCGCCGTCGATGAAGGTCAACGGCCGCATCCAGCCGATCACGCAGACCGCGCTCACGGCGCAGCAGAGCCGCGACATGGTCCTCAACGTGATGACGCCCTCGCAGCGCGAGGAGTTCGAGAAGACCCACGAGTGCAACTTCGCGATCTCGATGCAGGGCGTGGGCCGTTTCCGCGTCAGCTGCTTCTACCAGCGCAACCAGGTCGGCATGGTGCTGCGCCGGATCGAGACCCGCATCCCGACCGTCGAGGAACTGAACCTGCCGGCGATCGTCAAGACCCTGGCGATGACCAAGCGCGGCATCATCATGTTCGTGGGCGCGACCGGCACCGGCAAGTCGACCTCGCTCGCGGCGATGATCGGCTACCGCAACCAGAACTCCACCGGCCACATCATCACGATCGAGGACCCGATCGAGTTCGTGCACAAGCATGAGGGCAACATCGTCACCCAGCGCGAGGTCGGCATCGACACCGACACCTGGGAGAACGCGCTCAAGAACACCCTGCGCCAGGCCCCCGACGTGATCATGATCGGCGAGGTGCGCACCCGCGAGACCATGGAGCACGCGGTCGCCTTCGCCGAGACCGGCCACCTGGTGCTGTGCACCCTGCACGCCAACAACGCCAACCAGGCGCTCGACCGCGTGCTGCACTTCTTCCCCGAGGACCGGCGCCCGCAGGTGCTGATGGACCTCTCGCTCAACCTCAAGGGCATCGTCGCGCAGCAGCTCATCCCCACGCCCGACGGCAAGGCGCGCCGGGTCGCGATGGAGGTGATGCTCGGCACCCCGCTGGTGCAGGACTACATCCGCGACGGCGAGATCCACAAGCTCAAGGAAGTCATGAAGGAATCGACCAACCTCGGCATGCGGACCTTCGACCAGAGCCTGTTCGAGCTCTACCAGTCGGGCGAGATCAGCTACGAGGATGCGCTGCGCCACGCCGACTCGGCCAACGAGGTGCGCCTGCGCATCAAGCTCGCCCAGGGCGGCGACGCGCACACGCTGTCGCAGGGCCTCGACGGCGTCGAGCTGATCGAGCAGTAGCGCAGCTGCCGCGACCGCGGCGACCTGCAACGGTCCGCGCCGCCGGCCCTTCGAGCTCCGGCTCGGAACGACTCTCGCCTCCGCTCGAAGGGCCGGCGGCGCGGACCCGCTTCGAATGAATCACGGAACCAGGCCGCGCCATTGCCTTCCCCCGTGGGACCGGCTTCAGGTACCGGGCGCGCCCATCAGGTGCGCCATCACCGCCATCCGCACCACCAGGCCGTTCGAGACCTGCTGCAGGATCACCGACTGCGGGCCGTCCGCGACCCCGGATGCGATTTCCACGCCGCGGTTCATCGGGCCGGGGTGCATCACGATGGCATCGCGCTTGGCCAGCGCGAGCCGCTCCGGGGTCAGGCCGTAGCGGCTGAAGTAGCTCGCGTCGTCGGGAATGGCCGAGGCCTGCATGCGTTCCTTCTGCAGCCGCAGCATCATCACCACGTCGACGTCGAGCAACGCGCGCCCGATGTCGTGGAACACGCGCACGCCCGGCAGCGGATCGGCCGGCAGCAGGGTTTCCGGCGCGCACACGCGCAGTTCCCCGATGCCCAGCGTGCGCAGGGCGTCGATGTCCGAGCGCGCCACCCGCGAATGCAGCACGTCGCCGACGATCAGCGCCACCAGGCGCGAGAAGTCGCGGCCCTTGCGCTGGCGGATGGTGTAGGCGTCGAGCAGGCCCTGGGTCGGGTGGGCGTGATTGCCGTCGCCGGCGTTGATGACCGCGACGCCCGGGCGCACGTGGCGCGCGAGGTACTCCGGCGTGCCGTTCTCCCGGTGCCGCACCACGAACAGGTCGCAGTGCATGGCCTCGAGCGTGCGCAGGGTGTCGAGCACGCTCTCGCCCTTGCTCGCCGACGAGGCGCCGACGTCGAAGTCGACCACGTCGGCCGACAGCCGCGAGGCGGCGAGGCTGAAGCTCACGCGCGTGCGGGTGGAGGGCTCGAAGAACAGGTTGACCACGGTGCGGCCGCGCAGCAGCGGCAGCTTCTTGACCTTGCCGCCGGTCGCGGCCGCGAGCGCCTCGGCGGTATCGAGCAGTTCCTCCAGCTGGCGCCGCGGCAGGTCCTCGAGGCTCAGCAGGTGGCGCAGGCGCCCGTCGCCATCGTGCTGGACCCGGCCCATGTCAGGCCCCGTCCCCGACCAGTTCCAGGCGCAGCGGCTCGGGCCCGCGCAGCTTGAGGTGCTGGCCGCGACCCAGCGCCAACGCGGTCCCCTGCACGTCGGCCTGGATCGGCAATTCGCGCCCGTCGCGCGCCACCAGCACCGCCAGCGTGACCGAGGCCGGGCGGCCCCAGTCGAAGATCTCGTTGAGCGCGGCGCGCGCGGTGCGGCCGGTGTAGAGCACGTCGTCGACCAGCACCACGTCGCGCCCGTCCACGTCCCAAGGCAGGTGCGAGGGGTGCACGCTGGGGTTGAGCCCGTTGCGGCCGAAATCGTCGCGATGGAAGCTGATGTCGAGCACGCCGACCGGCTGGGTCCAGCCCAGCCTCTGCGCGAGGCGCCCGGCGACCCACACCCCGCCGGTCTGCACTCCCACCAGGCACGGCGATTCGATGCCGCGCAATTGCAGGCGCTGTTGCAGCGCGCCGGCCAGGGCCTCGATCAGGTCATCGGCGTCGGGCAGGGCTGGGGCGTGGCTGCGGCTCATGTCGTCGCGGCTCCGGTGGCGGCCAGGAAGGACTCCACGATCACCTGCGCGGCAACCGAGTCGAGCGTGTCGGCCGCGCGCGCGCGCGCGACGCCGGCGCGGCGCGCGGCGGCGAAGCGGCGCGCCGCCTCGATCGAAGTCATGCGTTCGTCGTGCGCGTGCACCGGGAGCCGGTAGCGCTCGGCGAGGCGCCGCGCGAAGCCGCGCGCTTGCGCGGTCATCGGCTGCTCGGTGCCGTCGAGCGCGAGCGGCAGGCCGACCACCAGCGCATCCGGCGTCCACTCGCGCAGCGCCGCGTCGATCGGCGCCCAGGCCGGTCCCGCGGCGCCGTTGGGCACCACCGCCAGCGCGGTCGCGGTGCCGGTCACGCGCTGGCCGAAGGCCATGCCGATGCGGCGCGTCCCGTAGTCGAAGCCGAGCACGCGGGTCGGCGGCCCGGCGTTCGCGGATGCCGCTGCCGCGGTCATGTTCAGGCGTGCCCGGCGTAGTCGGAAAGCTGGCTGGCATCGACCCCGACCAGGCGCGCGGCCGCGCTCCAGCGCTGCTCGCAGGGCGTGCCGAAGATCAGCGCCGGATCCGCCTTCGCGGTCAGCCAGGCGTTGTCGAGGATCTCCTGGTCGAGCTGGCCCGCGGTCCAGCCGGCGTAGCCCAGCGCCACCAGCGCGTTGGCCGGGCCCTGGCCTTCGGCGATCGCGGCGAGGATGTCGCGCGAGGTGGTCACGGAGAGCTGGTCGGAGATGTCGAAGCTGGAGTCCCAGTCGCCGCCGCGCGAGTGCAGCACGAAGCCGCGCTCGGGCTGGACCGGGCCGCCGATGTAGACCGGCGCGTTGGCGACCGCGTCGAGCGCGGTCTTGAGCTTCATCTGCGCCAGCACGTCGGAGAGCAAAAGGTCCGAGCGGCGGTTGACCAGGATCCCCATCGCGCCATCGCGGGTGTGCTGGCAGACGAAGGTGACGCCGCGGCTGAAATTGGGATCCAGCATCGACGGCATCGCGATGAGGAAGTGATCGGTGAGCCACGTGGTGTCGGGCATGCCCCGATTCTACCCCGGACCCGCCGCGGCCCGGGCCGGCCTATTGCGTGCCGAGGGTGCCGCCGGGCTTGAACTGCCAGGTGCGCGTGATGTGCAGGATGTCGGTCTGGTCGCCGGTATCGGGCAGCGGGGTGAAGGGTTCGGCCAGGCGCACGATGCCGACCGCGGCCTCGTCCAGCAGCTGGTAGCCGCTGGGCTGGATGATCTCCACGTTCGCCACTGTCCCATCCTTGCGCACCTGCACCGTCAGCACCAGCTGGCCCGTGATCCGGCGCGTGCGCGCCTCGCTCGGGAAATTGAGGTTGCCGATGCGCTCGACCCGCGCCACCCACGCGCGCATGTAGGCCGCGTAGGCGTACTCCTGCGTGTTGGCGTTGAGGAACTTGCGCTTGGGCCGCTTGGCATAGGCCTGCGACTGGCGCTCGATCTCGGCCGCGAGCCGCGCCATCTCCATGCTGCGCTCGATCAGCTCGCGTCCGCTGGGCACGTCCAGCGGCGGCACTTCGAGCGCGTCCTCGCTGCGCTCGACCACCTGTTTCGACTGCGTGGTCGCGACCACCGGCGTCGGTTGCCGCGGCTGCGGCTTCGGTGCGCTGGCGCGCATCGGCGTCGGCGCCAGGCCGGGCTGCAGTTTCGGCACCGGGCTCGACACCGGCTCGCGCGGCCGCTCGGCCTTGTCGTGCTCGCCGCCGCCGCGCTGGGTGGCGTTGGCCAGGAAGTCCGGATCCCTGGGCTTCTCCGCGGTGCTGGTCTGGACCAGGATCACGTCCAGCGCCGGCAGGCTGGCGGCGGGGTCCTCGAGGGCGAAGCCCACGCCCAGGATGACCACCGCGTGCAGCAGCGCCGCGAAGGCGGTGGTGACGCGCACGCGCTCGCGTGGCCCGATGCGCGGGCCATGCACGGGCTCGAGATCGGCCGCGCGCGCGTTCATGCGCCCGGGCGGCGGCCTTGCGCGCGCAGCGCCTCGATGCGGTCGAACAGCAGCGCGGCGATGTTGAGGCCGCATTGCGCATCGAGCTCGCGGATGCCGGTCGGGCTGGTGACGTTGATCTCGGTGAGGAAGTCGCCGATCACGTCGAGCCCGACGAAGACCAGGCCGCGCCGCCGCAGTTCCGGCGCGACCTGCGCGCAGATCCAGCGGTCGCGCTCCGACAGCGGCTGGCCCACGGCCTTGCCGCCGCGGGCCATGTTGCCGCGGAAGTCGGTGCCCTGCGGGATGCGCGCCAGGGCGTATGGCACCGGCTCGCCGTCGATCAGCAGGATGCGCTTGTCGCCCAGCACGGCCTCCGGGACGAAGCGCTGCGCCATCGCCAGTTCCTGCCCGTCGCGGGTCAGGGTCTCGAGGATCACGTTCAGGTTGGGGTCGTCGCCGCGGGTCTTGAAGATCGAGCGCCCGGCCATGCCGTCGAGCGGCTTGAGCACGGCGTCGCCGACCTCGCGCACGAAGGCGCGCAGCACTTCCGCGTCGCGCGCCACGCAGGTCGGCGGGCAGCATTGCGGGAAGGCCTGGGCATAGAGCTTCTCGTTGGCATCGCGCAGCGCCTGCGGCGCGTTGACCACCAGCGTGCCGGCGCGCGCGGCGAATTCCAGCACCAGGGTGTCGTGGAGGAAGTGGCCGTCGAACGGCGGGTCCTTGCGCGCCAGCACCACGTCCAGTTCCGCCAGCGGCCGCCACGCGGGCGCGGCCAGCGTGTACCAGCCGGCGGCATCGTCCTGCACGCCAAGTCCGGCGCAGCGCCCCAGGGCGACGCCGTCGCGCACCTGCAGGTCGCCCTGGGTCAGGTACTGCAGCCGGTGCCCGCGGCGCTGGGCCTCGAGCAGCATGGCGAAGGTGCTGTCCTTCTTCGGCTTGATCGCGCCGATCGGATCCATCAGCACGCCTATGGCAAGGCTCACGATCGGGTTCCCTGGCAGAGTGGCGGCGACGCCGGCGGGTGTCGGCGCGAGGCCTATACTACCGTCAGCGAATGGCCCGGTCGGAGGACCATTTCGCAGAACGAATTTCCTGAAAGTTCAATGCACTTGCACGATTTACTTGACATGCTTTCGCTACAAGGTTAAACAGCCTCGGACAGATTGTTCAGGAATCGTGCACGCCGCCGGACCCGGCCCAGCGCCGCGGCCCGGCAATTGCATGCATCCGGGGCCCCGGTGGCCACGCACACGGTGGAGACAGTGGACGACGCTAACAACGAAGGCAGTCTGGCGGGCCTCAAGGTGATGGTCATCGACGACTCGAAGACCATCCGCCGCACCGCCGAAACCCTCCTCAAGAAGGAAGGCTGCGACGTCGTCACCGCCACCGACGGCTTCGAGGCGCTGGCCAAGATTTCGGACCAGCAGCCGCAGATCATTTTCGTCGACATCATGATGCCGCGGCTCGACGGCTACCAGACCTGCGCGCTGATCAAGAACAACACGATGTTCCGTTCGACGCCGGTGATCATGCTCTCGTCCAAGGACGGCATTTTCGACAAGGCCCGTGGCCGGATCGTGGGTGCGGAGCAGTACCTGACCAAGCCGTTCACCCGCGAGGAGCTGCTCGGAGCGATCCGCAAGCACGTCGACCTCAAGGGTTGAACGGACTGGACGACCAGCCGGCAGGGGAACAGGCATGGCGCACATCCTGATAGTCGATGACTCGCCGACCGACGTGAAGGTGCTCTCGGGCATGCTTGAGCGCGCGGGCCACCGTGTCTCCAGCGCGGCCAGCGCGGAGTCCGGTATGGATCTTGCAAAGACCGAAAGGCCGGACCTGATCCTGATGGACGTGATCATGCCTGGCATGAACGGTTTCCAGGCCACCCGCAGCCTGAGCCGCGACCCCGAGACCAGCGAGATCCCGGTGATCATCGTGACCACCAAGGGCATGGAAACGGATCGCGTGTGGGGTCTCCGGCAGGGAGCCAAGGACTTCATCGTGAAGCCCGTGGAGGAGCGCGACCTGATCGCGCGGATCCAGAACCTGCTGCCGCATTGATGTACCCAGCGACCGACAATGTGACGCACAGCGTCACCCCCTTCGACCTGCTCCTCGACTACGAGCGGCAGGCGCAGGCGCACGTCGCCGGCGCGGCCGAGCAGGTCGAGGCGCCGGGCCTGTGGCGCGGGATCGCCTTCCGGGTCGGCACCCACCATCTCGTCAGCGGCATCGCGGAGGTCAGCGAAATCCTGACCCTGCCGCCGATGACCACCATTCCGGGGACCAAGCCCTGGCTGCTGGGCGTGGCCAACATCCGCGGCAACCTGGTCGCGATCGTCGACCTGCGCGGCTTCATCGAGGGCGATCGCACCCCGATCGGCGACCGTTCGCGCGTGCTGGTCGCGCGCCAGGCCGGCGGCGCCGTCGGCCTGCTGATCGACGAGGTGCTGGGCCAGCGCAATTTCACCGACGAGAACGTCCCGCTGTCCGACGGCGAGCAGGACGAGCGCTACGAACGATTTGTCCCGCGGCGGTACGAGCTCGGCGGTACCGAGTGGGGCGTTTTCAGCATGACGACGCTGGTCAGGACGCCGGATTTCCAGCAAGCCGCCGGGTGACGGGATGGACCCGCGCCAGGCACCAAATTGGGGTGACGTGACATGAGTTCGACGACGGGCGCGATGGGCCGGACGCAGTCCTCCAGCATCCGATTCTGGATCCCGCTGCTGCTGCTGGCGCTGGGGCTGCTGGTGGCGAATACCTACTTCTCGGGCGTCAGGAACGAGGACGACCGCCAGGCCATCACCAAGGCCACCGACGTGCAGGTGCTGTCGCAGCAGATCGCGACCTTCGCGCGCGAGGCCGCCGGCGGCAACATCGACGCCTTCGCCGAGCTCAAGTCCACGCGCGACCTGGTCGAGGCCGGCATCACCCAGCTCTCCGCCGGCGACCCCAAGACCGGCATGCCCGCCTACGGCACCCAGGTCGGCGCCCCGGTCAAGGAGTTGTCCGACGCCTGGCAGCCGATCAAGGGCAATGCCGACACGATCCTGGGCCGCCAGCAGCTGGTGCTGGACATGACCCAGACCGCGGCCGACTTCAGCGCCAAGATCCCGCTGCTGACCGCGCGCATGGAGGAAATCGTGCGCGTGCTCACGGAGCGCGACGCGCCGGCATCGCAGATTTACATGGCCACCCGCCAGATGCTGCTCGCCGACCGCATGCTCCGCCGCGTATCCGAGATCCTCAAGGGCGGCGACCTCGCCGTGACCGCCGCCGATTCCTTCGGCCGCGACGCGCAGATCTACGGCCGCGTGCTCGACGGCCTGATGAACGGCTCGACCGAACTCAACATCAAGGCGCTGACCGACCCGACCGCGCGCGGCATCCTCAACCAGGTGTTCGAGATCTTCAACGAGGTCGGCCAGAACGTCGACAAGATCCAGGGCGCGTCGACCGACCTGTTCGAGGTCACCGAGGCCGCCGACGCCATCGTGCTCGATTCAAAGGGCCTGCTGGAACAGAGCAAGGACGTCTCCGCCGCGGTGGCGCAGCTGCCGGGCAAGCGCCCGTTCCCGTCGCTGTTCTGGACCATCGTCGCCGGCGCGGCCGCGCTGCTGGGCCTCGGTGGCGCGGCCTTCGCCTACAACCAGGGCCAGCGCCGCACCATGCAGGCCACCGCCGACCTCAACCAGCGCAACCAGGAAGCCATTCTCCGGCTGCTCGACGAGATGGGCTCGCTGGCCGAGGGCGACCTCACGGTGAAGGCGACCGTGACCGAGGACATCACCGGCGCGATCGCGGACTCGATCAACTTCGCGGTCGAGGCCCTGCGCTCCCTGGTGACCACGATCAACGAGACCGCGGTGCAGGTCGCCGCGGCCGCGCAGGAAACCCAGGCCACCGCGATGCACCTGGCCGAAGCCGCCGAGCACCAGGCGCAGCAGATCACCTCGGCCTCGGCCGCGATCAACGAGATCGCGGTCTCGATCGACGAGGTGTCGAAGAACTCGGCCGAATCGGCCGACGTCGCCCAGCGCTCGGTGCAGATCGCCTCCAAGGGCGCCGCCGTCGTGCGCCAGACGATCCAGGGCATGGACTCGATCCGCGACCAGATCCAGGAGACCTCGAAGCGAATCAAGCGCCTGGGCGAGAGCTCGCAGGAAATCGGCTCGATCGTCGAGCTCATCAACGACATCTCGGAGCAGACCAACATCCTGGCGCTCAACGCCGCGATCCAGGCCGCGTCCGCCGGCGAGGCGGGCCGCGGTTTCGCGGTCGTGGCCGACGAAGTGCAGCGACTCGCCGAGCGCGCCTCGGGCGCGACCAAGCGAATCGAGACCCTGGTGCAGACGATTCAGTCCGACACCAACGAGGCGGTGAGTTCGATGGAACAGACCACCGCCGAGGTGGTCGCGGGCGCCCGCCTGGCCGAGGACGCCGGCCTCGCGCTGGGCGAGATCGAGAAGGTCTCGAACGACCTTGCCGACCTCATTCAAAGCATCTCCGAGTCCGCGCGCCAGCAGTCGGCCGCCGCCACCAACATCTCGGCGACCATGAACGTGATCCAGGAAATCACCACCCAGACCTCGGTCGGCGCCAGCCAGACGGCCGAGTCGATCGGCAACCTCGCGCAGCTTGCCGCGGACCTGAGAAGGTCGGTGGCCGACTTCAAGCTGCCGGGCTGACGGCGCGACGGCCCCTCCCATGGGCATGGCGGCAGCCAAGTGGTCCGGCCCGGCGCACCTGCCGGGCATGGACGACGCCGAGTTCTCGCGCTGGGTCGGCCTGCTCGAGCGCCGGACCGGCGTGGTCGTGCCGCCCGATCGCAAGTCCTTCCTCGTCACCGGCGTGCGCTCGCGCCTGCGCGAAACCGGGTTCGCCAGCTTCGCCGCCTACTTCGAGCAGCTGCTCGCCGGGCCGCGGGGCGCGATCGAGTGGGCGACGCTGGTCGACCGCCTCACCGTGCACCAGACCCACTTCTTCCGCCACGTGCCCTCGCTGGACCTGGTCGCCGAGCAGTGGCTGCCGGCGTACCTGGCGCGCGGCGACGTCGACGCGATCCACGCCTGGAGCGTGGGTTGCTCGACCGGCGAGGAGGCCTTCACCCTGGCCATGGCGCTCGACCGCGCGCTCGACCGCCTCACCGCGGGCAAGGCCTACTTCGGCATCACCGCCACCGACATCAGCGCCCCGGCGCTGGCGGTGGGGCGCGCCGCCTGCTATCCGCGCGCCAAGGCCGACGAGATCCCGGTCGACTGCCAGGCGCGCTACTGCGAGCCCGACGAGGAAGACAGCTTCCGCATCGTCGACGCGCTGCGGCGGCGGGTCGGCTTCGTGCAGTTCAACCTGATGGACATCGCGCGCGCGCCGCTCAAGCGCCTCGACCTGGTCTACTGCCAGAACGTGCTGATCTATTTCGCGCGCGAGCGCCGCGTGGCGCTGCTCGACGCGCTGGCCGCCCTGCTCAAGCCCGGCGGCCTCGTCGTGCTGGGCCCGGGCGAAGTGCTCGGCTACACGCCCGCATCCACCGTACGCCTGGGCGGCCCGCAGACGCTGGCCTTCCAAAGAACCTGAACCAAGGCCGGACCGACCCTGCCCGGTACCGGAACGCCCAGAGCCCGACATGCGACTCCAAGACGACCTCGACTTCACCACCCTGAACTGGGTGAAGCAGGAACTGGACGAGACCCTCAAGCAGGCGCGCCAGGCGCTCGAGGCTTACGTCGAGGATCCGGCCGACTCCAGCCTGATGCGCTTCTGCGCCACGTACCTGCACCAGGTGCAGGGCACGCTGCGCATGGTCGAGCTTTACGGCGCCGCGATGGTGGTCGAGGAGATGGAGCGCGTCGCGCACTCGCTGCTCGACGGCCAGGTGCGGCAGAAGGACGAAACCTACGCGGTGCTGATGCGCGGCATCGTGCAGCTGCCCGATTACCTCGAGCGCCTGCAGAGCGGCCACAAGGACATCCCGATCGTCCTGCTGCCGCTGCTCAACGACCTGCGCGCCTGCCGCGGCGAGAAGCTGCTGTCGGAAAGCGTGCTGTTCTCGCCCGACCTCGGCGCGCCGCTGCCGCGCAGCGCGGCGGGTCCCGACCGTGCGGTGCCGGAGCTCGAGCTCAAGGCGCTGTCGGCGCGGTTGCGCATGAATTTCCAGGCCGGGCTGCTGCACTGGTTCCGCAACCTCGAGCCGCAGCGCGCGATCACCGGCCTGCAGGGCACGCTCGACCGGCTGCGCGCGATCTGCAGCCAGGACGAGGCGCGGCGCCTGTGGTGGGTGGCGGCTGGCGTGCTCGATGCGGTCCAGTCGGGCGCGATCGAGGCATCCCCGGCGCTCAAGGTCCTGTACGGGCGCATCGACCGCGAGATCAAGCGCCTGGCCGAGGCCGGCGAACAGAGCTTCCGGGTCGAGCCGCCGCGCGAGCTGACCAAGAACCTCCTGTACTACGTCGCCCACGCCCGCTCCGAGGGCGAGCGCGTCGGCGAGATCCGCCGCACCTACCGACTCGACGCGCTGCTGCCGAGCGAGCAGGAGCTCGAGCACGCCAAGGGCAGCCTGTCGGGCAAGAACCGTGCGCTGCTCGACACCGTGTCGGCGGCGATCAAGGAAGACCTGATGCGGGTCAAGGATGCGCTGGACCTGCATCTGCGCACGCAGGACGCCCATCCCACCGACCTGTCGGCCCAGACCGACGTGCTCGATCGCGTGGCCGACACCCTGGGCATGCTGGGCCTGGGCGTCCCGCGCCGGGTCGTGCAGGAGCAGCGCCAGGCCCTGGCCGAGATCGCCGGCGGCACGCGCAAGGCCGACGAGGGCGCCCTGCTCGACGTCGCCGGCGCGCTGCTCTACGTCGAGGCATCGCTGGACGAGAACATCCAGACCCTGGGCGGCGCCGAGGTCGAGGAACCGCCGCCGGCCGGCAGCAGCGAGATCGAGCTGCCGCAGGCCGAGGTGCGACGGATCCTCGAGGCCCTGATGAAGGAGGCCTCGGTCAACCTGCACCAGGCCAAGCAGGACATCGTGGCCTTCGTCGAGTCGCCGTGGGACCACGCCAAGGTCGGGCAGATCCCGCGCCTTATCGAGGAAATCGCCGGCGCCATGCGCATGCTCGCGCTGGAGGAGCCGGCGTCGCTGCTCGACGCGCTGGCGCGCTTCGTCGAGGTGGAACTGATCCGCCTGCGGCGCGTGCCGACCACCGACCAGATGGACCGCCTGGCCGACACCCTGGCCTCGATCGAGTATTACCTCGAGGCCGCGCGCGACCAGCGCGTGGGCCGCGAGCGCATCCTCGACGTCACCCGCCGCAGCCTCGAGGCGCTCGGCTACTGGCCGATCCCCGATGCGCCGCTGCCGGCCGCGGTCAGCGAACTGGGCGAGCTTGCCGGCGCCAGCCTCGAGCAGGCGCGGCTGGAGTCCGCGGACACCGGCGCCGTGGCGCCGGCCTTCACCGGCCAGTCTTCCAGCCCTGTCGCCACGGCCATGGAGGCCGGCGGCATGGAGTTGCCCGGCCTCGAATTGGCCGAGGACAGCCTTGACGCGTTCCTGGCCCGGATCGAGCGCGGCGAGGGCGGGGCCATGGCGCCGTCCGCGGACGCGTCCGCGCCGCGGGAGCTCCACGACGTCGACGGCCTGCGCTTCGCCGAGACCGGCGACGACGAGGAAGACCACGAATGGGTCGAGGTCGAGGAGGAAGTCGAGGTCGAGCCGGAACCGGCGTCCGCTGCCGGCGCGGCGCCGGCCGGCGGCTTCCAGTCCGTGCCCTCCGACGACATCGACGACGAGATCCGCGAGGTCTTCGTCGAGGAGGTGGCGGAGGAAATCGACAACATCAACCGCCAGCTGCCGGCGTGGAAGGCCGACATCGGCGACGCCGAGAAGCTCAAGCCGGTGCGGCGCTCGTTCCACACGCTCAAGGGCAGCGGCCGCCTGGTCGGCGCCATGGCCCTGGGCGAGTTCAGCTGGAAGATCGAGAACATGCTCAACCGGGTGCTCGACAAGAGCATCCCGCCGTCGGCGGCCGTGCTGGCCTTGCTCGACCATGCCGCCGCCGCGTTGCCGCCGTTGCTGTCCGGACTGCGCGGCGAGGGCCCGGTGCAGGCCGACCTGGCCGGCATCATGGCGGTCGCCGACAAGCTCACGGCCGGGGAGGAAGCCTGGCTGCGCACCGCCGAGAAGATCAAGGTCAAGCGCACGCGCCGCGTGCGCGTGCCGCGCCCGCGGCCCGCGTTCGAGCAGGTCGAGGCGCCGGTCGAACTCACCGATACGGTCAACCTCGCCTCGTTGATGACCATCGAGGCGCCGTCGCGCGAGCTCGAGCCGGAGGCGCTGTCCGCGGTTTCGATGGCGGAGCATGTCGGCCCGTTCATGCCGGCGCTCGACCCGATGCTGCTCGAGATCCTGCGCAGCGAGGTCGAGGGCCACCTCGGCGTCGTGCGCGACTGGCTCGCAGCCTGCGAGCGTTCCGGCGCGCCGCTGCCCGCGACCGAGGCCGTGCTGCGCGCGGTGCACACCATGCATGGCGCGATCTCGATGGCCGACGTGCCCTCGATCAACGAGGTCGTCGGCCCGCTCGAAGGCTACGTGCGGCGCCTGCGCGGCCAGGCCGGCGCGCCGACCCCGTCCGGGCTGGCCACCATCGCCGATACCGTGCGCCTGACCGCCGACGTGATCGCGCTGCTCGATCGCCCGGGCGCCCCGGTGCCCGACGCCAGCGGCCTCGCCGCGCGGCTCGAGCAATTGCGCAGCGCGCTGCCCGAGCCCGAGCACGCGTTCAGCGTGTTCGACCTCGCGCTGGAAGAGGAAGCCGCCGAGGAGCCGGTCGTCGGCGAGCGCGACGCGCTCGATGGATTCATCGAGGAAGCCGCGATCGAGCGGCTCCCGCCGGGCCTGTCGTCCGACAGCGACCAGGATTTCGCGGAATTGCTGGCGGAGGCCGACGCGCTGATCGCGGCGACGCCCGCCCGCGAGCCCGCGTCGGCGTCGCTGGACACCGATCCGCTCGACCTGTTGTCGATCGGGGAGCCCTTCCCGGAGAACGCCGCGGCGGCGCTCGAGGCAACGCCGGACTTCGCCGCGGAGCTTGTGCGCGAGCCGGCGCCAGAACCGGTCGCCGAGGTTGCGCCCGCGGCCGGCTCCATCGAGGTCATGGACCTGGCCTCGGTGCCGGAGCCGTTCCCCGAGGACCGCAGCACGGCGCAAGCCGCGCGCGTGGCCCCGTCGCCGACTCCGACGCCGACGCCGACTCCGACGCCGACTCCGACGCTCGACATCGAGCCGATCGCGGAGGATGTCGAGCCCGAGGGCGTGCTGGTCCTGCCCGACATGGACGAGGACCTGATCGAGATCTTCGTCGAGGAAGGCAACGACATCCTCGACAAGGCCGATGCGCTGGTCGCGCGGCTGCGCGAGGCGCCCACCGACCACGAAGCCATCACCGGGCTGCAGCGGCACCTGCACACGCTCAAGGGCAACGCGCGCGCGGTCGGCCTGGCCGGGGTCGGCGACCTCAGCCACGCGGTCGAGTCGCTGCTCGAGGCGGTGGTCGGCGATCGCATGGACATGAATCGCGCCTCGGTCGATGCGCTGGAGCGCGCCTTCGATCGCCTGCATCGCATGGTCGGCCGGGTGGCCAGGCGCCAGGCGGTAGGCACGCCGCAGCACATGATCGCCCGCTTCGAGGCCCTGGTGGAGGGCGAGTCCTTCGAGATCGCGGCGCCTGGCGCCGCCGCCGAGGCCGCGCCGCCCGCCGGGGAACCTGAGGCCGCGCCGGCAGCGGCCGCCGAGCCGCCGACGCGGCCGGCGCCGCGCCAGCGCACCGCGCCGCGCGCGCTGCCCGAAGCGCTGCCGGAAGACGAGACCCTGATCCGCGCGCCGCAGGAGATGATCCGCGTGCGCTCGGACCTGCTCGACGCGCTGGTCAACTTCGCCGGCGAGGTGTCGATCTACCGGTCGCGCCTGGAGCAGCAACTGGGCTCGTTCCGCTTCAACCTGGTCGAGCACGACCAGACCGTGAGCCGCCTGCGCGAGCAGTTGCGCAAGCTCGAGATGGAGACCGAGGCGCAGATCCTGTCGCGCTACCAGCGCGAGGCCGAGGCCACCGGCGCCGAGGCGGTCTTCGATCCGCTCGAGCTCGACCGCTTCTCGACCCTGCAGCAGCTCTCGCGCGCGCTGGCCGAATCGGTCAACGACCTCGTGGCCCTGCAGACCGCGATGGACGATCTCACGCGGCAGTCGGAAACCCTGCTGCTGCAGCAGTCGCGGGTCAGTTCCGAACTGCAGGAGGGCCTCATGCGCACGCGCATGGTGCCCTTCGACTCGGTGGTGCCGTTCCTGCGCCGCCTGCTGCGCCAGACCGCCGACGAGCTCGGCAAGCGCGCCGCGCTCAAGGTCGAGGGCGCGCAGGGTGAAATGGACCGCAACCTGCTCGAGCGCATGAAGGCCCCGTTCGAGCACATGCTGCGCAACGCGCTCGCGCACGGCGTCGAATCGCCGGCCGAGCGCGACCGCGCCGGCAAGCCCTCCGAGGGCCTGGTGCGGATCGCGGTCGGCCGCGAGGCGACGGAAGTCGTGATCAAGGTCTCCGACGACGGCAAGGGCATGGACCGCGACGCGATCCGGCGCAAGGCGATCGAGCGCGGCCTGATGCGGCCCGATGCGCAACTGTCCGACCGCGACCTGTTCGGCTTCGTGCTCGAGACCGGCTTCTCCACCGCCGAGCAGGTGACCAAGATCGCCGGCCGCGGCGTCGGCATGGACGTGGTCGCGAGCGAGATCAAGCAGCTCGGCGGCTCGCTGTCGATCGACAGCCAGCGCGGCCAGGGCACCGAGTTCACGGTGCGCCTGCCGTTCACGCTGGCGGTGACCCAGGCCATCCTGGTGCGCCTCGGCGACCAGGTGTTCGCGGTGCCGATGTCGTCGGTGCAGGGCGTCGCGCGCATCCAGCGCGAGGACCTCGAGCGCCGGCTGATGCAGCAGCACCCGAGCTTCGGCTATGCGGGCGAGGAGTACGTGATCCACGAACTCAACGTGCTGCTCGGGCTGCCGGGCCACCGCATCGGCGACGACGCCCAGTTGCCGCTGCTGCTGGCCCGCACCGGCGACCAGCGCGCCGCGATCCGGGTCGACTCGGTGATGGGCTCGCGCGAGATCGTGGTCAAGTCGGTCGGCCCGCAGGTGAGTTCGGTGCCGGGCGTGTTCGGCGCCACCATCATGGGCGACGGCTCGGTCGTGATGATCCTGGACCTCGCGCCACTGGTGCGCCGCAGCGCGGCCCTGCGCGAGGAAGTCGCGGCCGAGGCCCTGCTCGAGTCCGAGTTGCCGGGCGTGGTCGCGCCCGCGCTGCCGGCGCCGGAAGGGCGCCGCCAGCCCTTGATCATGGTGGTCGACGACTCGATCACGATGCGCAAGGTGACCAGCCGCGTGCTCGAGCGCCAGGACATGGAGGTCGTGACCGCGAAGGACGGCCTCGATGCGGTCGAAAAGCTGCAGGATCGCATTCCGGACCTGGTGCTGCTCGATATCGAGATGCCGCGGATGGACGGCTACGAGCTTGCGACCTACATGCGCAACGACCCGCGCCTGCGCACGGTGCCGATCATCATGATCACCTCGCGCACGGGCGAGAAGCATCGCCAGCGCGCCTTCGAGATCGGCGTCGACCGCTACCTCGGCAAGCCGTACCAGGAGGCTGACCTGCTGCGGAACGTCGAGGAGACGCTGAGGCTGAGCCGTGCAATCCACTGAAGTCGTCGCCGTGGGCCGGCCCGGGACGCCGATCGCGCTGCTCTACCAGGCCGTCGCGCTGCACGAGCACCTCAAGCGCGCCCTGACCGAACTGGGCGCCGACGTGGTCTACGAGACCGAGACCGGCAAGTTCGATCGCGCCTCGCTCGAGTCCTCGGGTGCGCGCGTGGTGGTGATCAACCTCGACCCCGAGGTCGAGGAGGACATCGAGCAGCTCGACGAACTGCTGGTCGACGATGCGCTCAAGGTCGTGTTCAACGACGGCGAGGTCTCGAGCCGGCTCGAGGGCTGGGATGCGGCACGCTGGGCGCGCCACCTCGCCTCGAAGATCCTCGGCGTCACCGACACCAATCCGCCGCGCCCGCCCGGCTCCGAGGCGATCCCGGTCAAGGTCAAGCAATCGGCGCCGGACACCATCGGCGCCCACAGGATCGACCTGGGCTTCGAGCTCGCGGGACACGAACTCGCCACCGCGCTGGCGGCTGACACGGGCGAGGCGATCGCGCGCACGCGCGCGGCGCTGGTCACCGCGCTGGAGCCGGTCGCGCCCGAACTGATGGGTGGCGAACGCGAGGCGGC
>JAGOEZ010000028.1 GCA_017997455.1 Lysobacterales bacterium | reverse complement strand
GGTTGGTGCAGAATTGCGAACAGATCGGAGAGGTGCCCGAGAGGCCGAAGGGGCTCCCCTGCTAAGGGAGTATAGGGTCAAAAGCTCTATCGAGGGTTCGAATCCCTCCCTCTCCGCCAGATGCGAGAAGGGGCCGAAAGGCCCCTTTTTCGTGGGCAATTTCGGTCGTCGGTCGTGCTGTCGCCGCGTGTGGTCGCGGCTGAAGCCGCTCCTACAGGGGGCGATTCGTTGCGACGCGGGCTGTAGGAGCGGCTTCAGCCGCGACCGGTGCCGCGTAGACCCCGGTCTTGACGAGGTCCGGGGCGGCAAGAATAATGGCGAGCTTCGCGCCCGTAGCTCAGTTGGATAGAGTACCAGGCTACGAACTTGGTGGTCGGGAGTTCGAATCTCTCCGGGCGCGCCAATTCCCAAGAAGGGTGCTTCGGCGCCCTTTTTGCTTTTTCGGCCCCGTTTCGCGACGCGCGGATGGCGCGGGCAGGGCCGGTTGCACGGGGGCCGCGATGCCGGGCGCTCGATTGACGCTCGCGGGGGCGGGGCTTACCATTCGGCGGCTTTTCGGGGCGCCGCAGGGCGAATCCGGGAGGACCCGCTCCTTCGGGGTATAGCTCAGTCTGGTAGAGCGCCAGCTTTGGGAGCTGGATGTCGGGGGTTCGAATCCCTCTACCCCGACCATGCGGCGACCACGGCAGTCCGCGTCCTGCGCCCGTAGCTCAATCGGATAGAGCATCGGCCTTCTAAGCCGACGGTTGCAGGTTCGAGTCCTGTCGGGCGCGCCACCTGGCAAAGATTTTCCGGCGGTGGACGTAGCTCAGCTGGTAGAGCTCTGGATTGTGATTCCAGCGGTCGTGGGTTCGAGCCCCATCGTCCACCCCACTTCAGAGGTTGCGCCGGGGTTGCGTGGCGCATCGGCGCTGCAATCCGGCGCGGTTTTTCGCTGTCCTGCTGCACCGCTTCACGTCGTGGGCCGCTAGCTCAACTGGTAGAGCAGCGGACTCTTAATCCGTAGGTTCCCAGTTCGAGTCTGGGGCGGCCCACCATTTCGAAAATCGCGCATCGCTTCGACCGGGCGACTGACGCCTGAGCTCTAGAACCACCTACTGCCCCCACCGCGATTGCCCCCGGCACCGAACCCCCACTTCTGCGAAAATCCCGACCCCGATGCGAAAGTGGCGGAACTGGTAGACGCACTGGATTTAGGTTCCAGCGGGGCAACCCTTGAGAGTTCGAGTCTCTCCTTTCGCACCAGTTCCGCCCATGCGCGACCGGTTCCCCCGGGGCCGGTGACGCAGGAAATCCGATCGCCCGTTCAAGCGGCGCCACCCGACCCGGCGCCGGACCAAGGACCCACCATGCAAGTCTCGATCGAAAGCACCGGCAGCCTCGAGCGCAAGCTCACCGTCAAGATCCCCGCGGAGCGGGTCGAGTCGCGCGTGCGCGAGCGCTTCAATGAGCTCGGCCGCACGGTCCGCATCAAGGGCTTCCGCCCGGGCAAGGTGCCGGCCAAGGTCATCGAGCAGCGCTACGGCCAGCAGGTGCGCAGCGAGGCCATGAACGAGGAGATCGGGCGCTCCTTCCAGGAGGCCGTGCGCCAGGAAAAGCTGCGCCCGGCCGTCGCGCCGGCGATCCAGGCCAATCCCGCCGCCAGCGGCGGCGAGATCGAGTACACCGCGACCTTCGAGGTGGTGCCCGAGATCGGCCGCATCGACGTGTCGACGCTCGAGGTGACGCGCATCGACGCCGCGGTGTCGGAGGCCGACATCGACCGCATGATCGAGACCCTGCGCCTGCAGCGCCGCAGCTGGAACCCGGTCGAGCGCGCGGCCGGCCCCGGCGACATGGTCATGTTCGAATACAACGCCACCGCCGCCGACGCTCGCCACCCGGCCAGCGGCAACGATCGCGCCGCCACGCTGGTCGGCTCCGGCGCCTTCGTCAAGGAAGTCGAGGACGCGCTGGCCGGCATGCGCGCGGGCGAAGTCAAGACCGTGCAGGCCGCGTTCCCGGCCGGCTTCCGCGAGCCGGTGCTGGCCGGCAAGTCCGCCAGCGTCGAAGTCACGGCAGTGCGGGTGCAGGAGCAGGTGCTGCCGGCGGTGGACGAGGCCTTCATCGCCAGCTTCGGCATCCGCGATGGTGGCCTGGCGAAGTTCCGCGCCGACGTGCGCGCGAACCTCGACCGCGAGCTGCGCGGCGCCGTGCGCGGCCGCACCAAGGGCGAAGTGATCGAGAAGCTGGTCAACGCCTGGCAGGACGTCGAGGTGCCGCCGGCGATGGCGCGCAACGAGGCCCGCGCGCTGCTGGCGCAGGCGCAGCAGCAGGCCAAGCAGCGCGGCGTCGAGCCGCCGTCGTCGACCGACCCCTTCATGGCCGCCGCGACCCGGCGCGTGCGCGCCTTCCTGCTGCTCAACGAGCTGGCGCAGCAGAACCAGGTCCAGGTGGACTCCAAGCGCGTGGCCGAGGAGCTGGCGCTGATCGCCTCGACCTACGAGCAACCCGAGCAGGTCGTCGCCCTGTACCAGCGCGACCAGGAGCTGATGTCGGGCCTGCGCAACCGCGTGCTCGAGGACCAGGTGGTCGAGTGGATCGTCGAGCACGCCAAGGTCACGCCGCGCAGCGCAAGCTTCGATGAACTGATGAAGCAGAACGCCGGCGCCTGAGCCGCGCTTGAATCGCGCGCCCGGGGGATCCATATTGGATCCCTCATCTAGGAGTACACGATGGTGACTGGCCTCAACCTGGTGCCGATGGTCGTCGAGCAGACCTCGCGCGGCGAGCGTGCCTACGACATCTACTCGCGCCTGCTCAAGGAGCGCGTGATCTTCCTGGTCGGGCCGATCGACGACTACATGGCCAACCTGGTGGTCGCGCAGCTGCTGTTCCTGGAGTCGGAGAACCCCGACAAGGACATCAACCTGTACATCAACAGCCCGGGTGGCTCGGTCACCGCGGGGCTGGCGATCTACGACACCATGAAGTTCCTCAAGCCCGCGGTCAGCACCATGTGCATCGGTCAGGCCGCCAGCATGGGCGCCTTCCTGCTCTCGGCCGGGACCAAGGGCAAGCGCTACATCCTGCCCAGCGCGCGCGTGATGATCCACCAGCCCTCGGGCGGCGCCCAGGGCCAGGCCACCGACATCGCGATCCAGGCCAAGGAAATCCTCTACATCCGCGAGCGGCTGAACGAGGCGATGGCGGCCAATACCGGCCAGCCGGTCGAGAAGATCGCGCGCGACGTCGAGCGCGACTTCTTCATGAACGCCGAGGAGGCCCGGGACTACGGGCTGGTCGATTCGGTCCTGCTCAAGCGCCCGGACGAGACCGTCCGCGCCGGCTGAGAACCGCGCCCATCGCGGTTTTGGCCCCGCCGGTCCGGCCCCGATCCGGGCCCGGGCGGCCGGTCGGGCCGCTGCCGGACCCTGTGGTATTCTCGAAACCGTAACCAGGCCGGCCGTGCAGGCGGGCACGTCGCATCGAGGGCGACAGGCGCATGAGCGAAGACCGGCAGGGCAGGGGCGGCGATAGCGGCAAGATCCTCTACTGCTCCTTCTGCGGCAAGAGCCAGCACGAGGTCCGCAAGCTCATCGCGGGCCCGTCGGTCTTCATTTGCGACGAGTGCGTCGAGCTCTGCAACGACATCATCCGCGAGGAACTCGAGGAGAAGGCCGCCACCGCGCGCAGCCACCTCCCCAAGCCGCGCGAGATCATGGACGTGCTCGACCAGTACGTGATCGGCCAGTCGCGCGCCAAGAAGACCCTCGCGGTCGCGGTCTACAACCACTACAAGCGGCTCGAGTCCCGGCAGCGCCAGGAAGAGATCGAGCTGGCCAAGTCCAACATCCTGCTGATCGGCCCCACCGGCTCGGGCAAGACCTTGCTGGCCGAGACCCTGGCACGCCTGCTCAACGTGCCGTTCACGATCGCCGACGCGACCACGCTGACCGAGGCCGGTTACGTGGGCGAGGACGTCGAGAACATCATCCAGAAGCTGTTGCAGAAGTGCGACTACGACGTCGAGAAGGCCCAGACCGGCATCGTCTACATCGACGAGATCGACAAGATCTCGCGCAAGAGCGAGAACCCCTCGATCACCCGCGATGTCTCCGGCGAAGGCGTGCAGCAAGCCCTGCTCAAGCTGATCGAGGGCACCATCGCCTCGGTGCCGCCGCAGGGCGGGCGCAAGCACCCGCAGCAGGAGTTCCTCCAGGTCGACACCAAGAACATCCTGTTCATCGTCGGCGGCGCCTTCGCCGGCCTCGAGAAGATCATCCAGGCGCGCAGCGAGTCGACCGGGATCGGCTTCTCGGCCGAGATCCGCTCGCGCGACCGCAAGGCCGCGATCGGCACGGTGCTCACCGGCGTGGAGCCCGAGGACCTGATCAAGTTCGGCCTGATCCCGGAGTTCGTCGGCCGCCTGCCGGTGGTCGCGACGCTCGAGGAGCTCGACGAGGCGGCGCTGGTCAAGATCCTGACCGAACCCAAGAACGCGATCACCAAGCAGTTCAAGCGCCTGTTCGAGATGGAAGGCGTGGAGCTCGAGTTCCGGCCCGAGGCCCTGCTGGCCGTCGCGCGCAAGGCGCTCAAGCGCCGCACCGGCGCGCGCGGACTGCGCACGATCCTCGAGCAGGTGCTGCTGGAAACCATGTACGAGCTGCCCTCGCTCGAGCACGTCAGCAAGGTCGTGGTCGACGAGGCGGTGATCAACGGCACCGCCGAGCCGTACCTGATCTACCGCGGCACCCCGCAACCGCGCGCCGCCGCCGACTGAGCGTTGCGCCCACCCGCGCAAGGCCGCGCCCGCGCGGCCTTGCATTCCCCTGCCGTGCCCTCACTTGACGCCTATCGCCCCCCGGCGCAGGCTCGGTCCTGACGTGCGCGGCGGCCCCCGTTCTTGACCGGATCGCGATCGATGACTTCCACCGCCAGCCCCACGAATGCCACCCCGCTGCCGGTCCTGCCGCTGCGCGACGTGGTCGTGTACCCGAACATGGTCATTCCGCTGTTCGTGGGGCGCGAGAAGTCGATCAAGGCGCTCGACCTCGCGATGGAGGGCGACAAGCAGATCCTGCTGGTCGCGCAGAAGAGCCCCGACGTCGACGATCCCGGTGCCGCGGACCTGTGGACGGTCGGCACGGTCTCCACGGTGCTGCAGCTGCTCAAGCTCCCCGACGGCACCATCAAGGTGCTGGTCGAGGGCGTGTCGCGCTGCGCGGTCGAGGACTACGCCGAAACCGACGGCTACCTGCGCGCCCATGCGCGCGCGCTCGAGGCCGGCAGCGGCCGCGACCCGCGCGAGGTCGAGGCGGCGTCGAAGTCGCTGATGGCGGTCTTCGAGCAGTACGTGAAGCTCAACCGCAAGCTGCCGCCGGAACTGCTGACCACGCTCTCCGGGATCGACGATCCGGGCCGGCTGGCCGACACCGTCGCCGCGCACATCGGTATCCGCCTGCAGGACAAGCAGCGCGTGCTGGAGGCCGTCGACGTCGCCCAGCGCCTCGAGCTGCTGATCGGTTTCGTCGATGGCGAGATCGACGTGCAACAGCTCGAGAAGCGCATCCGCGGCCGGGTCAAGTCGCAGATGGAGAAGAGCCAGCGCGAGTACTACCTCAACGAGCAGATGAAGGCGATCCAGAAGGAGTTGGGCGACCTCGACGAGGCGCCCAACGAGATGGAGGACCTCGCGCGCAAGGTGGCCGAAGCCGGCATGCCGCCCGCGGTCGAGGCCAAGGCCAAGGCCGAGCTGGCCAAGCTCAAGCAGATGTCGCCGATGTCGGCCGAGGCCACGGTGGTGCGCAACTACGTCGACTGGCTGGTCCAGGTGCCGTGGAAGCACCGCGCGCGCGTGCGCAAGGACCTCGCCGAGGCGCAGAAGGTGCTGGACCGCGACCACTTCGGCCTCGAGAAGGTCAAGGAGCGGATCCTCGAATACCTCGCCGTGCAGCAGCGGGTGAAGAAGATGAAGGGGCCGATCCTGTGCCTGGTCGGCCCGCCGGGCGTGGGCAAGACCTCGCTCGGGCAGTCGATCGCCAAGGCCACCAACCGCAAGTTCGTGCGCATGTCGCTTGGCGGGGTGCGCGACGAGGCCGAGATCCGCGGGCATCGCCGCACCTACATCGGCTCGATGCCGGGGCGGATCGTGCAGAACCTGTCCAAGGCCGGTTCGCGCAATCCGCTGTTCATGCTCGACGAGATCGACAAGATGTCGATGGATTTCCGCGGCGACCCTTCGGCGGCGCTGCTGGAGGTGCTCGACCCGGAGCAGAACCACGCCTTCAACGACCATTACCTCGAGGTCGACCTCGACCTGTCCGAGGTGATGTGGATCGCCACCGCCAACTCGCTCAACATCCCGGCGCCGCTGGCCGACCGCATGGAGATCATCCGCATCCCCGGCTACACCGAGGAGGAGAAGATCAACATCGCGCAGCGCTACCTCGTGCCCAAGCAGCTCAAGGCCAACGGCCTCAGGGACGCCGAGCTCGAGGTCGACGAGGATGCGGTGCGCGACATCATCCGCTACTACACCCGCGAGTCCGGCGTGCGCAACCTCGAGCGCGAGCTGGCCAAGATCTCGCGCAAGACGGTCAAGGAGCTGTCGCTGGCCGAGGCCAAGCGCCAGCGCAAGGCCAGGGATGCCGGGCCCGGCAAGGAGGCGAAGCCGGGCAAGGAGCCGAAGCCGGCGAAGCCGCGCAAGGTGGTCGTGAATGGCGAGCGGCTCGAGCACTTCCTCGGCGTGCGTCGCTTCAACTACGGTCGCGCCGAGATCCAGAACGAGGTCGGCGTGGTCACCGGCCTGGCCTGGACCCAGGTCGGCGGCGACCTCCTGAGCATCGAGGCCACGGTGATCCCGGGCAAGGGCAAGCTGCTGCACACCGGGCAGCTGGGCGAGGTCATGCAGGAGTCGATCCAGGCCGCGCTGTCGGTGGTGCGCGCGCGCGCCGACCGGCTTGGCATCGACCCGGACTTCCACCAGAAGCTCGATCTCCACATCCACGTGCCCGAGGGCGCGACGCCCAAGGATGGTCCCAGCGCCGGGATCGCGATGTGCACCGCGCTGGTGTCCGCGCTCACCAAGGTTCCGGTGCGTGCCGACGTGGCGATGACCGGCGAGATCACCCTGCGCGGACGCGTGCTGCCGATCGGCGGCCTCAAGGAGAAGCTGCTGGCGGCGCACCGCGGCGGCCTCAAGACCGTGCTCATCCCGGACGAGAACCTCAAGGACCTGGCCGAGATCCCGAAGAACATCACCGAGTCGCTCGACATCCGCGCGGTCAAGTGGATCGACGAGGTGCTCGACCTCGCGCTGGAGAAGCCGCTGGTGCCCGCGGCGCGCAACGAGCCGCCAGTGGCGACCGAGGCGGTGAAGCCCGAGTCCAGCGAGACCGACGAGTCCGGCTCGACACCGACGCGGCCGCACTGAGAGGACGCGCGCCGCCGGCGTTTGCCCGGCGCCTCCGCGCCCGCGGCGAACGCGGCGCTGCGGCCCGGGCGCGCGAGCGGTCGCGGAAACGGGTCCGCGGGTCGTTCGGGAGCAGCGCGCCGCGCGCTGGAAATTCTCGTGACACACCCCGCAAAGCCGCGTGGCGCCTTGTTGCGCGCCCATGGGGCCACTGGTATAAAAGTCCTCCGCCGCGAAAGCGCTGTGATCCGCCAGCGATGCAGCCGGGCGGTGGCTCCGGACCTGACCCGCACGCGCCCCTGGGGGGACCGCGGCGCCGGGTGCAGGCAGGGCGGGTCAGCGAAAATAATCCAGAGGGAGTGACAATGAACAAGAGTGAGTTCATCGATGCGCTCGCCGACGCCGCGGGCGTCACCAAGGTCGATGCCGGCAATGCGCTCGAGGCCTTCATCAAGGTGGTCAAGAAGGCGCTCAAGGCGGGCGACAGCATTTCACTGGTGGGCTTCGGCACCTTCGCGGTGCGCAAGCGCGCAGCGCGCACGGGCCGCAATCCGCGGACCGGCGCCACCATCAAGATCAAGGCCTCGAAGGTCCCCGGCTTCAAGGCTGGCAAGGCGCTCAAGGACGCGGTAAACTGACGTGCTTTGCCGGGGTGCTTAGCTCAGCGGTAGAGCGTCGCCCTTACAAGGCGAGGGTCGGGGGTTCGAAACCCTCAGCACCCACCAGTCGATTCACAGCGCGGAGTGGTAGTTCAGTCGGTTAGAATACCGGCCTGTCACGCCGGGGGTCGCGGGTTCGAGTCCCGTCCACTCCGCCATTACCGAGAAGGGCGCCCGTGTGTGGCGCCCTTGCTTTTTCCGGATCGAGCCGCGCGCCGCGGCCGGTCGCAAACCACGGCAGTCCCGACATGCTCCAGACACTGCGCGAAAAAACCTCCGGCTGGGTCGCCTTCCTGATCCTGGCCGCGGTCAGCATTCCCTTCGCGTTCTTCGGCATCAACAACTACTTCACCGCGCAGACCGAGACCTACGTGGCCAAGGTCGGCGAGACCGAGATCACGACCGACGAGTTCCGCCAGCGCTTCGAGGAATGGCGCCAGCAGCAGCGCCGCGCCATGGGCGAGAACTTCGACCCGGCGTATTTCGACCAGCCGCTGGTCAAGCGCCAGATGCTCGACCGCATGATCGACGAGGAACTCCTGGTGCAGGCGGCCGAGCGCGCGGGGACCGCGGCCACCGATGCGGTGGTGCGCGACGCCATCGCCGAGGTGCCGGCGTTCCAGGTCGACGGCAAGTTCAACCCGGACCAGTACCGGCTGCTGCTGACCACCCAGAACATGAACGCGCAGGCCTTCGAGCAGCGCGTGCGCCGCGACATCTCGATGCGCGAGTTGCCGGGCGCGATCGCCGCCACCGCGCTGGTCACCGATGCCGCGCTCGACCGCTACCTGCGCCTGCGCGACCAGACCCGCGACTTCCGCTACCTGCGGATCCCGGCCGCGGACCCGTCCGCGCAGCCCGAGCCCACGGCCGAGGCGGTGCAGGCGTACTACGACCAGAACAAGGACGAGTTCATGACGCCCGAGCAGGTCGCGCTCGAGTACGTCGAGCTCGACGCCGCCGCGATCCCGGTCGAGGCGCAGCCCGACGAGGCCGCGCTGCGCGCGCGCTACGAGGAGCAGCGCGCGCGCTTCATCGAGGAGGAGCAGCGCCTGGCTTCGCACATCCTGGTCAAGGTCGCGCCGGACGCCGATGCCGAGGCCCAGAAGCAGGCCCAGGCCCGCGCGGCGCAGCTCGCCGCCGACGCGCGCGCGGGAGCCGATTTCGCCGAGCTGGCGCGCGCGCAGTCCGACGACGCCGGCTCGCGCGCGCAGGGCGGCGACCTCGGCTGGCTGCAGAAGGGCACCACCCAGCCCGGCTTCGAGAGCGCGCTGTTCGCGCTGGAAGCGGGCCAGATCTCCGAACCGGCCCGCACCGACGAGGGCTACCACGTCATCCAGTTGCGCGAGGTCCAGGCCGAGCAGTCCAAGCCCTTCGAGCAGGTGCGCGACGAACTCGCGCTGCAGTTCGTCGAAGGCGAGCGCGAGCGCATTTACACCGAGCGCTCGGGCAGCCTGATCGACCAGGTGTTCCAGGACCCGACCGCGCTCGAACCCGCGGCCGAGGCGATCGGCGTGCCGGTGCAACGCACGGCGCTGTTCACCCGCAACGGTGGCGAGGGCATCGCGTCCGACCCGCGCGTGGTGCGCGCGGCATTTTCCGACCCGGTCCTGGTCGACGGCAATGTCAGCGACCCGGTGGAGATCGGGCCCAACCACATCGTGGTGGTGAAGCTCGCCGAGCACCGGCCGCGTGCCCCGCGGCCGCTCGACGAGGTGCGCGGCGACATCGTCGCGCGCCTGCGCGCCGACGCCGCGACCCAGGCCGCGGTCGCGCAGGCCGAGGCGCTGTACCAGCGCTACACCCAGGGCACGGCGCTGGACGCGCTGGCGCAGGAACTGGGCACGACGGCGGGCAGCGCGACCGGTGTCGGCCGCGCGGCCGTGGACCAGGACGCGGCGCTGGTGGCCGAGGTCTTCAGGCTGGCGCGCCCGGATGACCGGCCGCGCCAGGGGCTGGTGCGCCTTGCCGACGGCAGCCATGCGCTGGTCGAACTCACCGCGGTCAACGATGGCGACCCCAAGGCCGTGGATGCGTCAGGGCGCGACAGCGCGCGCCTGCTGCTGACCCAGGGCGCCGCCGGCACCGAGGGGCTGGCGCTGATCGAAGCGCTGCGCAAGACGATCGAGGTACGGGTCGCCGAAGAGCGGATGTGATCCGCGACGCGCGCCCGCGCCGGGTGCACGAGGCCGGCGCGAGCCGGCCTTTTTCATGGCGCCCGGGCGCGCGGCTCAGACCCCGGTCATGCCGAGCACGTTGTAGCCGGCATCGACGTAGGTGATCTCGCCGCTGATGCCCGAGGCCAGGTCGGAACAGAGGAAGGCGGCGACGTTGCCGACCTCCTCGATCGTCACCGAACGGCGCAGCGGCGCGTGCTGCTCGACGTGGTCGAGCATCTTGCGGAAGTTGGCGATCCCCGCGGCAGCCAGGGTCTTGATCGGCCCGGCCGAGATTGCATTGACGCGCGTGCCTTCAGGCCCGAGGTTGTAGGCGAGATAGCGCACGCTGGCCTCGAGGCTGGCCTTGGCCAGGCCCATGACGTTGTAGTTCGCCAGCGCGCGCTCGGCGCCGAGGTAGCTCAGCGTGATGATCGCGCCCTTGCGGCCCTGCATCTGCGGGCGCGCCGCCTTGGCCAGCGCGGCGAGGCTGTAGCTCGAGATGTCATGCGCGAGCGCGAAGCCCTCGCGCGTCAGGCCGTCGAGGAACTCGCCCTGCAGCGCCTCGCGTGGTGCGAAGCCCACCGCGTGCACGAGGATGTCGAGGCCGTCCCAGCGCCGCCCGAGTTCGGCGAACACGGCTTCGATCTGCGCGTCGCTGGCCACGTCCAGCGGCAGCACGATGTCGGAGCCGAACTGGCGCGCCGCCTCGTCGACGCGGTCCTTGAGCCGGTCGTTCTGGTACGTGAAGGCGAGGCTGGCGCCTTCGCGGTGCATCGCCTCGGCGATGCCCCAGGCGATCGAGCGATGGCTGGCGATGCCGATGACGAGTGCGCGCTTGCCCTGGAGGAATCCCATACCCTGCCTCTCCCGTGCCGGCACGCCGGGGCGTGCGTTGGTCGATGTCCCGCCGCGCGGGACGCCAGTCTAGCGGCAAGCGCCGCCGGACTGGACCCGGTCTGGGGGGAACCAACACGCCCAGCGACGCGCGTATTCGTGCGAACGCGCACGGTACCAACGCCGGTGCGGATGCTTGTCCAGGGGTGCCCTAGGGCGCGACGACCCGCACCACCTGGCCGGGACGCAGGATCGCGCCCGGCACCAGTTCGTTCCAGTCCAGCAATTCGTCCAGCGGCACCCGGAAGCGACGCGCGATCACCCAGGGCGAGTCGCCGCTGCGGACCACGTAGTGGCCGTCGGCCGCCACGCCGTGGCTGGCTGGCGGCGCGGGCGCGGGCGGTGCTGCCGGCACGAGATAGCCCGCCGCGGACTCGCGCCCGGCGTTGAGCCGCGCCAGCAGCAGCGCATCCACGCCGGCCGGCGCCGTGCCCGCGACGCGGGTGAAATCCGGCGCCGTCGCGGCGTGTTGCACGCGCCAGTCGCGCCGCGCCGCGGGCGGCACTGCTGCCAGTTCGGTCTGGAATCGTTCGGCGGCGGGTCGCGGCAGCAGCAGCGCGACGCCCTGCGGGATCGCGCCGTGCCGCGGGCCGGCGTTGAGCGCGTCGAACTCGCGTGCCGACAGGCCCGAGAGCGCGAGGGCGAGGTCGCGATCCAGCGGCGCGGTCACTGCCACCGCGACCAGGCGCGAATCCGGGTCCAGCACCGGCAGGCTGACGCCATGACGTTCCGGTTCGCGCACCAGGCAGGCGACCGCCACCAGCCGGGCGGTGTGCTGGTGCGTGATCGGGCTCAGGCGCAGCCGTGCGTGCGGGGGACTGCTGACGCCGGCCGCGCGCTGGGCGCGGCGGACGCGGAACTCGCCGGCATTGAAGGCCATGTTGGCGAGGATCCAGTCGCCATCGAAGGCGCGGCCGAGGTCCTCGAGCAGGCGCAGCGCGGCGGCGGTGGACGCCTTGAAGTCCAGGCGCGCGTCGTACTCCGGTCCGATCGCGAGGCCATAGGCGCGCGCAGTACGCGGCATGAACTGCCACGGGCCGGCCGGCCCGCCGCCGCGCGCCGGCACCGCGCGGAAGCCGCTCTCCACCAGCGGCAGCAGGACGAATTCCCCGGGAACCGCGCTGTCCTCGAATGCCTCCTCCACCAGCGCCACGCGCGGCAGGACCTGGGCGAGTTGCGCCGCGAGCGCGCGCGCACGCGCCGGGTCCGGACGCGTGGCGTCGGTGCACTGCGCGAAGGCGAAGCGTTCGCGCATCCGCTGCCACAGATCCGCCTCGACGACCGTCGCCGGCCCTGCGGCCGGATCCTGCGCGGGCGGCGCCGGCCGGGGCGTCGCCGGTGCCGCCACCGGTGGCGCCGGGGCAGGGAGCGCGTCCGGCGCGGGGCGGGTGGTGGCGCAGCCTGCCAGCGCGCCCGCGGCGACCAGGGCAAGCACACGCCGGCAAGCCCGGTTCAGCCCCATGGCGTGGCCTGTCCGGGGCGAAACCGGTCCTTCCAGCCGCGCAAGCTCGCGAAGATGCCGACCCGCGAACGGGTGTCGCCGCCGCCCTCGGCGACGCGCGCGCGCACGGCGGGTTCATCCACGCGCAGGAAGGGATTGCAGGCCGATTCGTCGCCGAGCCGGGCCGGGAGCGTGGGCTGCCCCGCGGCACGCTGGGCCCGCGCCTGCAGCACGCGGGCCTGCAACGCCGGATTGCCGGGTTCCACGGCCAGTGCGAACGCGGCATTCGACAGCGTGTACTCGTGCGCGCAGCAGACCCGGGTTGCCGCCGGCAGGGCCGCGATGCGATCCAGCGACGCCAGCATCTGCGCCGGGGTGCCCTCGAACAGGCGCCCGCACCCGAGGCTGAACAGCGTGTCTCCGGCCAGCAGGTGGCCAGCGCCGTGGTAGGCGACGTGGAACGCGGTGTGCCCGGGCACCGCCAGCACCTCGAAGCTCGCGGCAGGCTCGGCCAGATCCACCCGATCGCCGCCGTCCACGAATTCGGTCAGGCCGCCGATCCGCGGATCGCGCGGCCCGATGACGCGCACGGACCATCGCTGCGCCAGCCCGGCGATGCCGCCGATATGGTCGGGATGGTGGTGGGTGACGAGGATCGCGCGTAGCGACAGTCCATGCGCATCGAGCGCGGCTTCGACCGGGGCGGCGCTGCCCGGATCCACGACCAGCGCATGGCGGCCGTCGTGCCACAGCCAGAAGTAGTTGTCCTCGAAGGCGGGTACGGCGATCAGCACGGACTTCGAGGCTCGCTGCGTGACGTACGATGCGCGCGGCGCGTGGCGATGCGGCGCGCGGCCGGGCCCGCGCTCGCGCTACATCCGCATCGTGGGTTGTAGCACAATCCACCCAGCCCGGACCCCGAACGCCCGCACATGAGCAGCGCTGCAACGCCGCATGAGCTCGACGCCATCCTGCCGGCCGGACTGCTGGCCCTGGAGCGCGACTGGCTGCCGGAAGCGGACGGCGCGGCGGCCAACGGCCGCACCCTGTGGATCGCGCCGCGTGGCGTCGCCGCGCGGGTGGGCGCGGCCACCGTGCTCGAATGCGGCGCCAGCGAACTCGGCGGCTGCCTGCGCTGCCTGCCGGCGGCGTTGCCCTTCGGCGATGACGGCGTGCCGCGGATCGTGCTGCAGCATGCGCTGGACGAGCAGCTCGAACTGCTGCCGCTGCTGGGCGAATGCGCGCGCGTGCTGCGCCCGGGCGGCGAACTGGTGGTGTTCGGCATCGAGCCGATCAGCGCCTGGCACCCGTGGTTGCGCGCCCGCGCCCGTCGTGCCGGACGGCGCCTGCGGCCGCGCCTGCCGGCGCGCCTCGGCGCGCTGCTGCGGCGCCTGGGCCTGGATCCGGTCGCGTGCCAGGGCCTGGGCGCGCGCTGGCCCGGCGCGCGCGACGACGGCACGGTGGCGGGCACCGGCGGGCCGTTGCGCGCCGTGTACGCCCTGCGTGCGCGCAAGGCCAGCGCGACCGTGATCCCGCTGCGCCCGCGCGTGCTGGCGCCGCAGCCGGCACAGGGCGGGCTGATGCCCGCGCGGCGCGAAATGGCGGGGGCTGCCTGAGCCCGGCGCCGGTGGTCGAGATCTACACCGATGGCGCCTGCACCGGCAATCCGGGGCCGGGCGGCTGGGCCGCGCTGCTGCGCTGGCGCGACCGCGAGCGCCTGCTGTCCGGCGGCGTGGGCGAAACCACCAACAACCGCATGGAGTTGACCGCCGCGATCGAGGGGCTGGCGGCGCTGACCCGGCCCAGCCGCGTGCGCCTGGCCACCGACTCGCAGTACGTCCAGCGCGGGATCACCGAATGGGTGCCGCGCTGGAAGGCGGCTGGATGGCGCACGGCCGGCCGCCAGCCGGTGCGGAACCGCGACCTGTGGGAGCGGCTCGACGCCGTCAACGCCGCCCACGCCGTCGAATGGGTCTGGGTGCGCGGCCATTCGGGCCATGTCGAGAACGAACTGGTCGACCAGGCGGCCCGCGCGGCCATCCCGGGCGCGGGCGAGGGCTGAGCCATGCGCCAGGTCGTGCTCGATACCGAAACCACCGGACTCGAACCCGGCCGCGGGCACCGGCTGGTCGAAATCGGCTGCATCGAGTTGTGCGAGCGCCGGCGCACCGGGCGCCGCTTCCAGCGCTACCTCAATCCCGAGCGTGAGATCGACCAGGGCGCGCTCGAGGTGCACGGGCTCAGCCTCGAGTTCCTGCGCGAGCATCCGCGTTTCGCCGAGGTGGCGGACGAGTTCCTCGCCTTCATCGCCGGCGCCGAGCTCGTGATCCACAACGCGCCCTTCGACGTCGCCTTCCTCGACCACGAGCTCGCGCGCCTCGGCGGGCGCGGCCGCATCGCCGACCATGCCAGCGTGCTCGACACGCTGGCGCAGGCGCGCGAGCGTTTCCCGGGGCAGAAGAACAGCCTCGACGCGCTGTGCAAGCGCTTCGGCGTCGACGCCAGCCAGCGCGAGCTGCACGGCGCGCTGCTCGACGCCTCGCTGCTGGCCGACGTCTACCTGGCCATGACGGCCGGGCAGGGCGACCTCGCGCTCGCGGTCGACACCGTGCCGGCGCGCGCCGCGCAGCAGCGCGCGACGCGCGAACTGGCCGGGGTGAGGCTGCGGGTGGTGCGCGCGGATGGCGGGGAACTGGCGGCCCACGCCAGGCGCCTGGATGCGCTCGACGGTGCGAGCGGGAGCGCCTGCCTGTGGCGGCGGCTGGAGCCCGCGAACGGCCGGTCGGAGCCGTGAGCGGCGCGGCCAGTGCCCGGCACGTTGGCACGGCAGGCCGCAATGGCATAATCTCGCGGGGTGCAACCGTGCGACGCCAGGCCGCAAACGGCGGCCCGTTTCCAACCTCGGGGAGGGTGGCAATGAAGATGCTCGGGTGGTGGATGCTGTTCCTGTGGGCGCCGGCAGCGATCGGCGCCGATTCCGTGGTCGCCGCGATCGCGGCCCACAAGCATCTGGGCGTCGCCAGCTGCGCCAGCGGCGTGTGCCATGGCTCGACCCAGGTGTTCAAGGAATCGAGCGTGATGCAGAACGAGTTCGCCTACTGGCAGGAATTCGATCCGCACGCCAACAAGGCCTTCCAGGCCCTGACCGGTGAAGCGGGCCAGGCGATCGCGCGCAAGCTCGGACTGGGCGATGCCACGCAGGCCGCGGTATGCCTCGACTGCCACGCCGACAACGTGCCCGGGTCGGCGCGCGGCGACCGCTTCCAGCTCAGCGACGGCGTCGGCTGCGAGGCCTGCCACGGCGGCTCCGAGCTGTGGATTTCCTCGCATACCGAACGCGGCGCGGCCCACGCGGACAATCTCGGCAAGGGCATGTACCCGACCGACAACGCGGTCCAGCGCGCGCAGTTGTGCCTGTCCTGCCACATGGGCACGCCGGACCGCATGATCACCCACCGCATCATGGGCGCCGGCCACCCGCGGCTGTCGTTCGAGCTCGACACCTTCACCTGGCTCAACCCGCACTACACCATCGACGCCGACTACATCGAGCGCAAGGGCGATTTCAACGGCCTGCGCGACTGGGGCGTGGGGCAGGGCGTGGCGGCCACCAACCTGCTCGACCTGCTGCTCGACGACAAGATGGGCTGGAACGGCATCTTCCCCGAACTGGTCCTGTTCGACTGCTATTCCTGCCACAAGGTCATGGACAGCAAGAGCTGGGGCCCGCGCCAGGGCACCGGCCTGGGCCCGGGCGCGGTGCGCCTGAACGACTCCAACCTGGTGATGTTCCGCCACGTGCTGGCAGGGATCGACGCCGGCGCCTCGAAGCGCCTGCGTGACCAGACCCGCGCCTTGCACCAGGCGACCCAGCAGGGCCGCGATGCCACGCGCGCGGCGGCGCGCGCCCTGCGCGCCACCATCGAGGCGGAATTGCCCAAGGTCGCGGCCGCGCCGTTCGACGCCGACATGCTCAAGGGCATCCTGGCCAGCATCGCCGGCGACGGCGAGCGCGGCGAGTACCGCGACTATGCCGCGGCCGAGCAGGCGGCGATGGCGGTGCAATCGGTCGTGGTCGCCTGGCAGAACCTCGGCGGACTCGACGAGGAGCGGACCAAGCTGCTGCAAGGCAAGGTCGACCAGCTCACCGATGCGGTCGACAACGGCGACAAGTACTCGATGAGCCGGTTCCTGACCGCCCTCAACAGCGTGCGCGCCGCCGCGCCCTGAGGCCGGTGCCGCCGATCGTGCCTGCGCGGGCGTCGCCATTGGCGGCGCCCGCGTCGTTTCGGGGCCGCCGCGTGGCGGCGCCCGGAACGCCTTTGCTATGGTTGCGGGCCCGTGGACGCGCCAACCGGCCCACGCCGCGCCCCGTATCGAGGTTGCCTTGACCGACCACGTCCCGCAGATTCCGGGGTATCGCATCATCCGGCCGCTTGGCATCGGCGGCATGGCCTCGGTCTACCTCGCGCTGCAGGAGTCGCTCGACCGCGAGGTGGCGCTCAAGGTGATGGCGCCCGCGCTGGCGGCCAACCACGAGTTCACCCAGCGCTTCCTCAAGGAAGGCCGCATCACCGCGCAGCTGTCGCATCCCAACCTGGTCACGGTGCACGACATCGGCCAATCCGGCACCCACTACTACCTCGCCGCCGAGTACATTCCCGGCGGCACCCTGCGCGAGCGGCTGGCCCAGGGCATCAGCATCGCCGAGTCGCTGGACTGCGTGCGCGACATCGCGCACGGCCTGCACTTCGCCCACGAGAAGGGCTTCGTGCACCGCGACGTCAAGCCCGGGAACATCCTGTTCCGCGCCGACGGCAGCGCGGTGCTGGCGGATTTCGGCATCGCCAAGTCGATGGGTTCGGGCACCATGGCGACCCAGATCGGCAACTCGATCGGCACGCCGCACTACATGAGCCCGGAGCAGGCGCGGGCCGAATCGGTCGACGGGCGCTCGGACCTCTACAGCCTGGGCGCCGTGCTGTACGAGTGCCTGGTCGGCAAGCCGCCCTACGACGCCGCCGACCCCTTCACGATCGCCCTGATGCACGTCACCCACCCGATGCCGCAACTGCCGCCCCCGTTCACGTGGCTGCAGCCGCTGGTCGCCGGGCTGATGGCCAAGAACGCCGACGACCGCTTCCCGACCGGCGACGCCTTCGCCGCGGCCATCGACCAGTTGCTGGCGACGGCGCCCGAAGCCTCGGTGCTCAAGGAGGCGCCCTCGCCACGCAAGCGCGCCACGCCGCGGCTGGCGACGACGAGTGGGCAGGGACGTGGCGTGCAGGGCATTTCCGGCGGCAAAGCGCGGGCGCCGGCCGCGCCGGCCGGTTCGCGGCGCCGGATGTGGTTCACGGTGGGGGCCGTGGCCGGGGCGCTGCTGGTCGCCGCGGGAATCTGGAGCCTGGTGGGACGCGAACCCGCGTCACCCGGGGTTCCGCCGGTGACCGTGGTGCCCGCGCAACCGATCGAGCCGGCGAGCACCGAACCGGCATCCCGGGAACCCGTGACCGACGTGTCGTCGGTCGACGTGGCCGGCCTGCTGACGCAGGCGCGCGAGTACGTGCGCATGGGCATCACCCAGAACGGGCGTCGCCTGGCATCGCCCGAGGGCGATTGCGCGGTGGACCTCTACCGGCGCGTGCTGATGCTCGAACCCGGCAACACCGACGCCAAGGCCGGCCTCGACCAGATCGCCGACTACTTCGAGCAGAAGGCCAAGGCCGCGTTCGACCGCGGCTACTACAGCGGCAGCATGGTGCTCGCCGAGCAGGGCTTGCGCGCCGACGAGTCCAGCGACTCGCTCAAGCGCTTGCGCGACGATTCGCGCAAGGCGGCGGGGCTCTGATTGCCGGCGCGCGGCGCGCTTGGTCACCCATCGCGCGCAGAGCGCGCTCCTGCAGAGCCGGCCCTGTAGGAGCGCGCTCTGCGCGCGATGGGCGCCGGTGGTGGCCGAGTTCCGCGCCTACTTGCGGCGCAGCAGCAGGACGGTGACGTTGTCCGAGCCGCCGCCGTCGAGCGCGGCGAGGATGAGGTGGTCGACGCATTCCTGGGCCGAAAGCTCGCCGCGTGCCAGCACCGACGCGATCGCCTGGTCGTCCACTTCCTCGGTCAGGCCGTCGCTGCAGAGCAGGACCTGGTTGCCGGGCTCGAGCTTCCCGGACACGGTCTCGACGCGCAGGCTCTGCGGGTCGGTCACGCCCAGCGCCTGGGTCACGACGTTGCGGTGCGGATGGGTGCGCGCCTGTTCCGGGCTGATCGCGCCCTGCTCGATCAATTCGCGCACGTAGGAGTGGTCCTGCGAGATCTGCTTGAGCTCGCCGTTCCACAGGTACACGCGGCTGTCGCCGACCCAGGCGACCTCGAACTCGTCGGCCGCGAGGCGCACCGCGGCGATGGTCGTGCCCATCGGCAGGGCCTGGGTGCGCTGGCTGGAGTGGCGGATGATCTCCTCGTCCGCGACCTGGATCGCGCGCGCGAGGTTCTCGCCCTGGCCGATCTGCTGCACCAGCGTGTCGCGCGCCAGCGCGCTGGCAACCTCGCCGTTCTCGTGGCCACCCATGCCGTCGGCGACCAGCCACAGGCCCAGGTCGCCGTCGGCGTAATAGGTGTCCTCGTTGTGCTCGCGGCGGAGCCCGACGTGGGTCGAGTGGCCGAACTCGATCATCGCGGGGCGTCCTCCTCCGAATTCGCGAGCCGAACCTTGCACGCCGATTGTGCCATGGCGCCGGATCAGAACTCGATCCGCACGCCGATGGCGAGGCTGTCGAGGCTGTAGTCCGATTGACCCGCCCGGTGCTCGTAGTACAGGTAGGCGGAGCGCCCGCTGGCGAACACGCCCGACAGCCCCAGCCCGACATTGAAGTAGTTCTGGTCGACGGTGTCCGACGGGATCAGGATCGCCGTGCCGGTGGGATCGTTGACGAAACGGGTGATGAGCGCGTCCGGGTCGTCCTCGAACTCGTGCAGCCACTCGACCTGGAGGTTCGGCATCAGCACGCCCCACGAGGTGCTGACCGTGTAGCTGGCCTTGCCGCCCAGCACGCCCAGGGTGGAGGTCAGTTCGCGATCCTCGACCTCCATCGCCAGGCCGCCGCCCGGCGCATCGGGGTCGGACATGCGCTCGGTGTAGCGGTCGAAGTCGATGCTGGTGTATTCGGCACGGGCATACGGGCCGACGTTCCAGGCGCCGTAGCTGAAGTCGCGGCCGAAGGAGAACGTCAGCCCGAGCTGGTCGCCGTCGGTCGAGCCCGACGCCACCTGGTCGACGCGGGTGGTGCCACCCGTGAGCGAGCCGATGTCGTAGCGCACGCGGCGATCGAAATCGTAGTCGTTCCGGGTCCAGGTGAACACGCCGTCGGCGTACCACGAGTCGCCCTTGAACATCGTGGCGTAGCCCGACACGGACCAGCCGCTGGAGTCGAGGCTGCCGAGGTCGTTCTCGACGTCGCTGTCCTGCGAGTTGTAGCCCAGCGCCATGCCGAGGATGAGGCTGTCGGAATAACGATAGTCGATGCCGGCCGTGATGCCCTGGGTGTCGAAGTCGAAGCCGGGCTGGGTCTCGTTGGCGTCGCGGTCGCCGCGCCCGAAGGTGCCGGTGGCGAAGAAGCCCCAGCGCGAGAACTCCGCGCCGACTTCGCCGCCGCCTTCGCCTTCGCCCTCTCCCTCCTGGACGATCGTCGAGGGCAGGAACGACAGCGGCAGCACGCCGCCCTGGCCGTTGAGCGCCAGGCCGCCGAAGCTGTTGCCCTGGGTGCCCGAGCGCAGCGCGGCGATGCGCGCCTTGAGGTTGTCGAACTGGGTCTGGGTGACGGCGAACGCCGCCTCGGAAGTCGCCGCGACCTCGTCGCTGGTCATCGCGCCCAGCGCACCGGCGACATCGCCCGGTTCCGCGCCGGCGTTGACCACCAGCTCCGAGCAGCGCTGCAGCAGGTCGGTCTCGGCCGCGTTGAGGTTGCTGGCGTCCGCCGCCAACGCGGGGCACGCCGCATCGATCGCGGCGCCGGTGCTCTGGCTGGACGGGTTCAGGCCGGGCACGTTCTCGACCCCGCCGTTGATCGCGAAGGTCAGGGTACTGACCGCGCCGCTGCCGTCGGTGATGGTGGCGACCACGGTGCGCGCGCCGGGCAGGCCGACGCGCGCGACGGTCGAGGCCTGGCCGCCCGAATCGGTGTTTGCGGTCGCCGGATCAACCGTGATCGTGCCGGCCGGGCTGCCGCGGAACTGCACCTGGATGCCGGGTATGCCCGCGCCCTGCGCCGTGCGCAGGCGCACGACCATCGGCGCGGAATCGGTGAAGGTCGGAATCACCTGGCCGTTGCCCGAGACGATCTCGAACACCGAGCCGGCCGGCACGTTGCCGACGCCCGTGGCGCTGAACAGCACCGTGCCGCTGCCCGGCACCGCGGCCTGGACCGTGTTCGCACCCGCCACCGATCCCAGCGTGAGCTCATTGCTGGCGCGGCCGCTGGCATCCGTGACCGTGGTCGCGCTGGCGAGCGACCCGCCGCCGGCCAGCACCGTCCAGGTCACCGGCACGCCGCCCAGGCCCTTTGACTGCGGACCCGGCGGTTGCGCGATCTGCACCACCAGCGGTTGCGCCAGGCGCGTGCCGACCGGTCCGCTCTGCCCATTGCCGCTGCCGATGCTGGCGGTGGCGGTGAAGGAGGTCGCCTGCGCGATGGCCTCGGCTGGCGTGCCGGGCAGGCTGGCGCGCACCTGCAGCGGGCCGGGCGTGCTGCCGAAGCGCAACTGCACCGCGACACGGCCGCTGGCGTCGGTGATGCCACTGCTGCGGTCGAGGCTGCCGCTACCCGCGCTCACGGCCAGGTCGACCTGCAGGCCACCCACCGGGGCGCCGGCGGTGTCCTGGGCCGAAAACACGATCGGCAGGTCGGCGAGACTGCCGGTTGCGCCGGTCTGGTTACTGCCGGACGCCACGCTCAACGTCACACCGGCCACGCCGCGACTCGAAACGTCGAAATTGGTGAAAGTGCCGCGTGCGGTGGTCGCCTGCACGATAGCCGAGCTCGGCTCGGCACCGAAGGTGATGCCGATCTGCGCGTGGCCGGCGGCATCGGTGGTGGAGGAAGTGCCGGAGAGGGTGACGCCGCCACCGGCAATCACGTCCCAGAACACGGTCTCGCCGGCGACCGGGAGGCCGTCCTGCGTCACCAGTACCTCGAGCGGCTGGCCGGGCTGGCCCGGGATGCCGACCTGGTTGTCGCCGCCGCCGGCGGTGACCTGCTCGGGGCCGCGCGGCTGGATGCGGAACGTGGTCGGGCGCCAGCCATTGGCGATCACGAAGACCTGGATTTCCTCGCTGCCGCGGCCGATCGCGAGGTCGACGCTCGCAAGGTTTGTGCCGAGCTGCGCCGGGACCGAGATGAAGCCGGGTTTGCCGGCGTCGACGAAGTCGGCATTGCCCTGCCGCAATTCGAAGAACACGTCGGCCGGAAAGGTCAGCGGCGGGCCGTCGAGCCGCACCGTGAGCCGGACGACGCTGTTGGGATCGGCCGCACCGTCGCCCGCGACCTTGATGATGTCGAAGAAAGCGCCCGCCCAGCTGATTGCCGGGGCGAAGCCCGCCACCAATAGAAGCAGCGCGAACCAGCGCGCAACGCGCCCGATCCGACCGCCGGTCCGCGTGCCGACCTCGTTAGTCGCCGTCGTCGACTCGCGCATGGCGCCCCTCCCCAGCCGCATCGCTATACTCGGCAGGGTACTACAGCGCCGTCGCG
>JAGOEZ010000171.1 GCA_017997455.1 Lysobacterales bacterium | reverse complement strand
TCGCGCAGGAACGCCGCCACTTCGGCGCGCGTGCGCAGGCTCAGCAGCGCATCGCACAGGCGGCTTTCCGGATCGGGCTCGTCGTCGGCCTGGATGTGGCGGCGTTTCATCGGGGGCTCGGAGGAATGCGGACGGATTGCGCGGGCCGGAGCGACAATTGGGCGCTCGCGCCGGACTAATGTAACAGCGCGCTAATACGTTGACAACAAATACTTGCGCCGCGATCCGGTCTCCGGCTGCTGCCGGGCGACCGCACATTGCGACGGCTTGGCGAGGAATTCCTCGTTCAATCCGTAACCTACAGCGCCCGCCCGGCCCCGCAACGGGGTGCCCTGAGGATGGATTCAACGCCCTGCGGGCCGAGGAGTTGCGATGGCACGGCGCGTGCTTAGCCCCCATCGGATCCGGCGCGCGTCGCCGGGTTGCCCGGGCAGGAAACGGGCGCCCGGCGGCGCGTAGCCAGGTGATCACTACAGGGAACCGTTTTGGAAAGGCACTCGCCCGCGTCATCCGCCCCGCACGATTCGCGCCCCCGCTACGGCGAGCGCGTCGTGGCATGGTGCGTGGCCGCGCTGGTAGCGATCCTGGTCGCGCTGGTCGCACCGCTGGCGAACGCCGGCGTGCCGCTGGTCGAACTGACCGCGGACACGGGACGCGCCAGCCTCGACGGCCGCGTCGAGTACCTGGTCGACCCCGGCAGTCGCCTGACCGTGGACGAGTTGCGCTCGCCTGCCCACGCCAGCCGCTTCCGGCCACTGCCCCGGCTCCCGGCCGTCTTCGGCTTCGCCAGCGGCACGCACTGGCTGCATTGGCGCGTGACCAATCTCGACCATCCTGAACCCGACTGGGTCGTGTCGGTCCGCTACGCGCTGCTGGACAACGTCGACCTCACCGTAATCCGGTCCGACGGCACGGTCGAGTCGTGGAGTTCGGGCGACCTCGTGCCATTCGCGCAACGCGCCTTCCCGCACCGTCATCCGAACTTCCTGGTCGGCTTCATGCGCGGCGACACCGCCGACCTGTACCTGCGCGTGCACAGCCAGAGCTCGATCCAGATCCCGCTGGAGATGTCGACCAGCGAGGCCTTCCTCGCCTCCAGCACGCCCGAGCACCTCGGCCTCGGGCTCTACTACGGGATCATGCTCGGCCTGTTCTTCTACAACCTGATCCTCTACGCCTCGACCGGCGACCGCACCTTCCTCTACTACGTGCTCTACGTGGGCCTGTTCTCGGCCGGCCAGTTCGCGCTCAACGGCCTCGCCTTCCAGTACCTGTGGCCGGACTATCCCTTGTGGGCCAACACCGCGGTGCTCGCACTGATCGGCCTGGGCTTGCTGGCGATGCTGGCCTTCACGCGCTCCTTCCTCGGGCTGCGGCGCAGGCATCCGCGCGCCGACCGGCTGATGCACCTGCTGTCGCTGGTCCTGCTGGTGGCGATCGCCTTGATGTCGGTGGTCGGCTACCGGCGCACGGTCCTGATCGAGACCGGACTGGTGTTCGCGATCGCGGCGGCGATCCTGTGGGCGGCGATCGGCTGCCTGCGGGGCGGCTATCGACCGGCCCGGCATTTCCTCGTGGCGTGGGCCGCCCTGCTGGCGGGCGTGGTCGCCTACGCATCGGTGTCCTTCGGCCTGCTGCCCAAGGTGTTCCTGACCGAGTACGGGATCCAGATCGGCTCCGCGGCCGAGATGATCCTGTTGTCCTTCGCGCTGGCCTACCGCATCAACCTGCTGCGCTCGGAGTACGAGCGGGTGCAGTCCGAGGCGCGCGAGCAACTCGAGACCCGGGTCGCCGAACGCACCCGCGACCTCGACGCCGCCATGCAGCAATTGCGCAGCGCCAACATGACGCTTTCGGAGCGCAGCCTGCGCGACGGGCTAACCGGGGCCTGGAACCGGCGTTGGCTCGACAATGCCCTGCCCGAGGCCTGGCAGCAGGCGCGCGCAAGCGGGCTGCCGCTGACGCTGGCGATGGTGGACCTGGACCATTTCAAGCAGATCAACGACCGCCACGGGCACGTGGTCGGCGACGATTGCCTGCGCGCCGTGGCACGCTGCCTCGACGCGCAACGCGCCAACGGGCGCGAGCAAGTGGTGCGATACGGCGGCGAGGAATTCGTGCTGCTGATGCCGGAGCTGCCGGCCGAGGCCGCCGCCAGGCGCGCGGAGCAGATCCGCGACGCGGTCGCGGGCCTGCGCGTGCACTCCGAGGGCGTGGGACTCAACGTCACCGTCAGCATCGGCATCGCCAGCTTCGCACCCGATGCCACCCTCGAAGCCGGCGAGTTGCTGCGTCGCGCCGACCTGGCGATGTACGAGGCCAAGCGCAACGGGCGCAATCGCGCGGTCACGCGTGCGGTGGGCGCCCGCTCCGCGAACACCTTCCCGGAATCGGCCTAGGCGATCGCGGTGCCGCGCCTGCGGCTCATCCGGCGCGCGAGGCGATCGAATCCAGCGACCCGCTCGCCACCAGCGCCGTGATGCGCCGCACGTCGGCATCCATGGCGCGATCGCGGCGCTGGAAGGCGATTTCCTCCCGGATCCGCGCGTGGGCTTGCGCCACCGGCGCACCGGGATGGAACTCGCCCGCCGCGGCCAACGCCGCGCACAAGGCCGCGACCTCGCCATCGAACTGCGCGCGCCCGGCGCGTCCCGCTTCCGGGGCGCCTGCGACCTTGGCCGCCAGCGCCGCGGCGCCGCCGCGGCGCGCGAGGTCGCGCGCCGCGTTGAGCATGTCCTGGCGGTATTCCAGCGCCTGCGCCGCGGTGTACAGCTCCAGCGCCAGCACATGCCCCAGGTCCTCGCACATCTCGAGCACGTGGCGCGCCTCGTTGGCGCCCATCGAGACGTGGTCCTCGGCGTTGGCGCTGGTCGGCACCGAATGCACGGAGGCCGGGTGCGCGCGCGTGGCGAGGTCGTTGACCAGCGCCGCGGCGGTGTACTGCACGATCATGAAGCCGGAATCGGTGGCGTCCTCGTTGCCGCTGAGGAAGGCCGGCAGGCCATCGTTGGTGGCCGGGTCGACCAGCTTGTTGGTGCGGCGCTCCGAGATCGAGGCCAGCACCGGGATCGCGGCCTTGACGTAGCTCATCGCCAGCGCGATCGGCATGCCGTGGAAGTGCCCGGCGCTGATCACCTGGTCCTCGATCTGGCGCGCGCCGGGCGCGTCGGGGAACACCAGCGGGTTGTCGGTGACCGCATTGAGCTCGATGTCGACGATGCGCCGCGCCTGTGCCAGCGCGTCGCGCACCGCGCCGTGCACCTGCGGGATGCAGCGCAGCGAGTAGGCGTCCTGCGGCTGGTGCTTCTTGCCGCCCTTGAAGGGCATGAAGCGCCGGTAGAAGGCCTCGCGACCATGGCGCTGCGACAGCGGCACCCAGTCCCAGGCGATGTCGAAGCGCTGCGCGCGGCTGGCGTCGTCGTCCCAGGAATCGGCGCGCCAGGCGGCGAAGCGCGGCACCAGGTGGTAGGCGATGTCGGCGAGATTGGAGCCCGCGAGCAGCCGCCGCAGGTTGGCCGCGGTCTCGACCTGCCCCGGATGCGGGCGCAGCGCATGCACCTCGGCGCGGAACGCGGTGCTGCGCCCGGCGAAGGCGTCGAGCGTCATGGCGGCCGCGAGGTCGGCCAGGTCCACCAGTGCATCGAGGCGATCGAGCGCCAGCGCGGCGCAGGCCAGCATCTGGGTCGTGCCATTGTTGAGCGCGAGACCCTCCTTGAACGAAAGCACGACCGGCGCGAGGCCGGCGCGCCGCAGCGCCTCGCCGCCGGCCATGCGCTCGCCGCCCAGGAAGGCCTCGCCTTCGCCAAGCAGCACGATGGCGAGGTGCGACAACGGCGCGAGGTCGCCGCTGGCCCCGACCGAACCCTTGCACGGGACCACCGGCACGATGCCGGCGTTGTAGAGCGCGGCCAGCGCCTGCAGCGTCGACGCGCGGATACCCGAGTGGCCGCGCATCAGCGTGTTGATCCGGATCGCCAGCATCGCCCGCACCACTTCCGGCGCGAAGGGCTCGCCGACGCATACCGCGTGCGTCACCACGAGGTTGCGCTGCAGTTCCTCCAGCAGCGTGCCCGTGACCGCTTCCGGATTGCCGCCCGGCAACTCGTCGCGCGCGCGATGCGCGCCCAGCAGCTTGTCGGCGTTGCTGCCGAAGCCCGTAGTCACGCCATAGATCGGCTCCCCGCGCCGCACCTGCTCGGCGAGGAAATCGGCAGTGCGCTGCACCCCGGCCAAGCCCTGCGCATCGAGCGCGATGCGCGCCTCGAAGCGCGCGAAGGCGGCGACATCGGCGCGGGTGAGGTCGTTGCCGGTCAGGGTGATCGTATGCATTGAATCGTCATTCTCCGATGTTCGGGACGTTCCGGCCCGGCGAGCCTCTCAGGCATCGAGATCCGCCCCTCCCGGCGTCATTCCCGCGAAAGCGGGAATCCATTCTGCCGTTCGCTCAGGTCCCTCGCCGTCCCGCCCCCATCACCACCGCCTGCTCGATCTCCACCCGCAAGGCCTTCGCCAGTTCCTCCCGCCGCACCTCGTACTGGTCCTGCTTGCGCAGGTCCTTCACCGTCACCGTGCCCTTGGCGATCTCGTCGCTGCCCAGCACCAGCACGAAGCGGATGCCGGCGCGGTCGGCGTACTGGAACTGGCGCGCGAGCTTGCGCGGCTCGAGCTGCACTTCGGTCGCGATGCCCGTGCTGCGCAGCATGGTGGCCAACTCGAGATAGCGCGGCAGTTCGGCCTCGTCCATCTGCGTGACCAGGACCTGCACCGTGCTGTCGGCGGTGCGGATGAGGCCCGCTTCGCGCAGCTGCCAGTACAGGCGCGTGGCGCCGATCGAGATCCCCACGCCGGGCAGGTGCGAGCTGGTGTATTGGCCGGCGAGATTCTCGTAGCGGCCGCCCGAACAGATCGAGCCGACCTGCGGGTGGTCGTCGAGCGTGGTTTCGTAGACGGTGCCGGTGTAGTAGTCGAGCCCGCGCGCGATCGAGAGATTGAGCGCATAGGCCGGCTCGGGCACGCCGAAGGCACGCACCAGCGTCAGCACCTCGCGCAGCTCGGCCACGCCCTGGCGCTGCAGCTCGCTGCCGGAATCGAGCGCGGCGAGTTGCTCCAGCGCCTGCGCATGCGAGTGCGAGCGGGTCTCGACGAAGCGCATGATGCGATCCACCGTCGCCGCATCGAGCCCGTAGTCCGCACCGGTCAGGGTCTCGCGCACCGCGCCGGCGCCGCGCTTGTCGAGCTTGTCGACCTCGCGCAGCACCGCCATCTGGCGCGCCGGATCGGCGATGCCCAGGCCCTCGAAATAGCCGCGGATCAGCTTGCGGTTGTTGAGCTGGATCGTGAACGGCCCGATCGCCAGCTCGCGGAACACGCTGTGGATGACGGCCGGCAGCTCGGCGTCGTAGCGCACCGAGAGCTGGTCCTTGCCGATCACGTCGATGTCGCACTGGTAGAACTCGCGGAAGCGCCCGCGCTGGGCGCGCTCGCCGCGGTAGACGCGCTGGATCTGGTAGCGCCGGAACGGGAAGCTGAGCTCGCGCTCGTGTTCGGCCACGTAGCGCGCCAGCGGCACGGTGAGGTCGAAGCGCAGGGCCAGCTCGGGCTTCTCGCCCTGCTCCAGCGAACCGGTCGATTGCACGAAGTACACCTGCCGCTCGGTCTCGCCGCCCGACTTGGTCAGCAGCACGTCGGTGAACTCCATCGCCGGCGTCTCCACCGGCAGGAAGCCGTAGCGCTCGAAATTGCGACGGATCGTGTCGAGCATGCCCTGGAACGCCACCTGGTCCAGCGGCAGCAGTTCGAGCACGCCCGGCATGGTGCGGGGCTTGGCAGCGGGCATCGGGGCGAAAGGCCTGCGGTGGGGCACGAATTCTAAGGCTAGCGCGCCCCCGTGTGACGGCTTCAG
>JAGOEZ010000027.1:19899-22312 GCA_017997455.1 Lysobacterales bacterium | reverse complement strand
CGCCGCAGGCGCTTGATCGCCCGGTCCAGGCCCTCGATCGTCAGCGGATACATGCGCTCGCCCATCAGCTCGCGCATGACCGTGATCGAGGGCGTGTACTCCCAGTGCGCCTCCGCCACCGGGTTCAGCCACACGGCGCGGTGGTAGACCTCGGTCAGGCGCTGCATCCAGGTCGCGCCGGCTTCCTCGTTCCAGTGCTCGATGCTGCCGCCGGGCATCAGGATCTCGTGCGGGCTCATGCTGGCGTCGCCGACGAAGATCGCGCGGTAGTCGGCCGGGTACTTGTGCAGCAGGTCGAAGGTGCTGGTCCACTCCTGCCAGCGGCGCGCGTTGTCGCGCCACAGGCGCTCGTAGGGGCAGTTGTGGAAGTAGAAGTGCACCAGGTGCTTGAACTCGGCGCGCGCGGCCGAGAACAGCTCCTCGCAGCTGCGCACGTGCTCGTCCATCGAACCGCCGACGTCGAGGAACAGCAGCACCTTGACCGCGTTGTGGCGCTCCGGGCGGAAATGCAGGTCGAGCCAGCCGGCGTTGCGCGCGGTGCCGTCGATGGTGGCGTCGAGGTCGAGTTCCTCGGCCGCGCCCTCGCGCGCGAACTTGCGCAGCTTGCGCAGCGCCATGGCGATGTTGCGCGTGCCCAGCTCGACCGAATCGTCGAGGTTGGCGTAGTCGCGCCGCTCCCACACCTTGACCGCGCGGCGCTGGCCGCCGCTGCCGCCGATGCGCACGCCCTCGGGGTTGTAGCCGGAGTGGCCGAAGGGCGAGGTGCCGGCGGTGCCGACCCACTTCGAGCCGCCGCTGTGGCGCGCCTGCTGCTCCTTGAGCCGCTCCTGCAGCGTGCGCATCAACTCGTCCCAGTCGCCGAGCGCGCGGATCCGCGCCTTCTCCTCGTCGCTGAGCAGGAGTTCGGCCTGGCGTCGCAGCCATTCCTGCGGAATCTCGGCCAGGAGGTCCGGCGCCAGGGCCTCGATGCCCTTGAAGTAGGCGCCGAACACGCGGTCGTAGAGGTCGTAGCGCGACTCGTCCTTGACCAGGCAGGTGCGCGCGAGCGCGTGGAACTGGTCGAGCTCGGGCGGCGCGACGCCGGCGCGCAAGGCGCCCAGCAGGCCGAGGAACTCGGTGGTGCTGACCGGCAGTCCGGCCGAACGCAACGCGAGGAAGAATCGGATGAGCACGGATGGAAAACGCTGGTGGCCGCCGGGTGCGAAACCGCCCCCGGTGCGCTATTGTGCCGCGCCCCGGCCCGCTTGCGCGGGCGCGGGTCCGCGCCGGGTGGAGGGGATGGCGCGCGGGCCCTGCGGGACCAGTACCAGGTCGCGAAGCGTCGCCGGAGCGCGCCGCGTTCGACGCCCCCGGCGCTGGGCCCAGGCCGGACCGAAATCGTTCAGGTCCGGCGACCCCAATTCATCATGGAGTCGATGCCATGCGTGCCGCGCTGACCACCGTTTTCCTCGCCCTCGTGCTGGCTGCCTGCGGCAAGTCCGCGCCCCCGGCGAGCCAGGGCGCGAGCAATGCGCCGCCGCCGCCGACCGGCCCGGTCGTCACCGGCACCGTGATGGCGGACGCGCCGATCGGCCTGGCGCCCGGCGCCACCCTGATCGTGCGCCTGCTCGACGTCACCCGCGCCGAGTCCGATGCGACCGTGGTCGCGGAACAGACCTTCAACGTGGCCGGCCTGCCGGCCGAGTTCGTGCTGCCTTACGACAAGGCCGAGGTGAACTCGATCCGCAGCTATGCGGTCGATGCCTCGGTCATGGACCAGGGCGCGGTGCGCTTCATCGCGGTCAACCGGGTCGGCGCGCTCACCCAGGGCAAGCCGGACAAGGTCACGGTGATGATGATGCAGGCCATGCAGGCCGCGGCGCCGAAGGACCCGGTCGCGGAGCTCAACAAGGAATTCGCCGAATTCGAGGCCCGCCTCGGCGGCCTGAAGCGTGTCACCGGCGAGCGCATCAGCGGTCCCGAGGGCCAGGAAGTCGCGATCGGCTGGGACGCCTTCATCGACGAAGATGGCGTGCGCATGGTGCGCGAGATGATTTCCTACCCCGACGGCGGCCGCGTCAACGTCCGCTACGCGTTCAAGGACGGCAAGCCCTGGGTGATGGTGCGCGAATCGGGTGGCGCCAAGTCCCGCATCGGCTGGGATCCCGAAGGCGTCGTGGTCGTGAGCGACCGCAACGGCGAACCGGTCGAGATCGACGAAGCCGCCGCCAAGGCCGCCCGCCGCGAAGCCCGCGAAGCCCGCTCCCTCGTCTCCGCCCAAGCGGGTGGTGGTGTTTGACGCGCTTAGCCGATGCCATTAGGCATCGGCTGCGTCAAACACCGGGCCGGCGAGTAGCCGGCCGGAGGAGCTTGACGCGCTTAGCCGATGCCATTAGGCATCGGCTGCGTCAAACACCGGGCCGGCGAGTAGCCG
>JAGOEZ010000027.1:0-19799 GCA_017997455.1 Lysobacterales bacterium | reverse complement strand
GCCGATGCCATTAGGCATCGGCTGCGTCAAACACCGGGCCGGCGAGTAGCCGGCCGGAGGAGCTTGACGCGCTTAGCCGATGCCATTAGGCATCGGCTGCGTCAAACACCGGGCCGGCGAGTAGCCGGCCGGAGGAGCGTGACGCGCTTGGCCGACGCCGTCAGGCATCGCCTGCTTCAGGCGACAGGCCGGCGAGTAGCCGGCCGGAGGTGTTTGACCCCCTCGCCACCTCGCGCGCCTTTGTAGGAGCGCACCTTGTGCGCGACCGGCGACGCATTGCCGCCTGAGCGAAGCGCGCTGCCAGTTCGTCAATCCGCGGTCGCGCGCAGAGCGCGCTCCTACAAGAGCGATCCCCGCGCCTCAGCCCCGCCGCGCCAGGAACGCCAGCTTCTCGAACAACTGCACGTCGGCCTCGTTCTTGAGCAGCGCGCCATACAACGGCGGAATCGCCTTGCGCGCATTCTTCTCGCGCAGCACCTCGAGCGGGATGTCCTCGGCCAGCAGCAGCTTGAGCCAGTCCAGCAGTTCCGAGGTCGAGGGCTTCTTCTTCAGGCCCGGCGCCTCGCGCAGGTGGAAGAACGCGGTCAGCGCCTCGTGCACCAGTTCCTTCTTGATGCCGGGGTAGTGCACGTCGACGATGCGCTGCAGGGTCTCGGCGTCCGGGAAGCGGATGTAATGGAAGAAGCAGCGGCGCAGGAACGCGTCCGGCAGCTCCTTCTCGTTGTTCGAGGTGATGAACACCACCGGACGCCGCTGCGCGCGGATGGTCTGGCGGGTCTCGTGCACGTGGAAGTCCATGCGGTCGAGCTCGCGCAGCAGGTCGTTCGGGAACTCGATGTCGGCCTTGTCGATCTCGTCGATCAGCAGGACCGCGCGGCCCGCGGACTCGAAGGCCTCCCACAGCTTGCCGGGCACGATGTAGTTGGCGATCTGCGCCGCGCGCGCCTCGCCCAGCTGCGAATCGCGCAGGCGCGCCACCGCATCGTATTCATACAGCCCGTGCTGGGCCTTGGTCGTGGACTTGATGTGCCACTCGATGAGCGGCATGCCGAGCGAACGCGCCACCTCCTGGGCCAGCAGGGTCTTGCCGGTGCCGGGCTCGCCCTTGACCAGCAGCGGGCGTTCGAGCGCGATCGCGGCGTTGACCGCGAGCCGGAGGTCATCGGTGGCGACGTAGTGGTCGGTGCCTTCGAAGCGCATGGATGCGGTCCCGGAGTCGGTCATCGGCAGCGGTTCAGCGATTGTGGCCGCCATGGCCGGGATGGCGCTGCGCGGCCGCGCGGCGCGCGTCGGCTGCGGCATGCAGGGCGTCGAGTTTGGCCTTGAACACGCGCGCTTCCCAGGCCAGCAGGCGCCACGACAGGTCGATCGCCAGCCCCAGCACCAGCCCGCACACCAGCCCGCCGAGCAGGAACGCCGCCAGCATCTCGCCGGTGCCGGAGAAGTCGGCATGCACCAGCGCGTTGATCGCCTCCTGCGGCGCGATCGGGTCGGTGCCGGGGATGAACTCGCGGATCACCACGTGGCCCACCAGGTAGGTGAGTCCGTACAGCGGCACGAAGGTGAAGGGATTGGAGATGAACTGCAGGGCCACCGCGATCGCGAGGTTGCCGCGCATGATCAGCATCAGCAGCAGCACCAGCAGGATCTGGCCGGGCCACGGGATCAGCGCCACCACCGAGCCGGCATAGATCGCCGGCAGGACATGTTCGCGCTTGAACGACCACAGGAAGGGGCGCTTGCGCGCCGCCTCGGCGAACCAGCGCACCACCGGGTAATTGCGCACGTTGCCCCGGCGCGGCAGCGCGCGCAGGAAGCGCTTGAGTCGGCGCTTGCGCAGGCGATGGGCGTGGCGATGGCGTTCGAGTTCGTCGGACATGGGGTGGGCGCGCAGGGCGCCATTGTCGCAGAGCGCGGCTCTGGACACCCCTGCCACCGGTCGGGCACGCCTCGCCAATGCGGCCGAGGGGTGGGATTCGCCGCCGTGGGAGCGGCTCAAGCCGCGACCGAGGTCTATCGCCCGCAGAGCGGGCTCCTACCAGGCCGGCTTCGTAGGAGCCCGCTCTGCGGGCGATAGGCCGCGAAGCGTCGTCGTTACGCGGTCGCGGCTTGAGCCGCTCCTACCGTGGGGGCGGCGGCGGGGCCTCAGGCCACGCGGCTGCGGCGCAGGTGCACCAGCAGCAGCGAGATCGCCGCCGGGGTGACGCCGGGGATGCGGCCAGCCTGCCCGACGGTGGCGGGTTGCACCCGGCGCAGCTTCTGCAGGACCTCGGCCGAGAGCCCGCGCACGCGCTCGTAGTCGAAATCGCCCGGGATGCCCATGTCCTCCAGGCGCCGGTTGCGCGCGATCTCGTCCTGCTGGCGGTCGAGGTAGCCGGCGTAGCGCGACTGCACCTCGACCTGCGCCGCGACCGCCGGGTCGGCGACCGCCGGGCCGAAGCCGGGCACCGCGGTGAGGCGCGCATAGTCGAGCCCGGGCCGGCGCAGGAGGTCGAGCCCGTGGGTTTCGCGCGAAACCTCGATCGCGGCGGACTCGCGCAGCGCGGCGCCCAGCGCGTTGCCGGGTCCGGCCCACAGCGCCGCCAGCCGCGCCTGCTCGCGCGCGATGCCGTCGCGCTTGCGCGAGAAAGCCTCCCAGCGCGCGTCGTCCACCAGCCCGAGCTCGCGGCCGCGCGCGGTCAGGCGCAGGTCGGCGTTGTCCTCGCGCAACTGCAGCCGGTACTCGGCGCGCGAGGTGAACATGCGGTAGGGCTCGGTGGTGCCGTGGCTGACAAGGTCGTCGATCAGCACGCCGAGGTAGGCCTCGTCGCGGCGTGGCGTCCACGGCGCCTCGTCGCGGGTGGCGCGCGCGGCGTTGAGGCCGGCGACCAGGCCCTGCGCCGCGGCCTCCTCGTAGCCGGTGGTGCCGTTGATCTGGCCGGCGAAGTACAGCCCCGGGATCGCGCGCGTCTCCAGCGAGGGTCGCAGCTCGCGCGGGTCGAAGTAGTCGTACTCGATGGCGTAGCCTGGCCGGGTGATGTGCGCGCGCTCGAAGCCGCGGATCGAGCGCACCAGCTCGACCTGGGCGTCGAAGGGCAGCGAGGTCGAGATGCCGTTGGGATAGACCTCATGGGTGTCCAGTCCCTCGGGCTCGACGAAGACCTGGTGCGAGTCGCGGTCGGCGAAGCGCACGACCTTGTCCTCGATCGAGGGACAGTAGCGCGGACCCACGCCCTCGATCACGCCGCTGTACATCGGCGAGCGGTCGAGCGCGCCGCGGATGATTGCGTGGGTGCGCTCGCTGGTGTGGGTGATCCAGCAGCTCACCTGGCGCGGATGCTCCGCGGCCGAGCCCAGGAACGAGAAGGCCGGGGCCGGATCGTCGCCGGGCTGCTCCGCCATCACCGCGTAGTCGATGCTGCGGCCGTCGATGCGCGGCGGCGTGCCGGTCTTGAGCCTGTCGACCGCGAGGCCCAGCTCGCGCAAGCGCTCGGATAGCCGCTGCGCGGGCGGATCGCCGGCGCGCCCGCCGCGATAGTTGGCCAGCCCGACATGGATGCGGCCGCCAAGGAAGGTGCCCACCGTCAGCACCACCGCGCGGGCGCGCAGTGCCAGGCCCATCTGGGTCAGCACGCCGGCGACGCGGCCGTGCTCGATGACCAGGTCGTCGATGCCCTGCTGGAACAGCTCGAGCCGCGGTTCGTTCTCCACCAGGGCGCGCACCGCGGACCGGTACAGCGCGCGGTCGGCCTGGCAGCGCGTGGCGCGCACGGCGGGGCCCTTGCTGGCATTGAGCGTGCGCCACTGGATGCCGGCGCGATCGGCGCAGCGTGCCATCGCGCCGCCGAGCGCATCGATCTCGCGCACCAGGTGGCCCTTGCCGATTCCGCCGATGGCGGGGTTGCAGCTCATCTGGCCGATGGTTTCGACGTTCTGGGTCACCAGCAACACGCGCGCGCCGCTGCGCGCCGCCGCCAGCGCTGCTTCGGTTCCGGCGTGGCCGCCGCCGACCACGATGACGTCGTAAGGGCTCGAAAGGTCCATGCGGGTCGCAAGCTGCCGTGTTGCGGCAGGCGGATTGTACGGGAGGGGGCTGGGCGGGCCGACCGGGGGTTGGCACGCTTCCTGCAAATCCCTGCTGGCACCAGTCCGGACTACGTTGCCGCGAAAGCGCGACGGGTTACGCAGGGGTAACCGCAGTACCGGATTGGGAAGCCAACATGGATGGTGCGGGACTTAGGGAGAGAGAGGCTGGCGCCCGGCGGTCTTTGAGGAACAGGGGGAATCCTTGAGGACCGTATGCCGGGCGCCAGTAGACCCAAAGCCTGTAGAGGTGCCGGGCCGGCGCTCACCTGCGCCCTGGCTGCCCAGCCGCCCCGAACATACTGCCCCCGTGCTGCCGAAACCGTGACGGGGACCCCGGATCGATTCGCGAATTGCTGATGGGCCGGGCGTCACCTGTCAGGAAGTGACGCGGCACGTCAAATGCGGTGCCGGCGAATGCTACCACCGCCGGGGAGGCTGTCCACCACCGGGCTTGGCACGCTAGCTGCATTTCACCACTTGCCACGATATGAAGACGCAGGAGCCCAATCCGATGAGCGCAATGCCAGTCAGTTTCGCCCAGGGTTTCGCCCCGGATCCGGTCCACCTGCGCCACGACCTCATGATCGAGATCGGCCGCATCGACATGGCGCTCGACGACGTGCGCCGTCGCGCACCGGCCAACCAGCCCGACGTGGTCCAGTCGCTGGAGAAGCGCCGCGCCAGTCTCAACGACGCCTTGACCCGCCTGATGGCCTGAACACCACAGGCCAATGGAGGCAGGGGCTGGTCGCCGATGGCGACCGACCCCACCCGGGGGTGCCGAGTGCGTGGACTCGGCGCCCCTTTTTTTTTGCGGCGCCCGGTCGCGGCTGCCTGGCTCGCGCGGGAAGCGCGAGCCAACCGCGCAGCGGGCCCGAAGGGCGTGCGCCAGGACGGCGCGAGTCAGCCGCTCCTGCAGATGCAGGGCAGCGCGCCTTGCGGCGCGCGGGCCTCAGTCCTCGCGATCGCGGCCGCCGCGGGAGAAGCGGCTGGATTCGCTGCTGGAGCCGCCGCCGTTATCGTTGTCACTGTCGCTTCGGTCGCGCGATTCCTGCCGCGGCGGCGGCGCCTCGCGGCGCGGCGGCGCCTCGTAGCGCTGCGGCGGTGCCTGGTAACGCGGCTGCGATGCCCCGCTGTTCTGCGGGCGGGACTCGTAGCGCGGCGAAGGCTGGCTGCGCGTTGCAGGATAGTCGGCCTGTGGCGCCGGTTGCCGGCCCTGCGCGGGGTACCCGCTGCGACCCTGCGGATATCCGCGGGGCGCGTTGGACGGCCGATCCCACGCTTGGCCGGTGGCCGGCGCTGGCGCACTGGACGGGGCCGAGCGCCAGCGGCTGCTGCCGCCCGCACTGCCCTCGATCGGCGCGTAACCGTCCTGTTGCGGCATCTGGCGGCTGTAGCTGCGCGGTGCCGGCTGCCCGGCGGCGGCAGGCGCGCGCTGCTCGTACGGACGCTGTTCGTAGCGGCCGGTCGGGCGACTGCCCGGCGTGGGACCGACCCATCCGGAATTCGGATCGGCCGCCTGCGGCACGCTGCCGCGCGGCTGGCGGTAGGCATTGGCGCGATCGGGCGCGGGATATCCCGGCGCGCTGCCTGGTCGCTGGACCTCGCCACGGGTGCCGCGCGGATTGGCGGGCGCCGTGCCCGCATTGTCGCGATAGCCCGGCTGGGCGCCGCCGCCTGGCACGGTGCCCGGGCGGCTGGCGAAGCGGCTGCGGCCGAGCAGATCCGCATTGCTCAGCGGCGTTTCGCCGGCGTTGCCGGACTGGCTGAGCGCGCCCGCCGGGGGCGTGCCGCGCCAGTTGCGACCGGTCGCGCCGCGCGCGTTGCCGTACGCGCCATAGCCGTCGACCTTGCCCGGGGACGAGCCGACGCCGTCGATGCGCGCGAGGCGCTCGGCCTCGTTGCGCGCGCTGCCGAAGCGGGGTCCGCCGCCGCCGCGCGGCGGATCGCGCCAGCCGTTGTCGTCGCGGTCGTCCCAGTCGTCGCGATGCCCGCGGCCACCGCCGTGGCCATGGCCGTGGCCGTAGTGGCCGCCGCCGTGCCACCAAGGGTTGTACCAGTCGTAGTACGAATCCCAGAACGCGTAGCGGTAGGGCGAGTAGTGGGTGTAGTACGGCCATGCATCCCAGCCGCCGATGCCGAGGCCGAAGTAGGTCGACGGGAACCAGGTCACGCCGTAGTAGAAGCCGGGGCTCCAGAACGGGTCGTAGTAGTTGCGGTAAACCGGCCACAAGGTCGAGTAGTAGACCGGCCAGCCCGAGGCGTAGCCGCTCGAATACGGCTCCACGTAGCCATAGGCGCCGCCATAGCCGTCGTCGTAGCGCTCGTCGAAGTAATAGTCGCCGCCGCCGGCATACGGGTCGCCGGGCGCGTAATAGGACGAGGGATAGGTGACGCAGCCGGCAAGGCCGGCGGCCAGCAGCGCGACACCCAGGAAACGCGAGCGGCCAGACATGGCGCAGACCCCCTGTGGACTACGCCGCAACGGTAGGACCGATGCGGTTAATGCGCGCTGAAGGCTGGCCGTATACTCGCACGCCCCCGCAGGCTCCGTTCATGGCATTGCATGCACCCTCCGGCCGCTGGCAGCTGGGCCTCACGCTCGCGCTGGTGACCGCGGCACTCTGGGCCACGCTCCCGGTCGCGCTCAAGATCGCGCTCGAGGCGCTCGACCCCTGGACACTGACCTGGGCGCGCTTCGCCTTCGCCGCGCTGGTGGTCGGCGCATGGCTGGCATGGCGCGGCGAGTGGAGCCGCTTCCGCGGGCTGCGCGGCGGCGCCTGGCTGCTGCTGGCGCTGGCGGCGCTGACCCTGATCGGCAACTACGTCTTCTACCTGCTGGGCCTGCACTACACCACGCCGGCCAACGCGCAGCTCCTGATCCAGGCCGCGCCATTGCTGATGGCGCTGGGCGGCATCGTGGTGTTCCGCGAGCACTACAACGGCTGGCAATGGGCCGGCCTGCTGGCGATCGTCGGCGGGCTCGGCCTGTTCTTTGCCGACCAGCTCGCGCGGCCCGCGCCGGCCGGATCCCGTTACGTGCTGGGCAGCGGCCTGGTGCTGCTGGGCGCCGTGGTGTGGGCGGTGTACGCATTGGCGCAGAAGCAGTTGCTGCGCCAGCTTTCCTCGACCGCGATCCTGGGTTTCATCTACCTGGTGGCGGCGCTGCTGCTGTGGCCGCTGGCGCAGCCAGGCAAGCTGGCGACGCTCGACGCCACCCACTGGATCGCGCTGGCCTACTGCGCGCTGAACACGCTCGGCGCCTATGGCGCCTTCGCCGAAGCACTGGACCACTGGGAGGCGTCACGGGTCTCGGTGGTGCTGGCGTTGACGCCGTTGCTGACGGTGGCGACGGTCGAGCTCGTGCATCGCCTCGCGCCGCGGCTGGTCCAGCCCGAGCAGATCGCGTGGATGGGCTGGGCCGGCGCGGCACTGGTGGTCGCGGGCTCGGCGCTCTCGGCCTTCATGCGCAGCGCGCAGCCGTCGTAGGAGCGCATCTCATGCGCGACCGCGGAACCGCGAACTTGCGTCGCGCCCTGGAACTTCGTCCCGGCGTCGCCGGTCGCGCATGAGATGCGCTCCTACAGAAGTGCGCGGGCCACGATCTCGGCGACGTCGGGCGACAGGGCCGGCGCGGCGGCGAGGTCTTCGAGCTGCCGGCGCATGAGGTCCTGGCGCGCCGGTTCGAGATGGCGCCAGCCGTTGAAGGCCGTGACCAGGCGCGCCGCGATCTGCGGGTTGAGCGTGTCGAGCGCCCGCACCGACTCGGCGATGAAGCGGTATCCGGCGCCGTCGGGCGCGTGGAAGCCGGTGCGGTTGGCGCGCGCGAAGGCCCCGACCAGCGCGCGCACCTTGTTCGGGTTGCGCCAGGTGAACGCCGCGTGCGAGGTCAGGCGCTGCACGCGCTCGAGCGTGCCGGGTTGCGGATTGCTCGCCTGCAGCAGCAGCCATTTGTCGACCACCAGCGGATCGCCGCGGAACACGCGGTAGAAGTCCTCGGCCAGGGCCTGGCCGCCCTCGACCCCGCCATGCACCAGCACGGTCAGGGCGCCGAGGCGCTCGGTCATGGTGGCTGCGCCGGCGAACTGCGCGCGCGCACGCGCCGAGTGGCGCGCCGGATCGGCGGCCACCAGCAGCCCCAGGCACATGTTGCGCAGGCGCCGGCAGCCGCGCGCATGGGCCAGGTCGCCACTGACCGGCTGCTCGTGGCGCGTCGCCAGCGCGGGGCCCAGCGCCGCGCCCAGCGACCGCCGCAGCGCTTCCCGTGCATCGTGCAGGCGTTGCGGATCGCCTTGCCCCAGCCGCTCGGCCAGGTAGGACTCGTCCGGCAGGCTCAGGCATTCCGCCACCCACGCCGGGTCGGCGCCGGCGTCGCCCAGCAGCGCGGCGTGGGCCGCGACCAGCGCGGCGAAGGCCGGCGCCGTCGCGAGCGCGTCCGCGCCGTCGAGCGCGGCCGCGATCGCGGCCTGCATCAGGCGCTGGATCGCGTCCCAGCGGTTGAAGGCATCGCGGTCGTGGCGGGCGAGGAACGCGAGTTCGGCGGGATCGACTTCGCGCAGCAGTTCGACCGGCGCGGAGTAGTCCTGCAGCAGCGAGGGCACCGGCGCCGACCCGACGCCAGTGAACACGAAGCGCTGCGCGGCCTGCGTGACCAGCAGCACGCGCTGCGCCGGACCCGTCCCGGCTTCGCCCTCGAGGCGCAGCGGCAGCGGCGTCCCGTCGCCGCCGTACAGGGCCATGCGCACCGGGATCGGCAGCGGGTGCTTGTCCGCCTGTCCGGGCGTCGGTGGCGTGTGCTGGGCGAAGTCGAGCACGTAGCGCTGGCCGGCGGCGTCGTACGCAGCGTCCGCCCGCAAGCGCGGCGTGCCCGCCTGGCTGTACCAGCGCGCCCAATCCGAAAGGTCCACGGCGTTGGCGTCGGCCAGCGCGCGGCGGAAATCGTCGCAGGTCACCGCCTCGCCGTCGTGGCGCGCGAAATAGAGGTCCATGCCGCGCCGGAAGCCCTCCGGCCCCAGCATCGTGGCCAGCATGCGCACGATTTCGGCGCCCTTCTCGTACACGGTGGCGGTATAGAAGTTGTTGATCTCGTGGTAGCTCTCCGGGCGCACCGGGTGGGCGAAGGCGCCGGCGTCCTCGGTGAACTGTTGCGAGCGCAGCATGCGCACGTCGTCGATGCGCTTGAGCGCGCGCGAGTTGGTGTCGGCGCTGAACTCCTGGTCGCGATAGACCGTGAGCCCTTCCTTGAGCGAGAGCTGGAACCAGTCGCGGCAGGTCACGCGGTTGCCGGTCCAGTTGTGGAAGTACTCGTGCGCGACCACGCCCTCGACGTGGAGGAAGTCCTCGTCGGTGGCGCTGATCGCGTCGGCGACGATGTACTTGGCGTTGAAGATGTTGAGGCCCTTGTTCTCCATCGCACCCATGTTGAAGTCGTGGGTGGCGACGATGTTGAACACGTCGAGGTCGTAGCTGCGGCCGAAGCGCTGTTCATCCCAGCGCATCGCGCGCACGACGCACTCCATGGCGTGGTGGCAGCGCGCGATCGCGTCGCGCTCGGCCCAGATGCGCAGGACCACCGCGCGCCCCTCGGCGGTGACGTAGCGGTCCTCGATGTGGTCGAGGCGCCCCGCCACCAGCGCGAACAGGTAGCTGGGCTTGGGGTGCGGGTCGTTCCAGCGCGCCCAGTGGCCGTTGTGCTCGGACAGGCCCGCGGCCTCCGGGTTGCCGTTCGACAGCAATACCGGGAAGCGCTCGCGGTCGGCCACCAGCGTGACCGTGTAGCGGCTCATCACGTCCGGCCGGTCCGGGAACCAGGTGATGTGGCGGAAGCCCTGCGCCTCGCACTGCGTGACCAGGAACTGGCCGGAGCGATAGAGGCCCTCGAGCGCGGTGTTGGCGTCGGGCCGGATGCGCACGCGGGTCTCGACCAGCGCGTGGGCGCTGGCGATCGGGATCGTCAGCGTGCGCTCGTCGAGGGCATGGGCGCCGGAATCGAGGCGGCGGCCGTCGAGCCACACGCCGTCGGTGACGAGGCCGGCGCCGTCGAGCACCAGTGGCCCGGGCGGCCCGGCCGGATTGCGCCGCACGGCCAGGACCGCGTGCACCGAGGTCTCGTCGAAGTCGAGCGCGATCGTGAGCGTGACCGAGTCCACCAGCCACGCCGGCGGCCGGTAGTCGGCCAGTCGCACCGGCGGGCCCAGGGCCCGCGTCGCCTTCGGATCCACGTCGTAGCTACACCTCTTTTGCGGCGGCGAGGCTAGCACGCTGGCGCTCGGCGCGGGTATCTTGGCCCACCCTCCGGAGCCCGCATGGACACCACCGCGCCCAGCCTCGACGACGTGCGCGCCGCCGCCGCCCGCATCGCCCCGCACGCGGTGCGAACGCCCGTGCTGCGCAGCGCGGCGCTCGACGCCGCGGTCGGCGCGCACCTGCACTTCAAGTGCGAGAACCTGCAGCGCGGCGGCGCCTTCAAGTTCCGCGGCGCCTGCAACGCGGTGATGTCGCTCGATGCCGCCAACGCGGCGCGCGGCGTGGTCACGCAATCGTCGGGAAACCACGGCACCGCGATCGCGATCGCGGCCCGCGTGCGCGGCATCCCGGCCCACGTGGTGGTGCCGGCCAACGCGCCGGCGATCAAGTTGGCGCAGATCCGCGAGCAGGGCGCGCGCGTGATCCTGTGCGAGCCGACCCTGGCGGCGCGCAACGCCGCCTGCGCCGCGGTGCAGGAACAGACCGGCGCCGAGCTGATCCATCCCTACGACGACGCGCGCGTGATCGCGGGGCAGGGCACCGCGGCGCTGGAACTGGTCGAGCAGGCTGGCCCCTTCGACGCGCTGATCGCCCCGGTGTCGGGTGGCGGACTGCTCTCGGGCACGGCCATCGCCACCCACGGCCTCGATCCCGGCGTGCGCGTGCTCGGCGGCGAGCCGGCGCAGGCCGCCGACGCGCACGCGTCGCTGCGCCGCGGCGCGCTGGTCACCGACATCATCCCCGACACCATCGCCGACGGACTGCGGGCGCAGCTGTGCGCGCGGACCTACGCCATCCTGCGCGCGCACGCGGTCGAGGTGCTGCTGGCCGGCGAGGACGGCATCGTCGCCGCGATGCGCCTGGTCTGGGACCGGCTCAAGCTGGTGGTCGAACCCTCCGGCGCGGTGGCGCTGGCGGCGCTGATCGCCGGGCGCGAAGGCGTGGCCGGCCTGCGCATCGGCGTGATCCTCAGCGGTGGTAATGTGGACCTCGACCGGCTCCCCTGGCAGGAGCCGCGATTCCAGCGCGGGCTGCCGCCAGCGGCAGGGGGGATCGCATGATCATCGATGGGCAACGCTCCGCCGATCGCGCCACCTCGACGGTGCTGGGCTACTACAACGCGTTCAACCGCGGCGACTGGAAGGGCATGCTGGCCCTGCTCAGCGACGAGGTCGCGCACGACATCAACCAGGGGCGCACCGAGCGCGGGCGCGAACCCTTCGCGAAATTCCTCGAGCACATGGCGCGCTGCTACCGCGAGGAACTGCGCAACGTGGTCGTGATGTCGACCCAGGACGGCCGTCGCGCCGCCGCTGAATTCGTGGTCCACGGCGAGTACCTGCAGACCGATGAAGGCCTGCCGGAGGCGAAGGGGCAGCGCTACGTGCTGCCGGCGGGGGCCTTCTTCGAGCTGGTCGACTATCGCATCGCGCGGGTCACGAACTACTACAACCTCAACGACTGGTTGCAGCAGGTCGGGGCGGGCTGAGCCCGCGGTCGGCGCCGCTGGACCGGGCCGTTCCCGCGCAATCGCACGACGCGAACCGGGTGTCATTCCCGCGCCTGCGCACGGCACGGCGTGGGCGTCCGTCGCGCGCCTCCGCACAAACACCCCCGACGTCATTCCCGCGCAAGCGGGAATCCATTGTCGTGCTGGCGCCGAGCTCACCTACGGACGGCATCCCCGCCTGATGGCGTCATCCCGGCGCACGCCGGGATCCCGTGGCGCGACGTTCGCTCCGAAGCGAGGCGCTCGCTGCGCATTGCTGTTCGCTTCGCAGACCGCGTTTCGTCCGGCCTGCGGCCGGCCGAGCAAGGGGGGCTTTGAGTGCCCAAAGCCCCCCTTGCATCCCCCAAAGGGCACCCCGGGAAGTCGCCGCGCGCACTTCCTGTGCGCGCGGTCCCCGGGAAAAGACGCCCGCGCGAGGGCCGCCAAACAACTCGGGCATCCATGCCCTCAGACAGTTTGGCTATTCCCCTCGCGCGGGCGCCTTTTCCCGGCGACTTCCAGGGGCCCCGGTGCCCTAACCCGCCATCCATGGCTGGTTGGTGCGGCTACATCGCGCTGAATTGGCGACGTCGCCTGACGCGCGTGCTGGTGCGCTTCGCTACTGGATCCCGGCGTGCGCCGGGATGACGGCGACGGGCGGGGGTGCCGCCGGTGGGTGGAGCGCTCGCGAGCATGACCATGGATTCCCGCTTGCGCGGGAATGACGTCGGGGGTGTTTGTGCGGAGGCGCGGGAATCACGTCGGGGCGTTGGCGCGGGGGCGTGGGGATGACGCCCGCGGCGTGCTGCGCGGATGGGCGGGAGTGTTGGGGTGGCGGTGATGCGGCCTCAGCGGCGGATGCGGCTGCCGCGGAGGGAGTCGAGGGGGATGGCGGCGAGGTCGCCGTCGGCGCTGCGTCGCGGCTGGCCGGGGTCGGGGCCGAAGGCCTGGGCGGTGATGATCTCGACGGTGGCGGGCAACAAGCCGCCGTGCCGATGCGTCTCGTAGGCGGCTTCGACGGCGGCGAGGCGCGACTTGCCGGTGAGCCCGCGCCGCCGACCTCGATCGGCGTTGGTCGCGCCGGCGGCGCGCAGGTCGCGCATGAGCTTGCGGACGTCCGCATAGGTGACCGTGTACGTGTCGACATCGACCACCGGATCGCGGAAGCCGGCAGCAAGCAGGGCATCGCCCAGCGCCGCCAGCGGGGCGAAGCCGTGCACGTGCGGCGCGGCGTCGACGGTGGCCCAGGCCGCGCGCAGTTCGACCAGGGTGTCGGGGCCGCAACTCGAGAGCAGCAGCAGCCCGCCGGGGCGCAGCACCCGCCGGCACTCGGCCAGCACCGCGGTGACGTCGCCCACCCACGGCAGCAGCAGGTTCGATACCAGCAGGTCGATGCTCGCGTCCGCCAGCGGCAATGCCGCGGCGTCGGCGCACAGGCGCCGCAGCGGCCGCCACCAGCCCAGGCGCGGGCGCGCGCGTCGCAGCATCGGCAGGCTGCGATCGAGCAACAGGACTTCGGCGCGCGGATAGCGGCGCCGCAGCTCGGCCGCGTCGCGGCCGCTGCCGCCGCCGAGGTCGAGCACGCGCGCGGGCGGCGCGCGCAGGTACTCGAGCCGCTCCAGCAGGCGCGCGCCGACCTCGCGCTGCAGCACCGCGTGCGCGTCGTAGTGGGCCGCGGCACGCGCGCAGGCACGGTCGATGGCGATGGGGTCGAGCGGGTTCATGTCGGTTGCCGCGGTCGGTGAAGCGGCGCGCGCTCCTTCGTTCGCGCCGCGGCGACTGCAGCGCTGGCCGCGGCCGCCATCGCGGATGATGACGCAGGCGGCGCGCCGCGTCAGCGTCGGCAAGCGCGAATCGCGCCGCGCCATCGGCTGACAGGAAGTCGCGGCGAACTCCTGCGGCGCGCGAACGCGCGCGCAAACAGGATGTCGCGCATGGCCACGCCGACGCCCCATCCCGCGCCCGCTCCCGACCCGGCTGCAGGCGTGGACGGCTGGTTCGCGCGCGCGATGCGCCTGCTGCTGCCGCCGCGCTGCCTGCTGTGCGGTGCGCCTGGACGCGGAGCGTATGACCTGTGCGAGGGCTGCGCACGGGCCCTTCCCTGCAACCGCGACTGCTGCGCACGCTGCGCCCTGCCCCTGGCCCATCCAGCGCCGGCGTGCGGCGCCTGCCTCGCCGAACCGCCGCCGTGGGACGAGGCCTGCGTGCCCCTGCGCTACGAAGACCCGCTCGATACCCTGGTGCTGCGCTTCAAGTTCGGCGCCGATCTCGCCGCTGGTCGCCTGCTGTCGCAGCGCATGGTCGCGGCGCTGGCCACGGCGGCGCGACCGGCCGCGATCGTGCCGGTGCCGCTTTCGCGACGACGACTGGCGGGGCGCGGCTACAACCAGGCGCAGGAACTCGCGCGGCTGGTCGCCCGGGCGCTGCGCGTGCCGCTGGCGCCGCTGGCGCTGCGGCGCACGCGCGACACCGACGCGCAGGCCGGGCTCGATGCCGGCGCGCGGCGGGCGAACCTGCGCGGCGCCTTTGCGCCGGGCCCGGCGCGGGTGTTGCACGGCCTGCACGTCGCGCTGTTCGACGACGTGGTGACCACCGGCGCGACCGCCGCGGAGTGCGCACGGGTGCTGCGCGCGGCGGGCGCGGCGCGGATCAGCCTGTGGGCCGTGGCCCGGGCGCCCTGACGCGGCACTGCGGCGCCCGCCTCAGGGCTTCGGCAGGTGTTCGCCGAAGGCGAGGTCGAGCGCGATGCCGAGGAACAGCAGTGCCCCGATCCAGTGGCTGGCGTGGAAGGCCTCGAAGCACTTGTCGCGCCAGCGGCTGCGCGCGTGCCAGATCTGCCAGGCGCTGAACAGGAAGGCGAACCCGAAAGCGACGTGCCAGATCCGCCCCAGCCCGGCCTGTTCGCCCGCGAACCACATCGCGAGCAGGAAGCTGGACTGCACGATCCCCACCGCGACCAGGTCGAGCTCGCCGAACAGGATCGCGGTGGACCTGGCCCCGGCGCGGATGTCGTCCTCGCGATCGACCATGGCGTAGAGCGTGTCGTAGGCGGTGGACCAGAGGATGTTGGCCGCGAACAGCAGCCAGGCCAGCGGCGCCGGCCACTCGCCGGTGACCGCGGTCCAGGCCATCGGGATGCTCATGCCGAAGGCCATGCCCAGCCACAGTTGCGGCACATAGCTGCGGCGCTTGAGGAAGGGATAGACCACGGCCAGCGCGAGCGCCGCGAACGAGAGCTGCACGGTCTTGGTGTTGGTCAGCATCACCAGGCCGAAAGCCAGCAGCGCGAGGACCAGGAACACGAGCAGGGCCTCGCGCGGCGACACCCGGCCACTGGCGAGCGGGCGTTCGCGCGTGCGCTCGACCTGCGGATCGAGCCAGCGGTCGGCCCAGTCGTTGATCGCGCAGCCGGCCGAGCGCATCACGATCACGCCCACGGTGAAGATCGCGAGCGTGCCGGGCGGCGGCAGGCCCTCGGCCGCAAGCCACAGGCCCCAATACGTGGGCCACAGCAGCAGCAGCCAGCCGACCGGACGATCCTGGCGCGTGAGCAGCGCGTAGGCGCCAAGTCGCTCCCAGACGCGCGGGCCCATCCAGGCGGCCCAGCGCGGGGGGTCGGGCAGGACCGGCCGCGCCACGGCACTGCCGCGCACGGCCTGTGCGGGCGGGGCGACACGGCGCGCCGGCAATGCCGGGGCTGCGCGCGCTTGCGGCGCGGCGCGCGTGGCCGGTGCCGCATTCGTCGCTGCGGCGGTCGGCGGCGGCGGGGCGCGGCGGGTGGCGGGTTCGCGCGGGGGCTTCGCGGTCATGCGGGGATTGTGCCAGCGTGCGATGGATGCGGCGGGCGGGGCATGCGACAATTCACGACACGCGCCCGTAGCTCAGCTGGATAGAGTACAGCCCTCCGAAGGCTGGGGTCGGGGGTTCGAATCCCTCCGGGCGCGCCAGATTCCTCGTGCGCCTGCGTTCCCCGACTGGCGGCGCGCCTGCGTCCCTGCGGAACGCCCGTTCGGCATCCATGCCTCACCGTCGCCTCGCCCAGGCGGCAGTGCCGCCCAGGCGCGCGAGGCTCCACCTCACCGTCGCCTCGCGCAGGCGACAGTGCCGCCTGCGCGCGCGAGGCTACACCTCGCCATTGCGCGACAGCAGCACCGCGATCGGCCGCGTCGGCGCGAAGCCCGCGCACACCATCGCGATCACCGCCGTGATCGGCACCGCGAGAAAGGCGCCGGGAATGCCCCACAGCGCCGACCAGGTCGCGAGGCTGGCCAGGATCACGAAGGGGCTGAGGTTGAGCGAGTTGCTCATCATCCACGGATCGAGGAAGTTGCCGATCACCATCTGCGCGAGCGCGAGCGGCACCAGCACCGTCATCACCGCGCCGTAGTCGCCGAACTGCATCAGCGCGAACACCACCGGGAAGAACACGCCGAGGAAGGAGCCCAAGTAGGGGATGTAGTTGAGCAGCGCGATGAGCACCGCCCAGAACGCCGCGAACTCCAGGCCCGCCCACGCCATCACCGCCCAGCTCACCACGCCCAGCAGCACGCTGATCAAGGTCTTGAGCGCGAGGTAACTGCCGATCTTGGCGTTGATCGCGCCCACGATCGCGTGCACGCGCTCGACCGTGCGCGGATCCTGCGAGAGGTTGCCGACCTTGGAATCGTAGGCGCGGCGCTCGAGCAGCAGGAAGGTCACGTAGAGGAATACCACCACCAGCGTGGCCAGGATCGACGTGACCGAGGTCACGGTGGAGCCCAGCAAGCGTTGCAGGTTGAGCTGGCCGAACACGTCCTGGCGCAGGCTGCCCCAGGTCGGCATGGCCTCGAGCCCGAGGCGCTCGGCGCTTGCCTGGATCGTGGCCAGCAGCGAGGCCTGGAACTGCGGCGCCAGCGCCACCACCCGGCTTGCGTAGGCCGCGAGCAATGCCGCGACCCACGCCAGCGCGAGCGCGATGGCCAGGATCGAGAGCGCGTAGCGCAACCTGGCCGAGCGGCCGATCCCGGGCAGCCGCACGAGCTGCTCGGCGAGGCCGACGATCACGTAGACCACCAGCACGCTGAACACGATCGGCACCAGCACGTCCTTGCCGATATGCAGCACCCAGCCGATGGCGAGCGCGAGGAAGGTGCCGTAGGCGAATCCCTGCAGGCGTTGCGGATTCATGTGCTGGGGTTCCTGCCGCGGTCTGGCCGACGGTCCGATTCTGGCATGCGCCCGTGTCCAACTCCGCGTCGGCGCGGCTATGATCGGGTCCATGCGAGCAGCGATCCTGGCGATGGCCGCGGCGGTCGTGCTGGCCGCCTGCAGTTCACCCGTGCGCCTGATGCCGACGCCGACCCTGCTGGTGGGCGCCGATGCGGCGTCGTCCGACTTCGTGCCGGAGCCCGAGCGCAGCCCCGACATCGAGATCTATTACGCCACCAACCGGCTGCCGGTGGATTCGGCCGCCGAGCGCCGCTACTCGCGCCAGATCGGCAGCAAGCTGCACTTCGGGATCGCGCGCCTGCGCATCGGCGATGCCGACCAGACCTGGGATTCGATCAGTGCCTATTCGACCCGCGGCGAGGTCGAGGATCGGCCGCTGATCAAGCTGCAGTCGCTGCAGGAGATGGCGGCGCTCGACGGCGCGCCGGCGGCCTTGCCGGCCGCGGCCCACGCCTTCTTCGACGATATCGACGCCGCGCTCGCGCGCAGCGTCGACAAGGACCTGGTGATCTACGTCCACGGCGCCAACACCACCTTCGAGCGGGCCGCGGCGCAGGCCGCGCAATACCGCCACTTCACCGGGCGCAACAGCGTGGTGCTGGTGTTCGGCTGGCCCTCGCAGGGCACCTTGCTGCGCTACAGCCGCGACGTCGCCAATGCGCGCCAGAGCGCGCCGGTGCTGGCCGCGCTGCTGGAACTGCTCTCGCGCCACACCGACGCCGACCGCCTCAACGTGCTGGCCTACAGCGCCGGCGCCACCGTGGCCAGCAACGGCCTCGCGCGCGCCGGTCGCCGGGCTACCGTGCAGGGCGACGTGCCCATGCGCCTGGGCGAGATCTACTACGCGGCGCCCGACGTCGATTTCCCGGCCTTCGTGCGCAACCTGCCGGACTACGTCGGCCAGGTGCGCCGGGTCACGGTCGCGGTCAATCTCGCCGACAGCGTGCTGGCGATCGCGCAACGGCACCAGCGCGTGTCGCGCGCCGGGCTGCCCGACTTCGCCGAGATCGATCCCGAGGAAGCGCGCTGGCTGGGCGCGGCCACGCAGCGCACCGAACTCGACGTGCTGTCGATGCGGCCCGAGGACCTGCCCGGCTTGCCGCCGCGCTCGCACCAGTTCTGGTACGACCACCCCTGGGTCAGCACGGATATCCTGCTCAAGTTCCGCTGGCACGTGCCGCCGGTGGCGCGCGGCCTGCAGGAGAACCGCAACCCGCAGGACCTGCAGTACTGGACCTTCCCGGCGGACTACGAGCAGCGCCTGCCCGCGATCGTGGCGGGCCTGGGCACCGCCGGCCGCGCCGGATCCGCGCCACGGCAGTAGCCTGCCGGATCGGCGCTTCCACGCGTGATTCCATCGACCTGAGGGAGTTCCCGATGACCGCGAATGCCGCTGACCGCAAGCCCGCGCCGCGATCGCGCGCCCACTGCCTGCCGCGAGCCATCGCGCTCGGTTTCGCGATGGCGGCGGCGGGCGCGCTCGACGCGGCGCCCCTGGACCTCTCCGCCGCCGAGCAGTTGCTCGCGAGCGGCGACGCCGCCGGGGCCCAGGCAGCGTTCGAGCAGGCCCTGGTCGCGGAGCCAGGCTCGATCGCGGCGCGGCTGGGGCTGGCGCGCGCGTACCAGGCGCTCGGTGAATACGCCCGCGCCCGGATCGAATTCGAGACCGTGCTGGATTTCGACAACCTGCCGCCGGACCTGCTCGGCCAGGACGAGGTCTACGGCGAGATCGCCCAGGACTACGCCGCGGGCGAGCGCACCCAAGGCTTCGGTTACGCCGAGACCGGGCTGGGCTACTACCGCGGCATCTCGACCAGCACCTCGGACGAATTCGGCGGCGACGAAGCCCGCGACCCCTTCTGGCTCGCGCGCGTGGGCGGTGGCCTGAACCGGTCCCTCGACAGCGGCAGTTCGCTCAGCGGCACGCTCGACTACCGCTTCCGCTACTACGACGAATCAGCGCGCCGCAACGACTCCGATCTGCGCTGGAACGGCTCGTACAACCGCCCGCTGGACGAGAACCGCTGGCGCCTCGGCGTGCGCGGCCGCGTGAGCTATCGCGGCGACTCCGACTACCGCAACGACTACGGTGTCTTCAGCGACTACCGCGTCCGGCTCGATCCCGACAACCAGCTCACCTTCGGCGCCGAATATCGCACTCGGCGCTATCCCACCGGCCGGCTGCGCAGCCGCAGCCGCGACATCGGCGAACTCACCGCCAACTGGTCGCATGCCTTCGCCGAGGGGCGTGGCAACCTGGGCATGGGCGTCAACCTCGCGCGCCAATGGGCAACCCAGGATCGTCCCGATGGCGATGCAACCGTCTACGGCGCGGAGGCCGAGCTGGGCTGGACCTTCAGCGACACGCTCGACGGCTTCGTGCTCCTGTGGTGGAACCACGAGGGATTTTCCGACGAGATCCACGACGCCAGCCCGGACCTCGACCCGATCGTCCCGTTCGCGCGCAGCGACAACCTCTACGAGGCAGTTGGCGGGATGAGCTGGACCTTCGCCCCGGGCTGGACACTGCGGCCGGAGGTGGTGTGGCTGCGCGACCAGAGCGACGTCGACGTGCAGAACTACTCGTCGATCGAGGGCTGGGTCAGCGTCCGGCTCTCGTTCTAGGCAAAAAAGGGGCCCAAAAAAGGGCCAGAGTGAATTACCGTTTCAAACGGTAATTCACTCTGGCCCCTTTTTATGGTTACTGCGGACGGAACGAGAAGCGCTGGCCGCCGACCGAGGCCTCGTACATCAGGCCGCCGCGCGCCACGGTGAAGATCGCCATGCCGCG
>JAGOEZ010000026.1:17174-22367 GCA_017997455.1 Lysobacterales bacterium | reverse complement strand
CGCGCCGCTGCGACCCGCGCCAGCCGACTGGCGCGGGCAGGCCTCCTCAGTCGGGCTTGGCGCCCGCCTTGATCTGGTCGAGCCGCGCGATCATCTGCTCGGGGGTGAGGTACCCGCCGATCTGGGTGCCGTCCTCGGCGATCACCGCCGGGGTGCCCGACACGCCGACCTTGTGGCCGAGGTCGAACTGCGCCGCGATCGGGTTGGTGCAGGTCTTGTTCTCGACCGCCTCGCCGTTCTTGGCCTTGGTCAGCGCGACGTTGCGGTCGGCGGCGCACCAGACCGAGACCGCCTTGTCGTAGGACTCGGAGCCGATGCCGGAACGCGGGAAGAACAGGTATTCAACCGTGATGCCGGCATTGTTGTACTCGGCCATCTGCTGGTGCAGGCGGCGGCAGTAACCGCAATCGATGTCGGTGAAGACCGTGATCACGTGCCTGGGCTGGCTCGCGGGATAGATGATGCGCTCGTTCGCGCCGACCCCGTCGAGCGCGCCCTTGCGCAGGCCGGCCAGGCGCGCGTCGGTGAGATTGCGCTTGGCGCCGATGTCCCACAGCGCGCCCGACATCAGGTAGCGGCCGTCGGCGCTGACGTACAGCGGCTGGCCGCCCAGGATCACCTCGTAGAACCCCGGCAAATCGGAGGCCGTGACGCTGTCGATGCGCGCATCGGGGACCAGCGTCTTGATCGCATCGCGCACCTTCTGCTCGGCGGGGTCGGCCGCCAATGCGCCGCCCGCGCCGATGGCGAGCAGGATTCCAAGCATGAGTCGGGACATCGGGGCCTTCCTGTCGGGGTGGTGAGCTGCCGCGGACACGGCTCCAGCGCAGACTGTGGTCGGCGCCGAAAGTTCCGCGGCCGCGCAGTCTAGCTGCATCGACCGGCGCCAGCGGTCCGACCCGCGGCACCCCGCTCCCACAATGCTCAACCACGCGGATGGTGGGCTTCGTGCAGGCGCTTGAGGCCCTCGCGCGCCACCAGGGTGTAGATCTGCGTGGTCGAGAGGCTGGCGTGGCCGAGCAGCAACTGCAGTGCGCGCAGGTCGGCGCCATGGTTGAGCAGGTGGGTGGCGAAGGAATGGCGCAGGACGTGCGGCGAGACCCCGCGCGCGATGCCGGCCTGCACGGCGAGCCGCCGCACCGTGTTCCACAGCGACTGGCGCGTGAAGCCGGTGCCACGCCGGCTCACGAACAGGCGGGTCGAGACGCGCGCGCCGAGCAGCGCGGGCCGCGCCTCGCGCAGGTAGCGCTCCAGCCAGTGCTGGGCCTCGTCGCCCACCGGCACCAGGCGGTCCTTGCCGCCCTTGCCGCGCACCCGCACCGCGCCCTGGCGCAGGTTGACCGAGTCCGGCAGGAGCGAAACCAGCTCGGAGACCCGCAAGCCGCTCGCATACATGATTTCGAGCATCGTGCGGTCGCGCACGCCCTCGGCGCTGCCGGCGTCGGGCGCGCGCAGCAGCGCCTCGACCTCGGACTCGGTCAGGGCCTTGGGCAGGCTGCGGGGCAGCCGGGGCGCCTCGACCAGCGCGGCCGGGTCGGCCGCGGCGCGCCCCTCGCGCACCGCGTCGCGGTAGTACTGGCGCAGGCACGACAGCAGGCGCGCGTTGCTGCGCGCGCTGTAGCCGGCGCGCATCCGCTCGCCGAGGTAGCGATGCACCTGCTCGCGCGTCGCGCGATCGAGGCCGGACGCGTCGCGGCGCAACCAGTCATCGAAGTGCGCAAGATCGCCGCGATAGGCCGACAGCGTGTTGCGGGACAGTCCCAGTTCGCCCCACGCGCGGTCGAGGAAGGCTTCGATGGCGGGCGCGGGGGCGGCGGCCGGCGCGCGCCGACGGCGGGGAGCGGCGGATTTCACCGGGTCCAATCTATCATCCGCCTTCGTTCCCGCGGCCCCGCCTCCATGCCCGAAGCCCCCGCTGCCGCGCCGGTATGGCGCCGCCTCGCCGCCGGCCTGTACGACCTCCTGCCGATGGCGGCGCTGTGGATGGCGGCGACCGCGACCTGGATCGCGCTGGCGCAATGGCTGCAACCCGGGCAGCACGCGGCGCTGGAGTCGTACGGCCGCTGGGCGATCGGCAACTGGCCCTTCCGCGCCTGGCTGCTGGCGGTCGCCGGTGCCTACTACGCCGGGTCCTGGGCCACGGCGGGGCAGACCATCGGCATGCGGGCCTGGGGATTGCGGGTCACGCGCGCGGACGGGGCGAGGCCGCGCTGGGGCGCGGCACTGCTGCGCTTCGGGGTCGGGTTGGCCGGCGTGGCCGCGCTCGGCATCGGGCTGTGGTGGGCGTGCTTCGACGCCCGGCGGCGCATGCTGCACGACCTTGCCGCCGGCACCGAAGTGCGGCGCCTGCCGCCACGCTGAGGCGAAGCCGGCTCAGCGCGCGTAGCGGAACCAGGCCAGCGCGGCCCCGCCCAGCAGCACCGAGGGGGCGAGGTTCACGAGGCGGTGGTCGAAGGCGTAGACCGCGGCGAGGTTCGCCACCATGCGCTGGAAGAAGTACCAGCCGACCGCCATCACGATGCCGAAGAACAGGCGCTTGCCGAACCCGCCTGAGCGCAGCGTGCCGAAGGCGAAGGGCAGCGCCGCGAACACCAGGGCCAGGATCGACAGGGGGTAGAAGATCCGGCCCCAGTACGCGGACTCGAAGGTGGAGGCGTCGAGGTCGTTGGCCCGCAGGTAGGCGATGTTGGCGCGGAGGTCGGCGATCGACAGGTAGCGCGGCCGCACGATCGACAGGGTCAGCAGGCGCGGATCCAGCGTCGACGGCCAGTCCATCGAGGCCTGGGTCTCGCTCACCACCCGCTCGGGCGTGAAGCGCCGGTGCACGACGCCGCGCAGTTGCCATCGTCCCTCGTGGTGGCGCGCGCCGTCGGCCAGCGTGATGACGGTGAGTTCGCCGCGCGGCGTGAACTGGTAGATGCGCAATTCATGCAGTTCCACGTCCGCGCCCACGACCTGGCCGCGCCGCGCGTTGATCAGGGTCTCGCCTTCGCGCACCCACAGGCCGGAGCGGCCGGTCGCGATCAGGTCGCGCGACTTCGCCCCGGCGGCCAGCGACTGCGCGCGCCGCTCGCCGCTGCTGGCCAGGGTCTCCCCCATCGCCATCGTGAAGGCCGCCAGCAGCGCCACCGCCGCGAGCGCGCCGAGCGAGATGCGCAGGGAGGACAGGCCCCCGGCGCGCAGCGCGGTCAGTTCGCTGGTCGGCGCCAGCGATCCCATGCCGAGCAGCCCGCCGATCACGGCGGCGGTGCCGAACAGCTCGTAGGCGCGCCGCGGCACGGTCCACGCGATGTAGGCGGCCGCGGTCCCGAGCGTGTAGCCGCCACGGCCGATCTCGTCGATCTCGCGTCCGAAGGCGACGAAGGCGTCGAAGGCGACCAGGAACGCCCAGACCAGCGCGATCGCGCCGAGCACGCTGGCCCCGACCAGTCGATCTGCGGTGAGGACCAGGGGCCGCATGCTCAGTGCCCGCGCCTGGCGGCGAAGGTCTCGCCACGGCGGATCAGGAACAGCGCGATCACCAGCGCGGCCACGTGCACCCACCACAGCCCCACGGCGGTCGGCACGGTCCCGTCGGCGATCCAGGCGCGCCCGATCGCCAGCGTGTTCGAGTACAGGAGATAGGCCAGCACCGCGAGCAGCGCCTTGCCATAGCGCGGCTCGCGCGGCTGCACGCGCGCCAGCGGCAGCGCCAGCAGGCCCAGCACGGTCATCGAGATCGGCAGCGCGAGGCGCCAGTGCAGTTCCGCGATGTCGGCCGGCTTGTCGCTCTCCAGGAGCTCGGCGGTGTGCAGGCGCCGCTCGACCGCGCGATTGTCGTCCCGCGGCGCCTCGGGCAGGCGCACGTCGTTGCGGGCGAAGCGCATGGTGCGGAAGTCCGGGTGCGCGACCCGGCCCTCGACCCGGAACCCGTTGTGCAGGGCGAGGTAGCGCTCCCTGCCCTCGCGGTCCTGGAACAGCTCGCCGCGCTCGGCGGTGGTGATGTCGATGCGGCCGTCCTTCTCGTTGGAGACGAACAGGCGCTCGAAGCGGGTGCCGTCGGGATCCATGCGCGAGACGAACACCACGCCGGCGCGCCCCGGCAGCTCGATGAAGCGGCCGGCCTCCATCCCGACCACGAGCAGCGAACGGTTGGCGGCCTCGATCATGGCGTCGGAGGCGCGCAACGCCGCCGGCCCGCCCCAGAACCCGATGACGGCCAGCAGCAGCGACATCGGCACCACGACCCAGGCCAGCGCGCGCAGGAGCCCGCGCGTGGTCAGGCCCGAGGCCGAGAGCACCGCCATCTCGCTGTCGCGATACAGGCGCCCGTAGGCCAGCAGCACGGCCAGGAACCCGGCCAGCGGCAGCAGGATCGGCAGCGCGTCGACCGAGCGCAAACCCAGTTGCGACAGCAGCAGCGTCGCCGGCACCTTGCCGCGCGCGATGCGGTCCAGCGTGACCGTGAGGGTGCCGCCGAGCAGGATCATGAACAGCACGGCGCTCACCGCGCCGAGGGCGCCGAGCAGTTCGCGCAGCAGGTAGCGGTCGACGATGCGGGTCATGTCCGGGACGGGTCGACGGGGCGGCGAGCGGCCGCGAAACCAGGCGCAGCGCGGCTTTCCGCTAAACTGCGCGGCTCGTCGCCACCGCAGCCAGCATTCGGGCCCGCTGGCGTGCAGTGTAGCCAAAGCCGGGGTGGTGCCGGGTCCATGGGCCCGCGCCACCCTTCCGGAGATCGTGCATGACGCTTGCGTTCAGCCTTGTTACCGATCCGCCCGCGCTGGTCGCGTCCGATGCCGTGGTCGCCGGCGTGTACGAGGACCGCAGCCTGAGCGCGGCCGCGGCCGAACTCGACCGCGCCGCCGGCGGCGCCATTTCCCGGCTGCTGGCCTCGGGCGACGTCTCCGGCAAGCCGGGCGCGGTCACGCGCCTGCTGGGACTGGGCGGCGTCGCCTCCGGGCGGGTCCTGCTGGCCGGCCTGGGCGAACCCGCGCGGCTCGATGCCGCGCGCTTCCTCAAGGCCTGCACCGAGGCGGCCAAGGTGCTCAAGACCGGGCCGGCGCGGCGTGCCGCGGTCTACCTGCCCGAGATCGAGGTACCGGGGCGCGACCTGGCCTGGCGCGCGCGCACGGCCGCGGTCGCCTTCGATGCCCAGTCCTATCGCTACAGCGCGACGCTCAAGCCGCGCCCGAACGGCGACGCGCTGGCGGA
>JAGOEZ010000026.1:15762-17074 GCA_017997455.1 Lysobacterales bacterium | reverse complement strand
GGCCTGATGTCGCGCCACGACGACCTCGCCGGCGAACTGCTGGCCGCCGGCGAGCACAGCCTCGACCGCGCCTGGCGCCTGCCGCTCTGGGACGACTACCAGCAACAGCTCGAATCGGCCTTCGCCGACATGGCCAATGTCGGCGGCAAGTCCGCCGGCGCGATCACCGCGGCCTGCTTCCTCGCCCGTTTCACCGACGGCCAGCGCTGGGCCCACCTCGACATCGCCGGCACCGCCTGGGACGAGGGCCGCAAGGGCATGGCCACCGGCCGGCCCGTGGGCCTGCTGGCGCAATGGCTGATCGACCGCGTCGGCGCGTGAGCGCGCGCACGCCGGCCCGCGGCGGCGCCGATGCCGCGGACGCGGCCATCGGCGTCGCGCGCGGCCTGCGCGGCAGCCGCCAGCGCGGCGAGCGCACCCGCGAGTCGATCGTGCGCGCCACCCTGCGCGTGATCGCGGCCCAGGGCGTGGGCGGCGTAACCCACCGCGCGGTGGCGCGCGAGGCCCGGGTCAATCTCTCGCTCACGACCTACTACTTCGTCGACCTGTACGACCTGCTGGCAGCGGCGTTCCGCGACCTCATGCAACGCAGCCAGGCCGAGCTCGGCCTGCGCTGGTCGCAGGTGCTGCCCCGGATCAAGCGCGACGCCGCCGCCGCGCTGCGCACGCGCAAGGGCCGCGCGCAGTTGCGCGACGCGCTGGCGCGCCAGTTCGTCGACTTCCTGCACCACAAGATCCTGCACAACCGGGTCGACCTCGCGGCCGAACACCACTTCCTGTTCGAGGGCCTGGTCGACCCGCGCCTGAGCGAACTGGCCGAACTGCACCGCGCGCGGCTGGCGGCGCCGATCGTGCGCATGTGCCGCCTGCTCGGTTCGGACGCGCCGACCCTCGACGCCGACCTGCTGCTCGGCACCGCGATGCGGCTCGAGTACGAGGCGCTGCTGGTGCCGCCCGAACGCTACGACGTGCCGCGCCTGCGCCGCGCGATCCGCCGCGTGCTGGGCTGGATCCTCAAGCTGAGCTGAGCCGCCGCCGCGACCCCTGCCCGCCATGCCCCGCGCCGACTTCTACCTGATCCAGAAGCCCCGCTTCCTCGACGACCCGCTGCTGCTGGTCTGCGAACTCGCGCTGCGGGCCTTCGAGGCCCGGCAGCCCGCGCTGATCCTGGCCCGCTCGGAGGCCGAGGCCGAGGCGCTCGACGAGAAGCTGTGGGAGTTCAACGAGAACGCGTTCATCCCGCACCAGATCGCCGGCGACGAGGACGATGCGGCGACCGCGGTGCTGATCGTTCCGCCGGGGTTCGACGCCG
>JAGOEZ010000026.1:8945-15662 GCA_017997455.1 Lysobacterales bacterium | reverse complement strand
GTGGTACCCGCGCTGGGAGGGCATGGGCTGCTTCCAGCCCAGCGGCGAGGGCACCCCCTATTCGATCATGCTGCCGCCGCCCAACGTCACCGGCACGCTGCACATGGGCCACGCGTTCCAGCACACGCTGCAGGATGCGCTGATCCGCTGGCACCGCATGCGCGGCTACGACACCCTGTGGCAGATCGGCACCGACCATGCCGGCATCGCCACCGAGATGGTGGTGGGTCGCCTGCTCGAGCGCGAGGGCCAGACCCGCAACGGCGTCGGCCGGCCGGCCTTCATCGAGCGCGTGTGGCAGTGGAAGCAGGAATCGGGCTCGACCATCACGCGCCAGATGCGCCGCCTGGGCACCTCGGGCGACTGGACGCGCGAACGTTTCACCATGGACGAGGGCCTTTCGGCGGCCGTGGTCGAGACCTTCGTGCGCCTGCACGACGAGGGCCTGATCTATCGCGGCCAGCGCCTGGTCAACTGGGACCCGGTGCTGCTGACCGCCATTTCCGACCTCGAGGTCGTGAGCGAGGAGGAGCAGGGCAAGCTGTGGTCGATCCACTATCCGCTCGCGGACGGGTCCGGCCAGCTCACGGTGGCGACCACGCGCCCGGAGACGATGCTGGGCGACGTCGCCGTGGCGGTGCATCCGGATGACGAGCGCTACCGGCACCTCGTCGGCAAGTCCGTGCGCCTGCCCCTGTGCGAGCGCGAGATCCCGGTCATCGGCGACGACTACGTCGAGCGCGAGTTCGGCACCGGCGTGGTCAAGATCACCCCGGCGCACGATTTCAACGACTATGCGATCGGCAAGCGCCACGGGCTCGCGCCGCTCAACATCTTCACGCTGGACGCGAAGATCAACGACCACGCGCCGGCGAAGTACCGCGGCATGGACCGCTACGTCGCGCGCAAGGCGGTGCTGGCCGACCTCGAGGCCGCGGGCCTGCTCGGGGAAGCCAAGGCGCACAAGCTGATGGTCCCGCGCGGCGACCGCAGCGGACAGGTGATCGAGCCGATGCTCACCGACCAGTGGTTCGTGCGCATGGACACGCTGGCCGCGCGCGGGCTCGAGCTGGTGCGCAACGGCAGCGTGCGCTTCGTGCCCGAGAACTGGGTCTCGACCTACGAGCACTGGATGAAGAACATCCAGGACTGGTGCATCAGCCGCCAGCTCTGGTGGGGCCATCGCATCCCGGCCTGGTACGACGAAGCGGGCACGCCCTACGTGGGCCGCAGCGAGGCGGAGGTGCGCGCGAAACATGGCCTCGCTGGGCCGCTGCGCCAGGACGAGGACGTGCTCGAGACCTGGTTCAGCTCCTCGCTGTGGTCGCACTCCACGCTCGGCTGGCCGATCGCCGCCGACATGGCGAAGTACGGCTACGAGCGCTACCTGCCGAGCTCGGTGCTGGTCACCGGCTTCGACATCATCTTCTTCTGGGTCGCCCGGATGATCATGATGACCGACCACTTCACCGGCAAGGTCCCGTTCCGCGACGTCTATATCACCGGCCTGGTCCGCGACAAGGACGGGCAGAAGATGTCGAAGTCCAAGGGCAACGTGCTCGACCCGCTCGACATCATCGACGGCATCGGCATCGACGAACTGGTGGCCAAGCGCACCAGCGGCCTGATGCAGCCGCAGATGGCCGAGAAGATCGAGCGCGCCACGCGCAAGGAATTCCCCGAGGGCATCGCCGCGACCGGCGCCGACGCGCTGCGATTCACTTTCGCCGCGCTCGCCACCCATGGCCGCGACATCAAGTTCGACCTCGCTCGCGCCGAGGGCTACAAGAACTTCTGCAACAAGCTCTGGAACGCGGCCCGCTTCGTGCTGATGAACTGCGAGCAGTTCGCGCTGCCCGCCGCGGCCGGCGCGCCGGGCGGGCTGGCGCCGCTGCCGCCGGCGCTGACCCGCGCCGAGCGCTGGATCCTGACCCGCCTGTGGCGCTGCGCGCGCGAGGTCGAGCTGCAGTTCGCCGCCTACCGCTTCGACCTGGTGGCGCAGGCGCTCTACGAGTTCGTGTGGAACGAGTACTGCGACTGGTTCCTCGAGCTGGCCAAGCCCGCGCTGGCCGATGCCGACGCCACGCGCGCCGATTCCACCCGCCACACGCTGCTTTACGTGCTCGATGCCGTGCTGCGCCTGCTCCACCCGCTGGTGCCGTTCATCACCGAGGAGATCTGGCAGGGCGTGGCGCCGAAGCTGGCGGTCGCGGCGCCCACGATCAGCCGTGCGCGCATGCCGACCGCCTTCGACCTCTCGCATCGCGTGGCCGAGCACGACGAGCACGCGGTCGAGTTCCTCAAGTCGGTGGTGGCGCAGGTGCGGCGCATCCGCAGCGAATTCAACGTCGCGCCCTCGCGCACCGTGGCTGCGCTGCTCGCCGGCGGCAACCCGCAGCAGCACGAACTGCTGGCCGAGTTCGACGCCCAGTTGCGCTTCCTCGCCCGCCTTGAATCGCTGGCCTGGCTGGCGCCGGGCGCGCCGGAGCCGGCGGCCGCGATCGGCATCGTCGACCCGCTGCGGATCCTGATCCCGCTCGCCGGCGTGGTCGACGTCGCCGCCGAACAGGCGCGCCTGGCCCGCGAGATCGCGCGCATCGAGACCGAGATCGCGCGTTGCAACGGCAAGCTCGGCAGCGAAAGCTTCGTCGCCAACGCGCCGCCCGCGGTGGTCAACCAGGAACGCCAGCGCCTGCACGACTTCAGCGCCACGCTGGCGGGACTGCGCGAGCAGGCGCAGCGGCTCGGCAGCGGCTGAAGCGCTCAGCGCTTCGGCGGCTCCGTGTTCTCCCCGCCGAGCATCACCCGCACCGCCTTCTGGCCGGTGCTGGTCAGGTGCAACTGGCCGGCGGCGGCCTCGACCGTGGCCCGCAGCACGTTGGCGGGACTCGGATCCTGGCTCAGGTAGGCGCTGACGCCGGCCGCGATGGTCTGCTGCGCGTGCACCTCGGCCCCGGCGTCGCCCACGGCCACGATGCGGATGGTGGGGCTCGCATCGCGCACCCGGCGGATCGCCGGGCCCGCCTCGGCCGCGAGGGAGCCGCGCAGGTCGACGATCGCGACGTCCGGTTGGGTGGTGACGATCACGCCCAGCGCCACGCCATCGAGGATGCTGTCGGAAACGACCTGCACGGCGCTGTCGGGCGGCAGCAGCGGGTCGCGCCGGGCCGGCGCCGCGGCGCGCAGCACGATCGCGCGCAGGCGCGGGCGCGGATCGGCATCGCCGGCGCTCACGCGGCCGGGCCTTCGGCGTCCAGCAGCTCGAAGGCCATCACCAGCGCGTCCTCGCGCCCGTTGCGCGCCGGGTAGTAGTTGGGCCGGCGCCCGATCTCGTTGAAGCCGAGGTCGTGGTACAGCGCGATCGCGCGCAGGTTGCTCGGCCGCACCTCGAGGAACACGCGCTCGGCCTGGTGCCAGCGCGCGAGGTCGACCAGGCGTCGCATGAGCCGGCGGCCGTGGCCATGTCCCTGTTCATCGGGCGCGACGCACACGTTGAGCACGTGCGCTTCGCGCGCCGCCATCGAGAGCACGGCGTAGCCGATCGTGGTCGCGTCGTGGGACAGGACCCAGCAGGCGTAGCCGGCGCGCATGCAGTCGCGGAAGATCCCCAGGGTCCACGGAAACTCGTAGGCCAGGGCTTCGATCCGCGCGATGGACTCGAGGTCTTCCTCGCGCATCGGCCGCAACTCGGGCAAACGCGGGCGCACCACCGCCACCATGCTCAGGCCTCCCCGATGCCCGCGCGCGCGCGGCGCAGCGCGCGCCACAGCGCGGCCTTGGCCGGCCCGCTCGCGGCAAGGGTCGCAAGCGGCGGGCCCAGGATCGCGCGCGGATGACCGCCCGGCGCGCCGCCCAGGCACAGCAGGGGAACGGTCGCGGGGACATCGCCGCCGTGGTCGATCCGCACCTTCGCGCGCTCGACGCCCAGCGCCGCGACCACGTGGTCGATGAGGCGGCCATGGCGCGCCACCAGCGCGCGCGCGTCGCCGTCGAGGCGCAGCAGCAGCTGCGGCATGGGCTCCGCGGGTGCCGGGGCGCGGCGCGAGTAAAGCGCACCCGCGCGGGGCTCGGCCGCCGGCGTCGCTGCGTCCGGCGCTCCCCGCGCCCCGCGCTGCACGTAGAGCTCGATGCCCATGAACCCCAGCAGGCGGCGCTGGCGTTCGGGCAGCAGCAGGGATGGCGTCGCGCTCATGCGCCTTGCTGGGCGAGGTCGGCGAGGAAGCGGGCAAAGATGTCGTCGACGCCGGCCGCGAAGGCGCGCACCGTGGCCTGCATGCTGTCCGAATCGGCCGGCACGCTGGCCGAGTAGGTCTTGAGCACCACCGGCAGCTCGGATTCGCCGACGTCCGCGCGCAGCTCGAGGCGGATCTCGACCCGCCAGCTGCCGTCGGGATTGCGCACGCGCTCGAAGGCCTGCACGTCGCCGGTGATATGGAACGCGCCGACCTGGCCGGGCAGGCGCGATGCCACCACGCTCGAGTAATTGGCGGCCCGCAGGCGGGCAATCAGGCGCTTCTGCAGCAGCGCGCCCGGGGTGTCGTTCCAGAGTTGGTAGTGGTAAGTGCGGACCGGGCCGCCCTCGCTGTTGGCGTACAGCACGCCCTGCTCGGAATGCAGGCCGTCGGCGCTGAGGATCTCGACCCGGATCGGCAGGGCCAACACCGGTTCGGCGGCGGCTTCGATGGCGGTCGCCGGCGGCAGCGAGTAGTAGCGCACTTCGGGCACTGGCGTACTGCCGCAAGCGGCGAGCAGGATGGCAGCGGCGGCGGGCAGCAGGCGCATCGGGCTCATTGTTCGTCCTCCACGACCACGTCGTCGGCCTCGGGCGTGAACAGGAGGCGGTTGGGACTCTTGCGGATCTCGCGCGTGAACTCGTTGAAGTTGCGGCTCGAGGACTCGAGGTTGTGCGAGATGGCATCGATGCGCGCGGCCAGCGCGCTGGTCACCTGGGCGAGGTCGCGGATGGTGTTGCGCACGTCCGGCCGGTTCTCGGCCACCAGGTCGCCGGCCTGCGCCAGCAGCAGGTCGAGCTTGGCTTGGGTCGCCTTGAGCTCGCCGGTGACCTCGCGCACATTGGCCAGCGTGGCCTCGATGTTGCCGCGGTTGCCCGGCCCGAGGACCTCGTTGATCGAGCCGGCGGCGACGTTGAGGCGCTTGAGCAAGGCCTCGGCCTCGCCCAGCAGGACCGGGGTCTGCGCATCGACGCTGGCGGTGATCGAGTCGACCCGCTTGGACAGGGTCTCGACCAGCGGCGTGATGCGCGTGCGGGTGAGGTTGGTCACCTCGCTCGCCAGCTCGTTGAGCGCGGCGAACACGTCGGCGCCCTCCTGCCCGGCGATCTCCGCGCCAGGCTTGAGCGCCGCGCTGGCGCTGCCCTCGCGGATCGCCACCGCGACGTCGGCCAGCAGGCCGCTGGAGGCGAGCACCGCCACGCTGTCGGCCGGGATCGCCCAGTCGCGGCGCACGCTCAGCGTGACCTTGAACTGGGTTTCGCCGTCCTTGCGCTCGGGCGTGATGCCCTCGACCTGGCCGACGCGGAAGCCCTCGTAGAACACCGGCGCGCCGTAGGCCAGCCCGGTGACATTCCGGTACCTGACAAAATACTCGACCGCGGCGCCGCCGCGGCCCGTGATGGCGAACAACGCCACCAGCAGCAGCACCAGCGCGGCCAGCACCACCAGTCCCACCAGCGTGTAGTTGACGTTCTCGCGCTTCATCGGCTTCCTGGACTCCTGCCGCCGCACGCGCGGGCATGCGCGACGGTGCCTGCCGCCCGCCAGCCGCGGGCGCTGCTTCGGGAGCGGGACGATTGTCGCAGCGAATGCGTCCCCTCCCCCACGCCCGCCCCGTTGCCGGGGCAGGTACCGGATGCGCGGCGCCACCGCGCCGACGGACTCATGCCTCTTCCTCGGTCAGGCGCCGCAGGTATTCGTCGGTGTCGACCTCGATCTCGCGCGGGCGCCGGTTGAGCAGGTCCTGGATGCGCTCGTTGTCGCTGGCGCGCACCTCGGCCACGGTCCCGGTCTTGAGGTTGTAGCCCTTGTCCAGCACGGTGATGGTGTCGGCGATCTTGAAGGCGCTCTCGAGCTCGTGGGTCACCACCACGATGGTCATGCGCAGCGCGTCGCGCAGGCGCAGGATCAACTCGTCGAGCTCGGCCGAGACCACCGGGTCGAGGCCGGCCGAGGGCTCGTCGAAGAACAGCAGGCGCGGGTCCATCACGATCGCGCGCGCCAGCGCCGCGCGCTTGATCATGCCGCCGGAGAGCTGCGAGGGCATCAGGTCCTGGAAACCGCCGAGGTTGACCACCTCGAGCTTGAGGCGGCTCATGATGCGCACGGTGTTCTCGTCCAGTTCGGTGTGCTCGCGCAGCGGCAGGGCGACGTTCTCGCCGATCGTCATCGAGGTGAACAGCGCGCCGCCCTGGAAGCTGACGCCCATCTGGCGGCGCAGCTTGAGCATTTCCTCCGGGCCGGCATTGCGCACGTCGGTGCCGAGGATGCGCACCGTGCCCGACTGCGGCCGCAGCAGGCCCAGCAGGTGCCGCAGCAGGGTGCTCTTGCCCGAGCCGGACCCGCCCATGATCACGCGGATCTCGCCCGAGTTCACGTGGAAATCGACGTCGTGCAGGATGTGGCGCTTGCCGAACCAGACGTTGAGCTTCTCGACCTCGATGACCGGGGTGCCGGGCTCGTTCATCGCGCGCCCCCGGGCAAC
>JAGOEZ010000026.1:0-8845 GCA_017997455.1 Lysobacterales bacterium | reverse complement strand
GGATCTCGCCCGAGTTCACGTGGAAATCGACGTCGTGCAGGATGTGGCGCTTGCCGAACCAGACGTTGAGCTTCTCGACCTCGATGACCGGGGTGCCGGGCTCGTTCATCGCGCGCCCCCGGGCAACAACTGCCAGCCATGGCCATGGCCAACGCCACCGCCACCGCCGCTGCCAACGCCGCCCCTACTGTCGTCATCCCGGCGCACGCCGGGATCCAGTAGCGCAGCGCCTGGTCGAGCGAATACGCCACTGGATCCCGGCGTGCGCCGGGATGACGTCATGGGAGCCCGGATGGCGCGGCGAGATGTCATGCGTTTCGCGACGGGCCGACAGGTCAACGGTTGAGGAAGAAACTGAACATCATGTCGGCGATCACCAGCGCCGAGATCGACACCACCACCGCGCGCGTGGTCGCGCGGCCCACGCCCTCGGCGCCGCCGCTGACGCCGAAGCCGGTGGCGACCCCGACCAGCGTGATCAGCACCGCGAACACGAAGCTCTTGGAAAGCCCCTCGGCGAGGTCGCGCACCTCCAGGCTCTGCAGGGTCTGCACCAGGTAGGCCGAGACGCTGGTGTCGATCGCCGGTGAGCAGTACAGCGCCGCGCCCAGCAGCGCGGCGACGTTGGCCAGGATGGTGAGCGTGGGCATCATCACCAGCATCGCGATCAGGGCCGGGGCCACCAGGTAGCGCACCGGCTCGATCCCGATCACGGCCAGCGCATCCACCTCCTGCGACACGTTCATCGAGCCGATGCGCGCCGCGAACGAGGACCCGGAGCGGCCGGCCACCACGATGCCGGTGATGAGCGCGCCGAATTCGCGCGTCACCGACTTGGCGACCGCGATCACCACCTCGCTCTCGGCGCCGAACTCGCCCAGCGCGGCGATGAACTGGATGCCGAGCATCACGCCGATGGTGAAGGCCAGCAGCATCACGATCGGGATCGCGTCGACCCCGACCTGGCGCATCTGCTCGAGCACCGCGCGCAGGCGCACCGGCTGGCCGACGCGCCAGCCCATCACGCTGAAGTACAGGCTCTCGGCCAGCAGGGCGCCGGCGTAGCCGAGGTCGCCGATGGTCGAGACCGTCTGGCGACCCAGCCGGTTGATCGGTTTGAGCACCGCGCCCAGCATCATCCCGCCCCCCGTTCCCCGGCGCGCTCAGGCGCGCGCCGCGGCCACCGAATCCACCATCGGGAACACCCGGTCCAGCCGCGCCAGCTTGAGCACGGCCTGGACTTGCGGGCTCGCCGCCACCAGCGAGAACTTCTGGCCCTTGCCGCGCGCGCTCTGGAATCCCTCGACCAGCGCCGCGATGCCGGACGAATCGATGTAGGCCACGCCCGACAACTCGACCCCGACGTTGCGGACCTTGCCCAGCGCATCGAGGATCGCCTTGCGCACCGACTGCGACCACGACAGGTCGACCTCGCCGCTCACGCGCACCAGGGCGAAATCGCCGTCCAACTCGACCTTGCAGTCGTTCATGACCCTTCCCCCGGCCGCAGCCGCTTGCACATCGTCAGCACGTTGCCGCGACCCCGCGGCAACGGTCGCAGGCACCAGCGATCCATGGTCTCGTCGATGAAATTGATCCCCAGCCCCCCGGGCCGGCACACCGACAGGTCGCGCGGCTTGACCTGCGCCGGGTCGACCGGCGGGGCGAAATCCCGCAACCGGAAGCGCAGCATGCCGCGACCGCGGGTCAGGGTGAAGCGCACCCGCCCCTGGCCGGAATTGCCGTACGCGTGGCGAATGACGTTGGCCATCGCCTCGTCCACTGCCAGCACCAGCCGGTCGCGGTCCTCGGCCGCGACCCCGCTGCGGTCCAGCGCCGAGGTCAGGGCACCGCGCACGCTGCGCAAGGCCTCGGGCTGCGCCTGCACTTCCAGGGCCAGCAGCGCGCGCCCGGCCATTCAGCACCGGCCTGCGCGACGGGCGCAGCCGCGGAGGGCGTCGGCGTTCACGCGTGGCGGTCCTCGATCAGCATCAAGGTGGTGTCGTCGGCCAGGCGCAGGCGGCGCAGCTCGGTGACGATCGCGCGCAGGCGCGCTTCGGGAGCCAGCGCACCATGGCGCTCGAACAGCGCCCGCACGCCGTCGAGGCCGATGAAGTTGCGGTTCTCGTCGCGTACGTCGGTCACGCCGTCGGAGAAGAAGTACAGGCTGGCCGCGGACAGGTCGGCCTCCTGGGCAGCGTAGCCCACGCCCGGCAGGATGGCGAGCGGCGGGCCGTCGGCCTCGACCTCGCGGTAGGCGCCGTGCGCGTCGCGCACCAGCGCCGGTGGAAACCCGGCATTGGACCAGGTCGCGCGCCGGGTCTTCGGGTCGTAGTAGCCGACCACCGCGCAGACGAACATCCCGCCCGAGACGGTGTCGGCGAGTTCGTCGTTGACCTTGCCCAGCCATTGGTCGGGGGGCAGGTGGTCCTTGCCGGACCAGCGCAGCAGGCTCGCGGTCCGCACCATCAGGAGCGCCGCGTTGAGGCCCTTGCCGGAGACATCGCCGATGGCGAAGGCGATGCGCCCGTCCGGCAGGTCGAAGTAGTCGTAGAAATCGCCCGAGATCTCGCGCGCCGGCCGGTTGACCGCCAGCACCGGATAGGCCTCGCGACGACGCCTGGGCAGGAGCGAGCGCTGCATCTCGCGCGCCAGCTGCAGTTCGCGCCGGATGCGGTTCTGCTCGACCAGCTCCGCGACCAGCTTGGCGTTGCTCACCGCCAGCGCGGTGGGGCCGGCGAGCGCGCGCAGCAGGTCGCGGTCGTTCTCGTCGAAGAGGCCGCCGCCGCGCTTGTTGAGCACCTCGAGCACGCCGATCGGGCCGCGCGTGGTCGCCAGCGGCGTGCACAGCACCGAATGGGTGGTGAAGCCGGTCTTGGCGTCGACCTTGCCGGCGAAGTCGGGATCGGCCTGCGCGTCGCGCACCATCTGGCTCTGGCCGCTGGTCAGCGCGCGGCCGACGATGCCCTTGCTGATCGGCACCTTGAGGCCGGTGACGTCGACCGGCCCGGCGCAGGCCCGGCACTCGAGCTGGTCGCCACCGGGATCGAGCATGAACACGCTGGCCGCCTCGGCCTGCATGCAATCGGCGATGCGGTTGACCGCCTCGTGCAGGGTTTCGCCGATGTCCACCGACACCGCCAGCGCCTGCGACAGCTCGGCCAGCAGGGTGAGCGCGCGGCGCTCGAAGGCCACGTCGGCCTGCAACGGGGTGGCGCGCGCGGGCGTCGCCATGGGCGCTCAGGCCGCCGGCGTGGGCGATTGCGGGCGGCGCCGCCACAGCGCCATCAGCGGCCCGGAAACCATGTAGGTGACGCCGATCGCCAGCAGCACGCGCGGCGGCTCGATCGCGATCAGCACGAACACCCCGACCATCATCACCAGCGTGAGGAAGGGCACGCGATCGGGATGCGCGTCGTCGTTGCCGCCGCCCTTGAAGCTCCAGTAGCGGATCCGGCTCACCATCAGCAGGGCCGCGACCACGGTCACCGCGACCGACACCGGCGCCCAGCGATGGCCGTCGGCGCCGAGGTCGGCCAGCGCCCAGACGTAGGACATCATCAGGCCGGCGGCAGCCGGGCTGGAGAGGCCGATGAACCAGCGCTTGTCGACCGAACCGACCTGGGTGTTGAAGCGCGCCAGGCGCAGGGCCGCGCAGGCAGCGTAAAGGAAGGCCGCCGCCCAACCGACCTTGCCGAGCAACGGCGAGTAGCCCTTGAGCGCCGCCAGCGACCACATGTACATCACCAGCGCCGGCGCCAGGCCGAAGCTGACCAGGTCCGCCAGCGAGTCGTACTGGACGCCGAAGGCGCTCTGGGTGTTGGTCAGGCGCGCCACGCGCCCGTCGATGCCGTCCAGCACGCCCGCCACGAACACCGCGATCGCCGCCTCCTCGTAGCGGCCGCCGATCGCCGCCACGATGGCGTAGAAGCCCGCCATCATGCCGCCCGTGGTGAACAGGTTCGGCAGGAGGTAGGCACCGCGGCGCGGCGGCGTCGGGGGGGTACGGGTTTCCATCGGCAGGACGGCTCCGGGGCGGGCGCAGTGTAACCGATGGGACCGTCCGGGCCTGCCCGGATTCGTGACGTATCCCCTTGTCTGGCCATGGCTTCGGTGACAGGCTCTGGGGCGATTCCCGCCCACCGAGACCCCGCCATGAAGATCGCCTTCGTCGCAGTCGCGCTGCTGGCCCTTGCCGGTACCGCCGCGGCCGAGCAGTACTACAAGTGGAAGGACGCCGAAGGCACCTGGCACTACACCACCACGCCGCCGCCGGATGGCGCGCAGGCCGCCGCGCTCAGCGTCGATCCGAATGCTCGCTCGTCCCAGCCGCCGGCTGAGAGCGAGGCCGCGCCGGCCGACGCCGCTGCCGCGGATGCGGTGCCGGCCGATGCCGTGGCCAAGCGCCGGCAGGCCTGCGACAAGGCCCGCGCGCACCTCCAGACCCTGGTCGAGAACCCCTTCATCGAGATGGATGTCGACGGCGACGGCACGCCGGAAATGCTGAGCGAAGCCCAGCAGGCGGACGAACTCAAGCGCACCCAGTCGCTGGTCGAAGGCTTCTGCGACCCGGGTTGAGCGCTTGCGGATGCAGGCGACCGCGGCGGCGCCCGTGGCGGTCTGCGCGGCCCATGCGCCGATGACGAACCCTGCGGGCCCGTGCCGATGAAAGCCGCAACGCGGCTGGCGCTGGTCGCGGCGCTGCTGGCCGCCGCCGGCTGGATCTGGTGGCGGCATGCGCCGGATTCCCTGCCCGCCTTCGTGCGCGACCACGTGCCGCGCTCGCCCGTGGCCAATCCGCCGCTCTACAAATGGAAGGACGCGCGCGGCCAGTGGCAGGTCACCGACCGGCCGCCGCCGGACCGCCCCTACGAGGAAATCGTGGTCGACCCGGCCACCAACGTGGTGCCCACGGTCGTGCCCGGACGAGCCGAGCCGCCACCTCCACCGGATTGAATCGCTGCCGCCGGTCCCCGTGGCGGCGGCTTCGGCCGCGAACAGGCCGATCGCGCGCAGAGCGCGCTCCTACAGAGCGGGCTTTGTAGGAGCGCGCTCTGCGCGCGATTGGCCCGGTCGCGACCGAAGCCGCTCCTGCAAGCGGCCTGGGCCGCTATCATCGCCGCCCGTTCCACGTTCCGGGTCACGCCGATGCGCCTTAGCCAGTTCCACCTCGCCACCGTCAAGGAAATCCCGGCCGACGCCGAGGTCGTCAGCCACCAGCTGATGCTGCGCGCGGGCATGATCCGCAAGCTCGCGGCCGGCATCTACACCTGGTCGCCGCTGGGCCTGCGCGTGCTGCGCAAGGTCGAGCAGGTGGTGCGCGAGGAGATGGACCGCGCCGGCGCGGTCGAGCTGTTGATGCCCTCGATCCAGCCGAAGGAGCTGTGGGAGGAAACCGGCCGCTGGCAGAAGTTCGGCGGGCAGCTCCTGAAGATCCGCGACCGCAAGGACGCCGAGTACTGCTACGGCCCGACCCACGAGGAAGTGGTCACCGACTTCGCGCGCCACGAGCTGCGCAGCTACAAGCAGCTGCCGCTGAACCTGTACCAGATCCAGACCAAGTTCCGCGACGAGATCCGCCCGCGCTTCGGCGTGATGCGCGCGCGCGAGTTCCTGATGAAGGACGCCTATTCGTTCCACCTCACGCCCGAGTGCCTGGCGCGCGAGTACCGCAACATGTACGAGACCTACACCCGCATCTTCACCCGCCTGGGCCTGAAGTTCCGCGCGGTGCGCGCCGACTCCGGCGCGATCGGCGGCGACGCCAGCCAGGAGTTCCACGTGCTGGCCGATTCGGGCGAGGACGCGATCGCGTTCTCGACCGGCTCGGACTACGCCGCGAACGTCGAGATGGCCGAGGCGGTGGCGCCGTCCACGCCACGCCCCGCGCCCGGCGCGGTGCTGGCCCGGGTCGATACGCCGACCCAGAAGACCATCGAGGACGTGGCGGCATTCCTCAAGGTCGCGCCGGCGCAGTGCATCAAGACGATCATCGTGCGCGGCAACGAGGGACTGGTCGCGCTGTGCGTGCGCGGCGACCACGAGATCAACGAGGTCAAGGCGGCCAAGCTCGCGGAACTGCCGGGCGAATCCGTGCTGGCCAGCGAGGCCGAGATCGTGGCGGCAATCGGCTGCCGTCCGGGCTTCATCGGGCCCGCCGGCCTGCCCGCGTCGATCCCCGTGATCGTGGACCGCAGCGCCGCGGTCGTGGCCGACTTCGCCTGTGGCGGCAATGCCGAGGGCACGCATTTCACCGGCGCCAACTGGGAGCGCGACGCGCGCGTGACCCGCGTGGCCGACATCCGCAAGGTGGTCGAGGGCGACCCGGCGCCCGACGGCAGCGGCAGCCTGGGCATCGCGCGCGGCATCGAGGTGGGCCACGTGTTCCAGCTCGGGCAGAACTACGCCGAGTCCATGCAGGCCACCGTGCTCGATGAACAGGGCAAGGCGCGGGTGATGTACATGGGTTGCTACGGCGTCGGCGTCAGCCGCATCGTGGCCTCCGCGATCGAGCAGAACCACGACGCCTTCGGCATCGTCTGGCCGGACGCGATGGCGCCGTGGCGCGTGGCGGTGTGCGTGATCAATCCCAAGGGCGATGCCGGGGTCGCGGAAGCCGCGGATTCGATTTATGCCGAATTGAAGTCGCGCGGCATCGACGTGGTCCTGGACGATCGCGGCCTGCGCCCCGGCCAGATGTTCGCCGACATCGAGCTGATCGGCATCCCGCACCGCGTGGTGGTCTCCGAACGCGGCGTGGCCGCCGGCACCTTCGAGTACCGCTCGCGCCGCGCCGCCGACAACGAGGCCCTGACCCGCGAGCAGGTCTTCGAGCGCCTGGCCTGAGCGGAACTCGACGCGCGCCGTTGTAGGAGCGCACCTTGTGCGCGACCGCGGAGACCGGGGTCGCGGTTTCCCGCAGGTCCGCGGTCGCGCACAAGGTGCGCTCCTACAACGGCGCGGCACCTGGGGCGTTCGCTGCCGCCCGGAAGCGCCGCCCGCGTACCCACCACGCCAGCGCCAGCACCAGCGGAAACACGTGGTAGACCGCCAGCACCGCGAACACCTGCGGCCAGATCGGCCCGGTGCCGGGAAAGCGCGTCGCCATGGCGCCCTCCAGCGCAAGCACCGTCAGCAGGGTTGCCAGCGCCATTGCGGCGAGATCGAAGCGCCGCCTTGCGGCACTGCGCGGCAGCTCGCGCGGGAAGTGCCAGTACAACCAGCCGAGGATGGCGAAGGTCGGCACGAACAGGATCAATGCGAGGTAGCGCACGGTCGAATCAGCCCGATGCCGGCGGCGTCACGGTGCAGCGCTCGCGATGGCGCGAAGCAGGTCTCCGACGTCCTTCGCCGCCGCCTCCCCCGGCCCGATGTTCGCGACCGGTTCGTCGCCCAGGAGAATCGCCCGCTCGTGGAACGTCGCCTCGCGCGGCAATCTTGCCATGACGTCGGCGGCTTCCTTGGGATTGTCGAACGCCTTGCTCCAGGCGACCCTGGAGCCGCTCGCGTCCAGCAGATTGAAGTGGAACTTGCCGTCCTCGCGGTACTGGACGAAGCGCGGCCCGGCATGGCCCTTGCGGCTCGTGCCAGCGGCGCGCGCGACAGGATCGCTCAGCTTGCGCAAGCCGACCGCGCCCCGCAGCGTCTCCATGAAGGGCGTGGCGCGCACGCGCGCCTTGGCGGCGCCCGCGCGCAGGACCTCCTCGATCCGCGCCGGATGCGCCACCAGTTCCTGGTACCGCTCGCGCGCCGGCGCCAGTTCGCGGTCGATGCGCTCGTACAGGGCCTGCTTGGCCTCGCCCCAGGCAATGCCATCGGCATACGCGCGGCGCATCCGTTCCGCCTCGCCGGCATCGGCGAAGGCCTGGTAGATCGTGTACAGGTGCGAGGCCGCGGGGTCCTTCGGCTCGCCCGGCGCCTGCGAGTTGGTCACGATGCCCATGATCGCCTTGCGCAGGTCCTTCGCCGGCAGCCACAACGGGATCGCGTTGTCGTAGCTCTTCGACATCTTGCGCCCGTCGAGTCCCGGCAGCAGCGCGGTGGACTCGTCCACGCGCGCCTCGGGTAGGGTGAAGTACTCGCCGCCGTAGACGTGGTTGAAGCGCTGCCCCATGTCGCGCGCCATCTCGATGTGCTGGATCTGGTCGCGGCCGACCGGCACCTCGTGCGCGTTGAAGAGCAGGATGTCGGCCGCCATCAGCACCGGGTAGTTGAACAGGCCCAGGCTGATGCCAGCGTCGGGATCCTCGCCCGCCTGGGTATTTGCATCGACCGCGGCCTTGTAGGCGTGCGCGCGATTGAGCAGGCCCTTGGCGGCGACGCAGCCCAGGAACCAGGTCAGTTCGGGGATCTCGGGAATGTCGGACTGGCGATAGAACCAGACCTTTTCCGGATCGAGCCCCAGCGCCAGCCAGGTCGCGGCGATCTCCAGGGTCGAGCGCTGCACCCGCTCGGGCTCCTGGCACTTCACCAGCGCGTGGTAGTCGGCCAGGAAATAGAACGACTCCACGCCCGGCTGCACGCTGGCCCGGACCGCGGGCCGGATCGCGCCGACGTAGTTGCCCAGGTGCGGGGTGCCGGTGGTGGTGATGCCGGTGAGGACGCGACGGACGGGCATGCGGTGGCGCTGCGAGGAAAGGGCCCGGCATTGTAGCGAAGGCCCGCATCGCGGCTCGCTGCGCGACTTAACCCCGTTCGCCGCGGCGCCCCGTTCAATCGTGCAGGCCCCAAGGAGAACCGCCATGCAACGCCTGCTGACCAGCCTGCTGCTCGCCGCCGCCCTGCCCGCCACGGCGGGCCAGATCGTCGACGTCTCGATCACCGACCTCGACAGCGGCACCACCCT
>JAGOEZ010000170.1:2932-5948 GCA_017997455.1 Lysobacterales bacterium | reverse complement strand
GCGGAGCCTGCCCATGTCGCGCCCGAACGTTACCCGAATCCCGGTCATTTCCTTGCTGGCCGCGGCAGCACTGCTCGCCGCCTGCGGAGGCAAACCCGAACCGGCCGCGCCGGCGACCGGCGCCGCCCCGGCCAGCAGCCCGACGCCATCGGGCGTGGTGCAGATCGACGGCTCCAGCACCGTGTACCCGATCACCGAGGCCATCGCGGAGGAGTTCCAGGCCGCGCATGCAGGCGGCGCGCGGGTCACCGTCGGCGTCTCCGGCACCGGCGGCGGCTTCAAGAAGTTCTGCCGCGGCGAGCTCGACATCAGCAATGCCTCGCGGCCGATCCAGCAGCTCGAGATGGACGAATGCGCCAAGGCCGGCATCCGCTACTACGAACTGCCGGTCGCGTTCGACGCGCTGACCGTGGTGGTGAACCCGGCCAACCCGCTCACCGAGGTCAGCGTCGACCAGCTCAAGCGCATGTGGGAGCCCGCCGCGCAGGGCCAGGTCATGCGCTGGAACCAGGTCGATCCGGCATGGGCCGACGCGCCCCTGGCGCTCTATGGCGCCGGCTCCGATTCCGGCACCTTCGACTATTTCACCGAAGCCGTGGTCGGCAAGGCCAAGTCCAGTCGCGGCGATTTCACGGCCTCGGAGGACGACAACACGCTGGTGCAGGGCGTGGCGCAGGACGCCAACGCGATCGGCTACTTCGGCTACGCCTACTACACCGAGAACCAGGACAAGCTCAAGGCGCTGGCGATCGCCCCGCAGGCGGGCGCGCCGGCGGTCATGCCCTCGCGCGAGAACGTGATCGGCGGCAGCTACCAGCCGCTGTCGCGTCCGCTGTTCATCTACGTCAGCGAACAGGCCTACGCGCGGCCGGAGGTGAAGGGCTTCATCGACTTCTACTTCGCCAATGCCGCGCGCATGGCCGACGAGACCGGGTACGTGCCGTTGCCGGAGGGCGCCTACGCGACGATCAAGCAGCACATCGTGGACGGCAAGTTCGGCACCGTCTTCGCCGGCCAGCCCGCGACCGGCGTGACGGTCGAGTCGCTGCTCGAGCGCGAAGCCAGCCTCTGATCGATCGGGTGTAATCCGGGCGGCGCAGGCTAGCCGGCGCCGCCCTTGCCCTCCCGGACCCCATGCCAGTGGCCACCACCCTCGACAAAATCGCCGTCCCCGCGGGTCGACTGGCGCGCAATGGCCGCCGCCATGTCGGCGAGCGCGTGATCGAGCTGCTGCTGCTGGCCTGCGCGCTGGTGGCGGTGCTGACCACGCTCGGGATCGTGTTCATCCTGGTGCGCGAGTCGATCGGCTTCTTCCGCGCGGTGCCGCTGCTGGACTTCCTCACCGACACCCAGTGGACGCCGCTGTTCTCCGATCCCCACTTCGGCATCATGGTGCTGCTCGCGGGCACCCTGACCAGTTCGGCGATCGCGCTGGTGGTGGCGATTCCCCTCGGCACGGTGATCGCCCTGTACCTGTCCGAGTTCGCCTCGGCGCGCGTGCGCGAGTTCGCCAAGCCGGTGCTCGAGCTGCTGGCGGGCATCCCCACGATCGTGTTCGGCTACTTCGCGTTGAACTTCCTCACCCCGGCCTTGCGACACCTGATTCCCGGCCTGCCGGGCTTCAACATGCTCTCGGCCGGACTGGTGATGGGGATCATGATCGTGCCGTACATCAGCTCGATCAGCGAGGACGCGATGCGCTCGGTGCCGATGGCGCTGCGCGAAGGCTCCTATGCCATGGGCGCGACCCGGCTGCAGACCGCGCTGCGGGTCGTGGTGCCGGCCGCCTTCTCGGGCATCGCCGCCGCCTACATCCTCGGCATCTCGCGCGCGATCGGCGAGACCATGATCGTGGCGGTGGCCGCGGGCATGCAGCCCAACCTCACGCTCGACCCGACCCAGCCGGCCGCGACCATCACCTCCTACATCGTGCAGGTGGCCAAGGGCGACCTGCCGCACGGCAGCGTAGGCTACCAGACGATCTTCGCCGCGGGGCTCACGCTGTTCCTGCTCACGCTGCTGTTCAACCTCGCCGGGTTCTGGCTGCGGCGCCGCTACCGCGAGGCATACTGAGATGGCAGGCGCGATGCCGGCGGTGGAAATGCGCGCGCTGATCGTCAGGCAGCGGCGCAAGGACCTGCTGTTCGTGCTGCTGGGCGTGGCCGCCCTGGGCCTGGCCTTCGCGACCTTCATCACCCTGTTCCTCGACATGCTGTTCGACGGCTGGTCGCGCCTGCGCCCGGAGTTCTTCACCCAGTTCGCCTCGCGCAAGGCCGAGCAGGCCGGCATCCTCGCGGCCTGGGTGGGAACCCTGGCGGTGATGGTGGTGACGGCGCTGGTGGCGGTGCCGCTGGGCGTGGCTGCGGGCATCTACCTCGAGGAGTACGCGGCGCGCAACAAGCTGACCGCGATCATCGAGATCAACATCAACAACCTCGCGGGCGTGCCCTCCATCGTCTATGGCCTGCTTGCGCTGGGCATGTTCGTCCATACCCTCGGGCTGGGCGCGAGCATCCGCACGGCCGGCCTGACCCTGGCCCTGCTGATCCTGCCGATCGTGATCGTGGCCACGCGCGAGGCGATCCGGGCGATTCCCGGCAGCATCCGCGAGGCGGCCTACGCGCTGGGCGCCACGCGCTGGCAGCTGGTGCGCCACCACGTGCTGCCGTATTCGCTGCCGGGCATCCTCACCGGGGTGATCATCGGCTTGTCGCGGGCGATCGGCGAGACCGCGCCGATCATCACCATCGGGGCCGTGAGCTTCATTGCCTTCCTGCCGCCCGCCCCGGTCCAGCCTGCATTCCCGTGGCTGTCCTTCGAGTGGCTTGCCTCGCCCTTCACCGCGATGCCGATCCAGATCTTCGGCTGGACCAGCCGCCCCGAGGCCGCGTTCCAGGCCAATGCCTCGGCCGCCGCGCTGGTGCTGGTGGCGATGACGCTGGTGATGAACGCGATCGCGATCTGGCTGCGCTATCGCCTGCGCCGCAACCTCAGCTGGTAAGGAAATCGACATGGC
>JAGOEZ010000170.1:0-2832 GCA_017997455.1 Lysobacterales bacterium | reverse complement strand
TCGCGCGTGATGGACATGGGCATGACGGTCGACGAGCAGTTCCGGCTCGCGATCGAGGCGCTGACCCAGGGGCGCGAGGAGATTGCGCGGCGCGTGATCGAGAACGACGCCCGCGTCAACGAGCTCGAAGTCTCGATCGACGACGACTGCGCGCGCGTGATCGCCAAGCGGCAGCCGGCCGCCGGCGACCTGCGCATGGTGCTGGGTGTGACCCGCATGACCACTGACCTCGAGCGCATCGGCGACAAGGCGCGCAAGATCGCGCGGCTCTCGGCCCCGATCCGCTCCAGCAGCGTGGCCGACGACGAATGGCTGCGCGACATCAAGGACCTGGCCGCGCGCGCCAGCACCCTGGTGCGCGAGGCGCTCAATGCCTTTGTGCGCGGCGAGCTGGAAGGGGCGATCGACGTGATCCGGCAGGCCAACGCGCTGGGCCGCCAGAGCAACGCGGTGTCGAACGTGCTGACGCGGCGGATGTCGGAGCAGCCCGGCGAGATCGCGGTGCTGCTCGACATGCTCTCGGTGGTGCGCGCGGTCGACCGCGTGGCCGACCACGCCGGCAACCTCTCGGAGCACCTGATCTACATCGTGCACGGCACCGACGTGCGCCACGCCACGCTCGACCAGATCGAACGCGAAGCGCTCCAGCGCTGATCCCGGGCGCTGCATGCGGCCCGCTCAGGGCGCTGGCGGCTTCGGCTTGTACGGGCACAGGTCGCGCAGCACGCAGTCCCCGCAGCGCGGCTTGCGTGCCTGGCACACGTAGCGGCCGTGCAGGATCAGCCAGTGGTGCGCGTCCTGGCGGAACTCCGGCGGCACCACCCGCAGCAGGTCCTGCTCGACCGCGAGCGGCGTGCGTCCCTTCGACAGCCCGAGGCGCCGGGCCACGCGGTAGATGTGGGTGTCGACGGCGATCGTGGGCTCGCCGAACGCCGTGTTGAGCACCACGTTGGCGGTCTTGCGCCCGACGCCGGGGAGCGCTTCCAGCGCCGCGCGCTCGCGCGGCACCTCGCCGCCATGGCGCTCGACCAGCGCGCGGCAGGTACCGATGATGTGCCTGGCCTTGGCGTTGTAGAGCCCGATCGTGGCGATGTGGCGCTTGAGGCCATCCTCGCCCAGCGCCAGCATCGCCTGCGGCGTGCGCGCGAGCGGAAACAGCCGCCGGGTCGCCTTGTTGACCCCGGCATCGGTGGACTGTGCCGACAGGATGACCGCGACCAGCAGCTCGAACGGCGACTCGTACGCGAGCTCGGTGGTGGGGCGCGGGTTCAGTTCGCGCAGGCGCCGGAACACTTCCAGGCATTGCGCCGGCTTCATGCGCCCGCCCCCGGATCCTTGCCCGGCACGGCGGCGCGGCGCGCGCGCACCCGCGCCAGCGCCGACGCCACCGCGTCGGCCGGCGCGGCCGCCAGGGACTGCCGCCGCGCCGCCAGCGCCTCGATCCGGCGGCGCTCCGCGCGCTCGAGGCGGGCTGCGCGCTCGCGATGGCGGCGCCGGCCGAGTTCCGCCTTCGTTGCGAGCCATTGCTGCCAGGCGCGTTCCGCCGCGACATCGCGCGGCGCCGGCTCGATCACCACCATGCGGATGCAATCGACCGGGCAGGGCGGGATGCACAACTCGCAGCCGGTGCACTCCCCGGCGAGCACGGCATGCATGCGCCCCTGCGCGCCGACGATCGCATCGACCGGGCAGGCCTGGATGCACTTGGTGCAGCCGATGCACAGCGGCTCGTCGACCACCGCGACGGCGCGCGGCTTGACCGCCCCGCAGGCGGGATCGATGGGCCGCTCCGGCCGCCCGAGCAGTCGCGCCAGGGCGCGCATGCCGCCGGTGCCGCCGGGTGGACAGCGGTTGATGTCGCTCTCGCCGCGCGCCAGCGCCTCGGCGTAGGGGCGGCAGGCGGCGAAACCGCACTGGCCGCACTGGGTCTGGGGAAGGAGCGCGTCGATCGCTTCGGCATCGACTGGCATGGCGCGCTTGCGCTCCGGGAATGGCTCAGCGCACCCGCATGCCCGGCTCTGCGCCGGCGTCGGGGGCGAGCAGGAACGGGCCGCCACGCTCGTCGCTGGCCGCGAGCACCATGCCCTCGGACACGCCGAAGCGCATCTTGCGCGGCGCGAGGTTTGCGACCATCACCGTCAGGCGCCCGACCAGCGTCGCCGGATCGTAGGCGAACTTGATGCCGGCGAACACCTGGCGCTTCCCATCGCCGATGTCGAGGACCAGCCGCAGCAGCTTGTCGGCCTCCGGCACCGCGGCCGCCTCGACGATGCGCGCGATGCGCAACTCGACCTTGCCGAACTCCTCGATGCCGATCGTCGCCACGGCGGCGGTCACCCCCCCTGTAGGAGCGGCTTCAGCCGCGACGGGCGCGACCGCGGGCGACGTGCCCGTCGCGGCTGAAGCCGCTTCCACTGGGCCTGCGGCCGTCGGCTGCAGCGAGTCCTTCGAGGCTTCGATCATGGCGGCGATGGCCTTGGGGTCGACGCGGGTCATCAAGGGTTCGAACTCGGCGATCGCGTGCCCGAGCAGCGGCGCATCGATGCCGGACAGGTTCGCGAGCGGCGCGCGCAGGAAGCGTTCGGCCCGCTCCGCGGTCGCGGGGACTATCGGCTTGAGGTAGGCCGCGAGCACGCGGAACAGGTTGATTCCCTGCGTGCACACCGCGTGCAACTCGGCGTCGCGCGCCGGATCGCGCGCGATGACCCAGGGCTTGTGCTCGTCGATGTAGCGGTTCGCCTCGTCGGCCAGCGCCATCGCCAGGCGGATGGCGCGGGCGAAGTCGTCGCCCGCGTAGGCCGCCATGACCTCGTTCCGCGCGGCGGCGAAGCG
>JAGOEZ010000169.1 GCA_017997455.1 Lysobacterales bacterium | reverse complement strand
CGGCTGGTGGGCTGAATGGACGCCAACGCGCGCAGGCCGCCGGGCCGGCATGGGCGCCGCCTTGCTGCGATATGATGCCGCACCGGATCGGGGGCGCCCGCGACGCGCGGCGCCGGGGTTTTCGCTTCGAGGTCCAACACGGAACGAGGGTGAGCACGATGAAGTACGCATTGATCGGGGCCCTGGTCCTGGCGAGCGCCATCGGCGCGCAGCCGGCCGCGGCGCAGGGCGGCAAGCCGGTGATCGCGGTGGCCGAATTCAAGAACGAGACCAATGCCGGCTGGTGGAGCGGCGGCGTGGGTTGGGAACTGTCGGGGATGCTGTCGAACGAACTGGTGTCGACCGGTGATTTCAAGGTCGTCGAGCGGACCCAGATCGAGAGCGTGCTGGCGGAGCAGAACATGGCGGCGTCGGGCCGCATCTCGCCCGGCACCGGCGCCCAGATCGGCAAGCTCACCGGCGCGCAATACCTGATCGCCGGCACCGTGACCTCGTTCGAGGAGAACACCGCCAGCACTGGCGGCGGCATCAGCTACGGCGGCATTTCGCTCGGCGGCAACAAGTCCGAGGCCTATCTCGCGGTCGACCTGCGGGTGATCAACGCCACCACCGGCGAGATCGACTACGTGCGCACGATCGAAGGCCGCAGCAAGGGCGGCGGCGTGAGCATCGGCGTGTTCCGCGGCGGTTTCGGCGGCGCGCTGTCGAACCAGAAGAACACCCCGGTCGGCAAGGCGATCCGCGCCGCGCTGGTCGAGATCACCGATTACCTGAGTTGCGTGATGGTCCAGCGCGGCGGTTGCGAGGCCGAGTTCGAGGCCAAGGAAGCCCGTCGCCGCCAGAGCACGCGCGACGCGCTCGACCTCGACTGAGCACAGCGACAACGCGGCAAGCGCAAACCGACGGCGGCGCGGAAACGCGCCGCCGTTTTTCATGGGCGATGCGCGCCGCGGTCCGGCGCGGACTCAGCCGTTGCGGTTGGGCGGGCGGTTGCGTCCGGGTGGCCGGCGGCGCTGGCCGCCGGCGGGGCGGGGAGCACCCGGGTGGGCGCCGGCCGGCCGGCCGCTCGTGGGGCCCTCGTCGCGCCGCGCGTAGGCGTGGTCGGAGGGAAAGCCGAAGGGCATGGCCGAGGGTGCGCCCGGCCCGCCTTTCTTGCCGCCGCGGCGACGCTTGCCGGCCGCCTGGCCCGGCTTGGCGCCACCCGGCGACCAGGAACGGAGCTCGGCCGGGTTGCGCCCCGGGCCGCCGTTTCCGCGCCCCGGACCGCCCGGACCGCCGGGACCTCCGGGACCGCGACCCGGACCACGCGGCCCGCGACCGGGTCCACCGGGACCGCGTCCCGGGCCGCCGGGCCCACGGTTCTGGCCACCAGGACCGCCGCCGGGATTGCGTCCGGGCCCCGCGTTGCGACCGGGGCGCGCGCCGCGATCGCCACGCGGCGCCACGTTGCCATTCGCCTCGCCGCCGCCGCGGGGTCCGCGGGGGCCGGGTCCGTGTCCCGGGCCCATGCCACCGGCACCCTGGTTCTTGCCGCGCCGGCGTCCACCGCCGGGCCGCGCCCGGCCCGACTTGGGCTCGTCGCGCACGAAGTCGAAGGCGCGCAATTCGCGCGCCTCCTCCGCATGCGCGCCGGACCAGGCGCGCTGGCCGCGCGAGTCGGGCTTGAACTCGTTCTGCGAGCGCGCCGCCCGGCGCACCCCGATCACCGGTTGCAGCGTCAGCGTCATCGGCGCTTCCGCCAGGCCGAGGCTGGCGCGCAGCGCGCGCGCGACTGCAGGATCGAGCTTCTCGAACCGGCCGCGCCGCAGGTGGCGCGGCAACTCGATGCTGCCGTAGCGGATGCGCTTGAGGCGGCTGACCTGCACGCCCTGTGATTCCCAGATCCGCCGCACTTCGCGATTGCGCCCTTCCTTGAGCGTGACCCGAAGCCACGAGTGGTTCTCGCCCAGGCTGATCACCGCGACCTGGTCGAAGCGGGCAGGGCCGTCCTCCAGTTCGACGCCGCGACCGAGGCGTTCGAGCATGTCGGCGTCGACCTGGCCGTGGATGCGACAGACGTATTCGCGCTCGACCTCGGAGCTGGGATGCATCAGCGCGTTGGCCAGCTCGCCATCCGTGGTCAGCAGCAACAAGCCGGTGGTGTTGATATCGAGCCGTCCGACCGACACCCAGCGCGCGCCCTTGAGCGGAGGCAGGTTCTCGAAGACGGTCGGGCGCCCCTCGGGATCGTCGTGCGTGGTCACCTCGCCCTCGGGCTTGTGGTAGACCAGCGTCTCGAGGTCCTCGGGCTCGGTCGCCACCGCGATGAAGGCCTTGCCGTCGAGTTCGACGCGGTCGCCGCCCTTGATGCTGGTGCCGATGTCGACCGGGGTCGCGTTGACCCGGACCTCGCCGGCGCCGATGCGCTCCTCGAGCAGGCGGCGCGAGCCGAGCCCGGCGTTGGCGAGCACCTTGTGCAGGCGCTCCTCCACCACCGGTCCCTGGCGCACGTCGCGATTGAGCGACAGGCGCTGGCGGTTACGGGTGTCGCTCATGCGTGGGTCTCCCCTTCATCGGCGCGGTCGGCGCCGGCGTCGTTGGCGGATGCGCCAGCGACCTGGTCGATGTGGATGTCGTCGGTCTCGATGGCCGCCACGATGGCGTCGTCGGCGCGGGTGTTGCCCTCGGGCAGGTCGAGTTGCGGCTCGAACTCCTCGAGGTCGCGGATCTCCGCCAGGGGCGGGAGCTGGTCGAGGCTGCGGAGGTTGAAATAGTCGAGGAACTGGCGCGTCGTGCCCAGCAGCGCCGGCTTGCCGGGGACGTCGCGGTGGCCGACGGTGCGGATCCAGTCGCGTTCCTCGAGGGTCTTGATCGTGTGGCTGGATACCGCCACGCCGCGGATCTGCTCGATCTCGGCGCGCGTGATCGGCTGGCGGTAGGCGATGAGCGCCAGGGTCTCGAGCAGGGCGCGCGAATAGCGGGTCTGGCGCTCGGTCCACAGGCGCGCCACCCAGGGATGCACGTCCTGGCGCACCTGGTAGCGGAAGCCACTGGCGACCTCGACCAGCTCGATGCCGCGGCCCTCGCATTCGGCGGCGAGTTCGGACAGCGCTCGCGCGAGTGCGTCGGCGCCCAGCGCGTCGGACTCGGTGAAGAGTCCATCCAGTTGGGCCAGCGACAGGGGCTGGCCGGCGGCGAGCAACGCCGCTTCGACTATGCGTTTGATCTGGGTCGGTTCCATGAGTGAAAGCATCACGCGGCCGCGGCCAGCGTCTTGAGGTAGATGGGAGCGAGCGGTTCGTTCTGCACGATCTCGACCAGGTGCTCCTTGGCGAGCTCCAGGATCGACAGGAAGGTGACGACCAGCCCGGGACGCCCTTCCTCGACGGTGAACAGCGCCGTGAAGGGATGGAACTCGCGGTCTTCCAGCGCCTTGAGCACGTCGCCCATGCGTTGGCGCACCGAGAGCTTGTCGCGCTGGACGTCGTGGCGGCCATACAGCTCCGCGCGCTTCATCACGTCCTTGAGCGCGAGCAACAGCTCGCGCAGGTCCACCGGTGGCGGCAGGCGGATGACGTTGCGGTCGTCGACGTGGGCTTGCGCCGCCGCGAGGTCGCGGTCCATGCGCGGCAGGCCGTCGATGTCCGCGGCGGCCTTCTTGAAGCGCTCGTATTCCTGCAGGCGCCGCACCAGTTCGGCACGCGGGTCGAGTTCCAGGCCTTCCTCGGCCGGCGGTCGCGGCAGCAGCAGGCGCGACTTGATCTCGGCCAGGATCGCGGCCATCACCAGGTACTCGGCCGCGAGTTCGAGCTTCAGCCCGTGCATCAGGTCGATGTAGTCGACGTACTGGCGCGTGATCTCGGCGATCGGGATGTCGAGGATGTCGAGGTTCTGGCGCCGGATCAGGTACAGGAGCAGGTCGAGCGGGCCCTCGAAGGCCTCGAGGATGACCTCGAGCGCATCCGGCGGGATGTAGAGGTCCTGGGGCATTTCCAGGACCGGCTGGCCCTTGACGATCGCCAGGGGCATCTCCTGCTGCTGCGGCGGCGGCGCGAACATCGCGCTGCCGGACGCGGGGACTTCCGCGGGATCTGTGTTCATCGATGCTGTCGCGCGGTGGCGCGGCTGGGTATTCCGGTTGGTGCGCGTACGGATTCGGAGCGTCCGCACGCGGGAACGTTCGCGTCGGACGGCCATGGGCCGCACGACGGGCTTCGGCCGGCGCATGCCGGACGATCGGGACTGGCATTACCGGCTACGACGCGGACGGCTTGCGGGTCGGACCAAGAGCGCCATCGCGGCGCAGGTGGTGGTCGCGTCTGTCGGAGCGGGACGGTTGCAACGGCTGTCGGCGCCGCGGAGCACGAGGCCCGGGAGTACCGACGTCTGGCGGGAGAGACTAGCGGCAAAGCGCGCATCAAGTCCAGTGCGACTAGACTGGCGAGCCATGTGGTACGCCATCACCGCTCTTGATCGCGCGGGCTCGCTCGGGCAGCGCCGCGCGCAACGCCCCGCGCACCTGGCGCGGCTGGACGCGCTGCGCGAGGCCGGTCGCCTGCTGCTGGCCGGTCCGATGCCGGCGATCGACGCGCCGGATCCCGGGCCGGCTGGGTTCAGCGGCAGCCTTGTGGTGGCCGAATTCGAGTCGCTGGCGGCGGCGCGGGCCTGGGCGGAGGCGGACCCCTACGTCGCGGCGGGCGTCTGGGGCACGATCGAGGTGCGCCCCTTCCTGCGGGTGTACTGACCGCGCGCGCGGAATCCGCTAGGATTTTCCCAGGGTCGGGGGACCCCAGGGGGAAAATCCAGATGATCCGCATCGTGATCGCGGACGACCATGAGCTCGTCCGTACCGGCTTTCGCATGATCCTTGCCCGCGAGGCCGACCTCGACGTCGTCGGCGAGGCCGCCACCGGCGAAGAAGCGGTGGCCCTGGCACGGCGACTGCGACCCGACGTGGTCCTGATGGACGTGCAGTTGCCGGGCATCAGCGGGCTCGAAGCGACCGAGCGCATCGGGCGCGGCGGATCCGGCGCGCGCGTCATCGTGGTGACGGTGCTCGACGAGCAGCCGTTCCCGCGCCGCCTCATCGAGGCCGGCGCGTCGGGCTACCTCACCAAGGCCTGCGCGGCACAGGAGTTGATCGACGCCGTGCGCACCGTCGCGCGGGGCGGCCGCTACATCGGCACGGCGATCGCGCAGGCCATGGCGCTGGCGAGCCTTCCGGGGAGCGCGGCCGCGTCGCCATTCGAGCACCTGTCGGCGCGCGAACTGGAGGTCGCGCTCAAGCTGGCGGCCGGGGAAACCATGCAGCACATCGCCGGGCGCCTGCACCTGAGCCCCAAGACGGTGGCGACGTACAAGTACCGCGTTTTCGAGAAACTCGGCGTCGAGAACGAGGTCGCCCTGGCCCATCTCGCGGGCCAGCACGGGTTGCTCGAAGGCGGGTCCCTGCGTCGCGCCTGACCCGCGATGCGCCCGGCCGGTCCAGCCGGCCGGGCGCATGGTGGCTTCAGCCGCGCGGGACGTCGTCGTCCGCGGCGACGGCCGGCGCGGCCTCGGGTCCGGCACTTGCCACCGGCACCACCGCGGCCAACGGCAGCGGAATCGGCGCCGGGGGAATAGCCGCTGCGGCGCTGGCGGCCGCGACGGGCGCTGGCGCGACAACGGCCGCGGGTGCGGCCGGAGCCGGCGCGACGGCGGGTGTCGGTGCGATCGGCGCCGGCGCGGCGACCGGCATGACGGCGGTGGCCACCGGGGCCGGCGTGGACTCGACCGCTGGCGCCAGCGCGATCGTGGCTGCGGCCTGCACCGGCACGTGGGCAGGCGTCGGCGGTACGACTGCCACCGGCGCGGGCGCGGCCGCAGCGACGGCCGGGTCGTCCAGTGGCGCCGACGGCCGGAACATGGGCTGCGGACGCGGCGCGGGCGCGGGAACCGGCGCCGCAAGCGGCAGCTCGCGCGCATCCGGGCGTTCCGTGACCACGGGCATCTG
>JAGOEZ010000168.1 GCA_017997455.1 Lysobacterales bacterium | reverse complement strand
CGACCACGCCCTTCGGCCGCTTCGGCTTCGGCGCGCGCGGCATCTGTCCGTTCGACCCAGCCGGCAACTACCCGGAGAACGGTGCGTGCCCGCGGCCCCCGGGCTACCCCAACCCGGGTTTCTACCGCAGCACCTACGATCCCGGGACCGGCGGCTATCGCGTGTTCGAACCGACCTCCGATGGCTACAACTTCGCCCCGGAGAACTACCTGCAGACGCCGCAGGAGCGCACCGCGCTGTACGCGCAGGGCCGCTACGATCTCGCCAGCCGCGTGGTCTTCAGCTTCGATGCGCTCTACAACGAGCGCCGCTCGGCGCAGGAACTGGCGCCGTTGCCGTTCCAGGTCGGCATCAACGGGCTCGGCGTCAACCGCATCGTCGTGCCCGCGAGCCACGTCTACAACCCCTTCGGCCAGGACGTGACCGGGCTCGCATTGCGCCCGGGCGGCGCGCTGCGCCGCTTCGAGCAGGACGCCGATACCTTCCGCTTCAGCGGCGGCTTCGACGGCAACTTCGAACTGGGCGGGCGCAGCCTCGCCTGGGACCTCGACTACGTCTACACCGACTACGAAATCGGTCAGACCGCGGATGGCTTGATCGATCCCGAGCATCTGCGCATCGCGCTCGGACCCTCGTTCCTCGGCGCGGATGGCGTGGCGCGCTGCGGCACCGTGCAGGCGCCGGTGTCGGATTGCGTGCCGCTCGATCCCTTCCGCGGCCCCGGGGCAATCACCGAGGCGATGCTGGACTACGTCTACTACACCGCGCAGGACACGGTGGAGTCCACGCGCTGGAGCTACACCGCCAACCTGACCGGCGACCTGGTCGACCTGCCCGCCGGACCACTGGCCTTCGCCGCCGGCTACGAATACCGGCGCGAATCCGGCGAGGCGCTGCAGGACGCGTTCCGCACCGCCGTGGACAACCTCGACGACAACAGCTTTTCCGGCCGCACCAGCGTCGACGAGGCCTACCTCGAATTTTCGGTGCCGCTGCTGTCGGATCGGCTGATGGCACAGGTCCTGGAGCTGAGCCTGGCCGGACGCTATTCGGACTACGAGAGCTTCGGCGACACCACCAACTACAAGGCCGGCCTGCGCTGGAAGCCGATCGATGCCCTGATGCTGCGCGGCAGCTGGTCGCAGGGCTTCCGCGCACCCACCGTGCAGGACCTGTTCTTCCCCAACAGCCCCGCGGTGGTCGACGTCGAGGCGGATCCCTGCAACGAGATCCGCAACCCGACGCCCGCGGTGCAGGCCAACTGCGCCGCCGATGGCGTGCCCGGCGGCGTCTACGCACCGGAAAACCAGAGTTTCCTCGTCCTGACCGGCGGCAATGCCGAATTGCAGCCCGAAACCTCTACCAGCCGCACGCTGGGCCTGGTGTGGAACCCGCCGTGGGCGCCGGGCCTGGACCTGCTGCTCGACTGGTACGACATCGAGATCGAGGACGCGATCGCCACCCCGGTGGACCTGCAGATCCTCGAGTCGTGCGCATTCGAGGGCGTCGCCGAGTCCTGCGCCCGCACCTCCCGCGACCCGGTCACCGGCGACCTGCTGCGGGTGGATTCGCGCATCCTCAACTCGGGCACGCTCTCGACCGAAGGCTACGACTTCACCCTGCGCTACCGGCTGGACACGGGCTACGGGCGCTTCTCGCTGGTCTGGGACAGCACCTACGTTGCCGAGTACCGCTTCGAGGTCCCGCGCGGCGCCGGCGAACGCTCCGCCGTCGGCAACAACTTCACCTTCGAGCCGGGCTTCCGCATCCGCTCCAACCTCGACCTCGCCTGGGAACGCGGCGATTTCGGCGCCGCGCTGGGCCTGCGCTACTACTCGCCGCTGGACGAAGCCTGCTTCGGGCCGGGGAATGTCGCCTTCTTCAACGGCAACCCCGAGTACCTGGCGTTGTGCAGCAGCCCCGACGTCGCAAGCCCGACCCACTTCGGCTATCCGGAGAACCGCCTGGGCTCGCGCACCTACGCCGATGTGCAAGGCCGTTGGAATACGCCCTGGAACGGCCGCATCACCCTGGGCGTGCAGAACGTGGGCGACCGCGACCCGCCGGTCTCCTACGCCGCCTTCGCCAATTCCTTCGATCCGGCCTATCCGATTCCCGGCCGCTTCTGGTACGCGAGCTACAGCCAGAAGTTCTGAGTCATTCCGACCGCGCCGGTCGCCGAGTCGGCGCCGCGCCTGGCGCCGCTCAGGCGGCGCGCGCCTCGCCTGGCGGCACCAGCACCAGCCGCGGCGCCAGGGTGACCAGGGTCTCGACCGCCCCATTCCAGCGCACCAGCGAAAGTGCGCCATCGCGATCCTCGGTGATCGCGGTCAGGCTCTCGACCCAGTCGCCGTCGTTGGCGTAGATCATGCCCTCGACCTTGGTCAGGCTCGGGCGGTGGATGTGGCCGCTGAGGATGCCGTCGAGGCCGCGGCGGCGCGCATCGGCCACGCAGGCGTGGACGTAACGCTCGATGTAGCGCTCGGCCGCGGCGCTGCGGCGCTTGAGGAACTCGGCCATCGACCAGTAACGCAGGCCGAGCGCGCGCCGCAGGCGATTGGTGACGCGGTTGCCGGCGAGGATCGCGGTGTAGAGCAGGTCGCCCAGGCGTTCCTGCCAGCCGCCGAAGTGGGTGATGGCGTCGAACTCGTCGCCATGCGTGACCAGCAGGCGCTTGCCGTCCGCGGTGCGATGGATCGCGCGCCGGCGCACCCGCACGCCCGGCAGGCCGAGCCCGACGAAGCGCCGGATCGGCCGGTCGTGATTGCCCGGGATGTAGACCAGCTCCGTGCCCGCCTTCGCCATCGCGTGCAGGCGCTCGACGATCAGGGTGTGGTCGTGCTGCCACGCCGTGCGCGCCCTCGACATCCACCACAGGTCGACGATATCGCCGACCAGGTAGAGGCGGTCGCAGGACAGCCCGGCGAGGAACGCGGCCAGCGCATGCGCGTGGCAGTTGCGCGAGCCGAGGTGGATGTCGGAGATGAAGACGGTGCGCAGTTGCCGTGGCAGCGGCAGCCGCACCGGGCCGGTCACGGCAGCGGAACGCCGGCGGCGGCGGCGGCGCGGCAGCGGTGCGGCCCTGGCGCCGGTCGCGGGACGCTGTCGAAGGCTGCGGCCAGGACGGCTCCCGCAGCGGCGGACTTGCGGCCCGGCGCCGCGTCGCCGCGGTCACCCAGGTAGCGCTGGCGCTTGCGCGGCTTGACCTGCTCGAGGTCGACCAGGATCAGCCCGTCCACGGCATCGTTGAATAGCGGATCCACGCCGAACGACAGGAAGCTCGCGCCGCCGGGCTCGCACAGCTCGGTGTACTGCTTGTAGAGCATCGGCACCTGCGCGCCCAGGCGATCGAGGTTGGCGCGCAGCACGGCGAGGCTGGCGCTGGCGTCGAGGGTGCCGAACTGGGGCGGTGCACCTTCGTAACGGAAAGGATTGCGCGGGCGCGCGTAGCCCTGCAGGTCGCCGTAGTAGCGGCTGTAGTAGGCCACCATCTGTTCGCGCGCTTCGCGCGGCACCGTGGCACTGATCGAGACCGGGCCGAACAGGAAGCGGATCTCGGGGCGCGTGCGCAGCCAGGCGCCGATGCCCACCCACAACCAGTCGAGGCTGCGCGAGCCCCAGTAGCGCGGCGCCACGAAGCTGCGGCCGAGTTCGACGCCGCGCTCGAGCAGCGGCAGCAGGCGGGCGTCGTAGTCGAACAATCCCGCGGTGTACAGCCCCGGCAGGCCGCGCTCGCCCAGGATTCGGGCGCAGGGCGCGGCGCGGTAGGCGCCGGCCAGCTCGCAGTTCTCCGCATCCCACAGCACGATGTGTTCGTACCAGGTGTCGAATGCGTCACTGTCCATCCGCCGGCCCGTGCCCTCGCCCACCGAGCGGAACGTCAGCTCGCGCAGGCGCGCGATCTCGCGCAGCAGCGGCGAGTCGGCGCCCAGTCGCCCAGCATGGATGCGCTTGCCGCAGGCGGTCTGCCCGAGCAGCGGCAGGCGATTGAGCTCGGCCACGACCGCGCGCGCGTCGGGCGCGTGGATCAAGGGCATGGGCGACCGGCCCCGCGACTCGCAGCGGCTGCCGATGGCCTCGAGCGAACGCCGCACCAGCGCGATCGCGCGGTCGAAGTTGCCGGCCTCGCGCAGCAGTTCCGCCGGATCGCGCGCGACCCCGACCCGCAGCTCGATCCGCCGCGGGTGGCGGCTGAACATCTCGCGCGGCAGCAAGGCGGTTCCCAGGGGGCGATACAGCGCCGACATGCCGTAGAAAAAGGCCGAATTGCGCCCGTGGATGCGAACCGGAAGGATCGGCGCCCCGGCCTGCATGGCAAAGCGCAGGAAGCCGGGTCGCCAGCGTCCGTCGTGGACGCCGCGCGGCGACACGCGTGAAACCTCGCCGCTCGGGAACAGGATCACGGCCTCCTCGCGCGCCAGCGCCGCATCCACCTCGGCCAGGCTCGCGGCACTGGGCTTGCCGCCGAGGACGCGCAGCGGAATCATGAGATCGCGCAGCGGCTCGACCGCCCACAGCAGGTCGTTGGCGAGGATCCGCACGTCGCGGCGCACGCTGCCGACGAAGGCCAGCAGGGCCAGCGAGTCGACCGCACCGAGCGGATGGTTGGCGACGATCACCACGCGCCCGGCCTGCGGCAGCCGCTCGCGCTCGACGTGGTCCACCAGCCAGCGACATTCGAGGCGCGCGAGCGCGGCCTCGATGAAGGCGAAGCCGCGCAGGTGTCGATGGCAATCGAGGAACTGGTCGATCTCGGCGATGCGGGAGTAGTGCGCCAGGCCGCGCACCAGCGGACTGGCAAGCCCTGCGCGGCGCCCGCGGAACCAGTGCGGGAAGCGCTGCTGCAGGGTGCGCTCGAGGTCGATCATGCGGTCCGTGGCAGTGCGGCGATGACGGCAGGCTAGGACTCGCGTGCTGCACGGCGATGGCTGCGCGATGACGCGACCGTGGCAGTGGCGCCGCGCGCGGGCGCCCCGGCGGTGTCGCGCGCCGGCATGTGCCGCGACCGGCCTGATCAGGCGAGGCCGCGCCGGTCCGACCGCGCCAGCAGCCGGCGCTCGATGCAGTAGTAGCTCAGCGACGCGCAGGCAAACGACAGCGGCAGGCCGATGCCGGCGACGAAGGTCCAGTGGCGGTCGATGCCCTTGAGCACCATCAGGATCGGCAGGTGCCACAGGTACCAGCTGTAGGAGATGCGGCCGACATACACCGCCGCGCGCCACTCGAACAGGCGCTTGATCGCGCTGCGCCCAGGCACCAGCAGTCCGGCGACCAGCAGCACGGTCGCCAGTTCCGTCAGCGGCAGGGCGACGAGATAGGTGAAGGCCGCATCCGTGTCGAGGAAGCGCGACAACGGCGCCAGCACCGCCAGCGCCAGCACGATCGCCAGCGGGGCGAAACGGCGCGCCGGCGCCGACGCCAGCGCGCGCTGGCCCGCGCTGCCCGCGACCCACCAGGCCAGCAAGGCGCCGAGCAGGAGGCCCGTGGCGCCGGTGTCGGTGCCGCAGTAGACACGCGTCCAGGTCGTCGCGCCCGCGGCGACCTGCGCAACCAGTACCCAGCGCCACCACGCCAACGCCGCGAGCAGCACGACCAGCATCACCAGCGCCGCGCGCCGCCGGCCGAGGCGCCATGCCAGCGCCAGCAGCAGCGGCCACAGGAAATAGAACTGCTCCTCCACCGCCAGCGACCAGGTGTGGCCCAGCGCCTTGGGGCTGCCCAGGAAGGTGTAGGTCCAGTTGGCCGCGTAGGAGGCCGCGAACAGCACGTCATAGGCCACCGGCTCGATCGCGGCGGTGCCGCCCATCACAAGGTGGAAGGCCGCGTAGGCGAGCAGCATGGCCGCGAGCGGCGGGAAGAGCCGGGTGAAGCGACGCACGTAGAACGCGCCCAGGTCGGCGCGGTCGCGCCCGGCCAGCGGTTCCAGCAGCAGGCCGGTGATCAGGAAGCCGCTGAGGACGAAGAAGATCCAGACCCCGACGAAACCGGAAAAGACCGGCG
>JAGOEZ010000025.1:3715-22742 GCA_017997455.1 Lysobacterales bacterium | reverse complement strand
GCGGATAGGTGAACCAGAACGCGATCGCACGGCCATCGGGCAGGTACTGCACGATGATGCCCTCGCCGCTGCGCGTGGCGTCGAACCAGGAACCACTCACCACCGGGCCGGGCCAGAACCCGGCCGGGGTCGCCGCCTTGATGGCCACGCGCGCGCCGTGCGGGTGCTGGTCGCAGGCCAGCGCGGTGCCGAACGCGAGGGATGCGGCCGCAGCGGCCAGGAGCAGTCGATTGGCGAGGGTGTGCAGGATCACTGCGGCGGTTCCGGGTCCGAGACCCGGAGGATCATACGAACGGTGTCGTAGGTCAACTGCGGACGCCCAGCGAATGGCGCCCCTGTAGGAGCGGCTTCAGCCGCGACAAGGCGACGCTACGTAGTGCCGCCTTGTCGCGGCTGAAGCCGCTCCTACAGGGGATGCGGGCGTTGGTCGCGTTGCTCAGGTGAGGTAACCGCCGTCGACGGGGAAACTGCCGCCGGTGATGTACGAGGCCGCCGGCGTGCACAGGAAGGCAATCATCGTGGCGATCTCTCCCGGCTGCGCCACCCGGCCCAGCGGCACCTGCTTGAGCAGGCCCTTGAGGATCTGCTCGTTGCTGGTGAGCGCGCTGGCGAACTTGGTCTCGGTGATGCCGGGCAGCACCGCGTTGACGCGGATGCCGTTGGGCCCGAGTTCCTTGGCGAAGGCCTCGGTCATCGACACGATCGCGGCCTTGGTCATCGAATACACGCCCTGCCACCAGCCGCTGCGCCGCGCATTGACGCTGGCGATATTGACGATGGCGCCGCCGCCACGCTCGCGCATGAGCCTGGCGGCCTTCCAGGTGGCGTAGTAGTAGCCGCGGATGTTGACCGCGACGGTCTTGTCGAAGGCGTCGAGGCCCATGTCCAGCATCGGGCCGAAATAGGGGTTGGTGGCCGCGTTGTTGACCAGGATGTCGACGCCGAAGCCGCGGTCGGCGAGCTTCTGGTAGAGATTGTCGATGCTGGCGCTGTCGCCGATGTGGGTCGCGAGCGCGGTGGCCACGCCGCCGGCGCCGCGGATCTTCTCCACCACCGCCTCGCAGGCCTCCTGCCGGCGGCTGGTCACCACCACGTGGGCGCCGAAGTCGGCCAGCAGCAACGCGGTGGCCTCGCCGATGCCGCGCGAGGCGCCGGTGACGATGGCGGTTTTGCCGGTGAGGTCGAAGAGTTGGGTGTCCACGGTCGGTTCCTGGCAAATGTGTGGATTGTGGGCGGCGCTCGACTTGCACGGGCGGCTTTGGCCGCGAGTGAGGCCTATCGCGCGCAGAGCGCGCTCCTACAGGGCCGACGTTGTAGGAGCGCGCTCTGCGCGCGATAGGCCTGGTCGCGGCTGAAGCCGCTCCTACAGGGACGCTAGCAGGCCCCGCGGCGCGCCCGCGAAACTCGGAAGCCTCTATGATTCGCCGATGATAGAGCCCGGAGCCCGCCCATGTCGCAACCCCGAGTCCTGATCACCGGCGCCGGTTCCGGCCTCGGCCGCGCGCTGGCCTTGCGCTACGCGCGCGACGGCTACGCCGTGGCCTGCGCCGACATCGTGCCCGAGCGCGCGCAGGAAACGCTGGCGCTGCTGCCGGGTGCGGGCCACCACGCGCTCAGGGTCGACGTCGGCGACGATGCCTCGGTCGACGCCTTGCGCGCCTCGCTCGAGCATGTCTGGGACTCGATCGACGTGGTGGTCAACAACGCCGGCGTGGCCTCGGGCGGCAGCATCCTCGAAGCCGACATGGCCGAGTGGCAGTGGATGCTCAACATCAACCTGCTGGGCGTGGTGCGCGGCTGCCGCGCCTTCGTGCCGTGGCTGGTGCGGCAGAAGCGCGGCCGCGTGATCAATATCGCGTCCTTCGCGGCGCTTGCCGGCGCGCCCAACATCATGAGCTACGGCGTGGCCAAGGCCGGCGTCTACAGCCTGTCCGACCAGTTGCGCGCCGAACTCTATGCCAAGGGCGTCGAGGTCTCGGTCGTGTGTCCCTCGTTCTTCAAGACCAACCTGTGCGAGAACTTCCGCAGCAGCGACGGCGGCAAGATGAAGCACGTCGCCACCAAGCTGATGGAGCAGGCGACCGTGTCGGCCACCGACATCGCCAACGCCATCGTCGACCAGTCGAATGCCGGAACGTTCCTGATCCTGCCCACGGCGGTCGAGCGCACCGGCTGGCGCCTCAAGCGCTGGTTTCCCAAGCTCTATTTCCGGCGCCTGCTCAAGATGTCCAATATCCACGTCAAGCCCGCGCGCGGCTGAGCCATGGGCGAATTCCTGATCTACGGCGCCAACGGCTACACCGGCAAGCTGGCCTTGCAGGAGGCGCTGCGGCGCGGCCTGCGGCCGATCGTGGCCGGGCGCAACCGCGAGGCGCTGGCCGCGCTGGCGGCGCCGCACGGATTGCCGGTGCGCGCATTCGACCTCGCCGACGCGGGCACCGTGGCCTCGGCGCTCAACGGCGTGGCGCTGGTGCTGCATTGCGCGGGCCCCTTCTCGGCCACCTGCGCGCCGATGCTCGAGGGCTGCCTCGCGGTCGGCGCGCATTACCTCGACATCACCGGCGAGGTCGACGTGTTCGCGCACTGCCATGCGCAGGACGCCCGCGCGAAGGCCAAGGGCATCGTGGTGTTGCCGGGCTCCGGCTTCGACGTGGTGCCCACCGATTGCGTGGCGGCGATGCTCAAGCGCGAATTGTCCGACGCGACCGAACTGGTGCTGGCCTTCGAGGCCACCGGCGGCCCCAGTCCCGGCACCGCCAAGACCAGCGTCGAGGGCCTCGGCAAGGGCGGCCGCGTGCGCCGCGACGGCGAGCTGGTACGCGTGCCGCTGGCGTACAAATCGCGCAGCTTCGACCGCGACGGCCAGCCGCGCACGGCGATGACGATTCCCTGGGGCGACGTGTACACGGCCTGGGTATCGACCGGCATCCCGAACATCGAGACCTACATGGCGGTGCCGCCGGCGACCATCGCCAACGTGCGGCGCATGAACTGGTTCCGCCCGCTGCTGGGCCTGGGCCTGGTGCAGGGTTTCATGAAGCGCCGGGTCGAAGCCGGCGTGCGCGGGCCCGACGAATCGCGCCGCGGCAAGACCGGCTGCCGGGTCTGGGGCGAGGCGCGCAACGCCGCCGGGCGCGAGGCGCGCTGCGAGATCGACACGCCCAACGGCTACGACCTCACCGTGTCCGCGGCGCTGGGAATCGTCGAGCACTTGCTCGCCCGGCGACCGGCCGGTGGCTACTACACGCCCTCGATGCTGATGGGCGCCGACTACGTGCTGGGCCTGCCCGGCGTACGCAAGGTGGAGCACTGAACCATGGACCACGCGCAACGCAGCATGCTGGTGTTCGGCACCTACCTCAACCTGGTCGGGATCGGCCTGCTGGTCGCGCCCGAGCTGCTGCTGGCGCCGCTGGGCTTCGCCCCGGCGACCGATTTCTGGGTGCGCGTGATCGGCGTGCCGGTGCTGATCCTGGGCACCTACTACGTGCGCGCCGCGCGCGCCGACAACCGGGAGTTCATGCGCTGGACCATCACCGGCCGGCTGGTGCCGCTGCCCGCCTTCGGCGCGCTGGTGGCCTATGGACTCGCGCCGGCCGCGCTGATGCTGTTCGCGTTCATCGATGCCGCCGGCGCGGCGTGGACGGCGTGGGCGCTGCGCGCAGAGCCAGCAGGCGCGGCCTGAGTCCACTGCCGCCGATCGTTGCAGGAGACCGCGATGCCCTCGATGCACGCCACGCGCAAGGATGACCGCACCCTGGTCGGTTCGGGATCGCCGTGGGAACCGGTGGTGGGCTATTCGCGCGCGCTGCGCGTGGGCGATCGCGTGCTGGTCGCCGGCACCACGGCAGTGGATGCCACCGGCGAGGTCGTCGGCGAAGGCGATATCGGCGCGCAGGCGCGCTACATTTTCGACAAGATCGGCATCGCGCTGGCCGCCGCGGGCTCGTGCCTTGCCGACGTGGTGCGCACGCGCATCTACGTCACCGACATGTCGCGCTGGGAGGCGGTGGGACTCGCGCACGGCGAGGTGTTCAAGGACGTGCGGCCGGTGAGCACGCTGGTCGAGGTCTCGAAGCTGATCGACCCGCGGCTGCTGGTGGAGATCGAGGCCGAAGCCGTGGTGCCGTCCCGTCCCCTGTAGGAGCGCATCTCATGCGCGACCGCGGACCAGGGGTTGCGGCGATGCATGGTTCCGCGGTCGCGCATGAGATGCGCTCCTACGGCGGGTTCGCGATTCGCGAATCCAGGCGGCGACTGCAGGTAGAATCGCCGGCCCCCTGCCACGCCTCCGCCGAACCATGTCCGATCCGAACCCGCAGCCCGCGCACCTGCAGCCCATCCCCGCGCTGATCTTCCACTCGCGCTGGCTGCAACTGCCGCTGTACCTGGGGCTGATCGTCGCCCAGGGCGTGTACGTGGTGCAGTTCCTCAGCGAGCTCTGGGTCCTGCTCACGCAGACCGCGGCCTCGTGGACGGCGACGATGGACCACACGATCGACGGTGCGCACGCGGCCGCGGGCGCGCACGACGCCAAGACCGCGATCATGCTCAGCGTGCTGGGCCTGATCGACGTGGTGATGATCTCCAACCTGCTGGTGATGGTGATCGTCGGCGGCTACGAGACCTTCGTCAGCCGCCTGCGCCTGCAGGGTCATCCGGACCAGCCGGAGTGGCTTTCGCACGTCAACGCCGCGGTGCTCAAGGTCAAGCTCGCCACCGCGATCATCGGCATCAGCTCGGTGCACCTGCTCGCCACTTTCATCGAGGCGCGATCGCTCAGCGAGAAGACGATGCTGTGGCAGACCATCATCCACCTCGCCTTCGTCGCCTCGGCGGTGGCCATCGCCTTCATCGACCGCATCATGAGCCCGGGCGACAAGAAGACCCACCACGCCTAGCGCGCCGCCGGTTTCGTGCGATGGCCTGTAGGAGCGCATCTCATGCGCGACCGCAGGGCCACGCGTCGCGGCAAGGCGTGGTCTTGCGGTCGCGCATGAGATGCGCTCCTACAGGCCGCGGTCGCCGGCCATGATGGCATTGCGCAGCGCGACCGCAGATGGCGCGTCGTCGTAGCGCAGCGTGCCGTCCTCGCGCACGCTGATCCCGAGCGCCTGCCACGCCGCGGCGACATCGGGAAACGCGCTGTCGTCGGCGTAGTCGCGGTACAGGCGCTCCAGCGTGTCGCCGCCGACCTCGCGATCGAGTGCGGCGAGGAACTGCCGGGGCGAGCGCCGCACGTCGCGTGCGCGGCAGCACGCCAGGTAGCGCGAAAGGGCCAGGTTCAGCGACGCGGGCGATCCGCTCCGCGTGCGCAGGGCGATATCGCCCAGCATCATCAGCGCGGTGCCGCTCCAGTAGAGCCGCATCGTGTGGCGCCCGGGGCCCGCGCGCGAGGTGTCGCGCAAGCTCAGGTCCGCGGGGTCGGCGATCCCGCGCCCGATCCCGGCGGCGATCTGGCGCCAGGCCTGGTCGGCGCTGATGCGTCCGGCACGCGCGCGCAGCACGTTCTGGTACCAGGTCGCGAGGCCCTCGGCGATCCAGCGGCCCTCGTCGCCGAGGTAGGGATGGGCGAGGTGCACCAGCTCGTGGGTCAGGGTCCAGCTGCCGCGGAGCTCGGGCAGCGTGGCGCGCGGATCGACGTACAGCATGAGCCCGGTGCCGCCGCCGCGCAGGCTCTGGCCGAAGGGCGCCGCTTCGCGCGCGCCCTGCACCGGCACCACCAGCAGCTGCGGCCGTGCATCGAGCAGCGGCGCGAAGGCCGCGAGCGCGTCGCCCGCGGCCTCGCGCACGTGGCGTGTGATCGTCTGCTGCTGGGTCGGCGCCAGCTCGCCGGTCAGGGCCAGGCGCAACCCGCCGCTGCCGACCGCGAGGTCGCGCGCGACGAAAGGCCCCAGCGCGACCATGCCGGGCCAGCTCGGGTCCGAAGCGTCGAGGCGGAAGTGGCGGTGGGGGGCGCGGTCGAGCGGCTCCCATGGCACCGACAGCATCGCTCCCGCCGGCAGCTCGACCCGCACTTCGGTGTCGGTCTCCCCGGAGAGTCCCAGCGGACGCCACAGCCAGGCGCGCGTGGGCAGCAGCAAGTCCGCACCGTCGCGCGGTCGCGGCGCACGGGCCGCGCCTGCAGCAACGCCGCGCAGATCGATCCGCAGGCGCAGGCACTCGCCCGCGATCCAGTCGCGCGCGCGCAGCACGTTGTCCTCGCGCGCCAGCGGGCGATCCGGATCGCGCCTCGCATCGAGAAGTTGCCGCGCGGCGTCGCGCTCGGGCAGCACGAAGCGCAGGGCGGACTGCGGCTCGCGCAGGCAGACCCGCGCCACCAGTTCGCCCGGATCCGACGCGAAGTCCAGCTGGTACTCGACCGCGGCCGCCGCGACCACGCCAGGCACCGGCAATCCGCACAAGGCGCCGGCGAGCAAACGCAGCGTCAATGATCGTCGCATCGCGCGACCGTAGCAGAGCTGCCCGTCGGCGATCCGTCATCGAAGCGACGTGCCCGCCCCTGCAGGAGCGGCTTCAGCCGCGATCGGCGGCGCCGCTACGTAGCGCCGCCGATCGCGGCTGAAGCCGCTCCTGCAGAGGCGGGCAGGTCGCCCTGGGTGCTCGCCTGCTGCAGGCGCCGCGGCTAGCGCTTCCGGCTTGCGGGCGGGCGGCAGTAGATCGCGTGCAGGGCCTCGATGATGCGTTCGGCCGGGCCCGGCGCCAGTGCGTAGTAGATCGACTGCGCTTCGCGCCGCGTGGTCACGAGGCCATCCGCGCGCAGGATCGCGAGATGCTGCGAGAGCGCGGACTGGCTCAGGGCCACGCGTGCATTGAGCTCGCCCACGGAGAGCTCGCCGGCGACCAGCAGGCACAGGATCATCAGGCGGCTGTCGTTGGCCAGCGCCTTGAGCAGGCGCGCGGCGTCGTGCGCGTGCGCACGCATCGACTCGGCGGTGTCGGGCGCCGGGCGGCGTTTCACGGGGGCGACGGCAGGCATGGGCGCGCAGGCCTAGCGCATGACGACCGCGCCACCACCCTCGCGCCACGCGCCGATGCCCCCGGCGAGCGAGACCACGCGGGTGAAGCCCATCTGGCCGAGGCTGTCGGCAGCCAGCGCGGCGCGGCCGCCGCTGCGGCAGTAGAGCACCAGCGGGCGGTCGCGCGCGGCCAGGGCCGGGTCGGTCACGTTCTCGAGCTCGGCGCTGGCCTGGATCTCGAACTCGAGCACGCCGCGCGGGATGTTGATCGCGCCCTCGATGTGGCCGGTCGCGTACTCGGCCGGCTCCCGCACGTCGACCAGGACCGCACCCTGGCCGCGCCAGGCCGGCAGTTCGGGCGCGGCGATCTCGCGGATGCGCGCGCGCGCGGCCTGGACCAGTTGGGCGGCATTGGTGGACATGGCGTGCTCCGGCTTGCAATTGAGGTATTGCTAATATAAGCTACTTCTAATGCACGTGCAAGCGGACCCCGCCTTGACCGCGATCAGGGTGCCGGAATGCCGGTGGCGCATGCTCGCGGCAACCACGAACCAGCGGAGGAATTCGACATGGCCAGCATCGTGATCCTGGGCGCGGGCCTCGGCGGCATGAGCGCCGCCTATGAGTTCCGCGAGGCCCTCGGCGAAGCGCATCCGGTCACCGTGATCGGCGACGGCGAGCGCTTCGCCTTCACGCCCTCGAACCCGTGGATCGCCGCGGGCTGGCGCAAGCCGGCCGAAACCACCTTGCCCGCGGGCGAGTACCTTGCCAAGCGCGGCATCCGCTTCATCGGCAGCCCGGCGCAGGCGATCGACCCGGTCGCGCGCGCCGTGACCACCGCCACCGGCGAGCGCGTGGCCTACGACTACCTCGTCATCTGCACCGGACCGCGACTGGCCTTCGAGGAGATCCCGGGCCTCGGTCCCGAGGGTCACACGCAATCAGTCTGCACGGTGGACCACGCGCAGCGCGCGTGGCAGCGCTACGAGGACTTCCTCAAGGACCCGGGCCCGATCGTGATCGGCGCGGTCCAGGGCGCGAGCTGCTTCGGCCCGATGTACGAGTTCGCCTTCATCCTCGACGCCGACCTGCGCAAGCGCAAGCTGCGCGACCGCGTGCCGATGACGCTGGTGACCAGCGAGCCCTACATCGGCCACATGGGCCTCGGCGGCGTGGGCGACTCCAAGGGACTGATGGAATCGGAGCTGCGCCAGCGCCACATCCGCTGGGTCACCAACGCCAAGGTGCTCGAGGCGGGCCCGGATTCGCTGCGCGTGGCCGAGCACGACGAGCAGGGCCAGCCGCGCAAGGAGCATGCGCTGCCGTTCCGCTACGCCATGCTGCTGCCGGCCTTCCAGGGCGTGGCCGCGGTGGCCGCGGTGGAGGGCCTGTGCAATCCGCGCGGCTTCGTCCTGGTCGACAAGCACCAGCGCAGTCCGAAGTTCGACCGGATCTTCGCCGCCGGCGTGTGCGTCGCGATCCCGCCGGTGGAAGCGACGCCGGTGCCGACCGGCGCGCCCAAGACCGGCTTCATGATCGAATCGATGGTGACCACGATCGTGCAGAACGTGAAGGCCGAGCTGGCGGGCAAGCCCGCGACCGTGGAAGGGACCTGGAACGCGGTGTGCCTGGCCGACATGGGCGACACCGGCGCGGCCTTCGTCGCGCTGCCGCAGTTCCCGCCGCGCAACGTCACCTGGACCCGGGTCGGCAAGTGGGTCCACGTGGCCAAGATCGCGTTCGAGAAATACTTCCTGCACAAGATGCGCAGCGGCGTTTCCGAGCCGATCTACGAGAAGTACGTCATGAAGGCGCTCGGCATCGAGCGCGTGAAGCCCGGTACCGGCGCCCACTGAGGCGCCCGGCTGCCGGTTCCCTGCAACAACCAAGGAGTCGAACATGAATGTCGATCGTCTGGTCATGGCCTTCGCCGGCACGATGGTGCTGGTGGGCCTCCTGCTGGCCCACTACGTGTCGCCGTGGTGGCTGCTGCTGCCCGCCTTCGTCGGGCTCAACCTGCTGCAGGCCTCGTTCACCGGGTTCTGCCCGCTGGCGATCATCGCCCGTCGCGCCGGCATGAAGCCGGGTTGCGCCTTCAACTGAGGGCCCGGCGATGAGTCGCGCGCTGCTCCTCGTGCTCGCCGCCACGCTGGCGCTCGGCGCCTGCGGCGGCGATGCACCCGCCGGCAAGGCGGCGCCGGCCGCGGCGCCGCCGCTCGAGACCCTCGTGGTCGCGCGCGAGAGCGCGCGTCGCGAGCGGGTGTGGGACGGCGTCATCGAGGCCGTGAACCAGGCCACGCTGTCGGCGCAGACCGGCGGGCGCGTGCTGGAGCTGCCCTTCGACGTCGACGACTACGTGCCGGCCGGCGCGGTGGTGGCGCGCTTCACCGACGTCGAGCAGCAGTCGGCGCAGCGCCGCGCCCAAGCCGCGCTGGCCGCGGCCGAGTCGACCGCGCGCGAGGCCGAGGCCGACTATGAGCGCATCCGCGAGATCCACGCCCGCAAGTTGGTCGCCAAGGCCCAGCTCGACCAGGCCACTGCGCGCCGCGACGGCGCGCGGGCGGCGCTGGATTCGGCCCGCGCGGCGCTGCGCGAATCGGCCGAGCAGGTCGACTACACCGTGATCCGCGCGCCCTACTCCGGCATCGTGGTCAAGCGCCACGTGCAGGTCGGCGAGACCGTGCGTCCCGGGCAGGCACTGATCTCGGGCATCTCGCTCGGCGAGCTGCGGGTCGAGGTGCAGGTGCCGCAGTCCGACGTGGCCGCGATCCGCGAACACCGCCAGGCGGCCGTGATCCTCGACGCGGCCAGCGGCGAGCGCCTCGAGGCGAAGGAAGTCGTGGTCTATCCGAACGCCGACCCGCAGACGCACAGCTTCCGCGTGCGCCTGGAGCTGCCGGCGCAGGAAACCGGCCTGCATCCCGGGATGACGGTCAAGGTCGCGTTCACCGTGGGTGAGGCGCAGCGGCTGCTGGTGCCGGCCGCGGCGCTGCTCCAGCGCAGCGAAGTGACGGCGGTGTATGTGCTCGATGCGCAGGGACCGACCCTGCGCCAGGTCCGCATCGGCCACCGCTACGGCGACCGGGTCGAAGTGCTGGCCGGCCTCGACGACGGCGAGCGCATCGCGCTCGATCCGGTCGCCACCGGCGAGTGGCTGGCGAAATCGCGGCGCGGGGCCGGCGGCCATGGCTGAGGGCCAGCGCCTCGGCATCTCGGGCCGGCTCGCGCGCGCGTTCCAGGCTTCGCCGCTGACGCCGATCCTGGCCCTGGTGGGCCTGCTGCTGGGCATCGCCGCGGCGCTGGTGACGCCGCGCGAGGAAGAGCCGCAGATCGACGTCACCATGGCCAACGTGTTCGTGCCGTTTCCCGGCGCGAGCGTGGCCGAGGTCGAGAACCTGGTGGCTTACCCGCTCGAGCAGCTCCTGACCGAGATCGAGGGCGTCAAGCACGTGTACTCGGTGAGCCGGCCGGGCATGGCGGTGTTCACCGTCGAGTTCGAGGTCGGGGTGCCGCGACGCGACGCGATCGTGCGCGTGTACAACCTCGTGTACTCGAACCAGGACTGGGTGCCGCCCGGGGTCGGCATCGGCCAGGCGCTGGTGCGGCCGATGGGCATCGACGACGTGCCGGTGATGAGCCTGACGCTGTGGACCGAGGATCCGGCGCGTGGCGCCACCGACCTCGCCCAGGTCGCGCGCGCGCTGGAGACCGAACTCAAGCGCGTGCCGGGCACGCGCGACGTGTACACCATCGGCGCGCCCGAGCGCGCGGTGATGGTCGAACTTGACGCCGCCGCGCTGGCCGCGCACGGGCTCACGGTCGCCGACCTCTCCGCCGCGCTCAAGGCCGCCAACGTGGCCGCGCACGCCGGCGAGCGCGTGGTCGCGGACCAGGCCGTGCCGGTCACCGCCGGCCTGCTGCTGGCCGACCGCGAAGAAGTCGCCAACCTCGTGATCGGGCTCAACGCGGGCCAGCCGGTGTTCCTCGCCGACGTCGCCCGGGTGCGCGGCGGCGCCGACCAGCCCGCGAGCTACGCCTGGTTCGGCGCGCCGCCGGGCCGCGCCGGGCCCGCCGCAGGCCTTGCGCCCGCCGTGACCATCGCGGTGGCGAAGAAGCCGGGCGCCAACGCCGCCGACATCACCCGCGCGATCGAGGCGCGGGTCGAATCGCTGCGCGGGCTGCTGATTCCCGCCGGGGTCGAGGTCACGATCACGCGCGACTACGGCCGCACCGCCGACGACAAGGCCGGCAAGCTGATCCAGAAGCTCCTGATGGCCACGCTCTCGGTCGTGGTGCTGGTGCTGCTCGCGCTCGGCTGGCGCGAAGCCGTGGTGGTCGGCACCGCGGTGGTGATCACGCTGGCGCTGACCCTGTTCGCCTCGTGGGCGATGGGCTTCACCCTCAACCGGGTGTCGCTGTTCGCGCTGATCTTCTCCATCGGCATCCTGGTCGACGATGCGATCGTGGTGGTGGAGAACATCCACCGCCATCGCGCGCGCCACGGCGGCACGCTGCTGGCGGCGATCCCGCCGGCGGTGGACGAGGTCGGCGGGCCGACCATCCTCGCGACCTTCACCGTGATCGCGGCGCTGCTGCCGATGGCCTTCGTCAGCGGCCTGATGGGGCCGTACATGCGCCCGATCCCGATCAACGCCAGCGCCGGCATGCTGCTCTCGCTGGCGGTGGCGCTGGTGATCACGCCGTGGCTGGCGCTGCACCTGCTCAGGCGTGGCCATGGCGAGGCCGGGGCGGACGGCGCTACGCACGAAGCCACGGGCGGCAGGCTGGCGCGCCTGTTCGAGCGTGGCCTGCGCCCGTTCCTGGCCGGTCCGGCGGCGCCGCGGCGGCGGCGCCTGCTGTTCGCCGCCGTGGTCGGCCTGGTGCTGGCCGCGGTGTCGATGGTGGCGTTGCAGTGGGTGGTGCTCAAGATGCTGCCCTTCGACAACAAGTCGGAATTCCAGGTCGTGGTCGACATGCCCGAAGGCGCGAGCCTGGAGCGCACCAACGCGCTGCTGGTCGAGCTGGCGCGGGCGCTCGACGACGTGGCCGAAGTGCGCGACTACCAGGGCTACGCCGGCACCTCGGCGCCGGTGAACTTCAACGGCCTGGTGCGGCAGTATTACCTGCGCGAAGGCGCGGTCGTGGGCGACGTGCAGGTCAACCTGGTCGACAAGCACGACCGCGCGCGCGCCAGCCACGCGATCGCGCGCGAGGTCCGGCCGCGCCTGGCGGCGATCGGCGCGCGCCATGGCGCCTCGGTGAAGGTGGTCGAGGTGCCGCCGGGGCCGCCGGTGCTGGCGCCGCTGGTGGCCGAAGTCTACGGTCCCGATCCGCAGCGCGCCCGCGCGGTCGCGCAGGCGCTGCGCGAGCGCTTCGCCGCCACCGCGGGCGTGGTCGACGTCGACAGCAGCGTCGAGGCCGACGCCCGCCGCGACGTGCTGGTGGTCGACCGCGAACGCGCGGCGCGCCTGGGCGTGAGCCAGGCCGCCGTCGTCGAGGCGCTTGCCACGGCGCTCGGCGGCAACGATGCGACCTGGCTGCACGACGGCACGGCCAAGGTGCCGGTGCCGGTGCGCCTGCGCCTGCCGGCCGCGGAGCAGGCCAGCGTGGATGCGCTGCTGTCGCTGCGCGTGCGCGGCACCGGCGGCCAGCTGGTGGCGCTGTCGGAGCTGGTCGAGGTGCGCGCGGCCGAACGCGAGCAGGCCGCCTACCACAAGGACCTCCTGCCCTATGCCTGGGTCAGCGGCGACGAGGCCGGCGCGCTCGACAGCCCGCTGTATGCGATGTTCGACCTGGTGGGCCAGGTCGGCGACAACCCGTTGGCGGAACGCGAGGTAGGCCAGCATTTCTTCGCCCAGCCGGAATCCACCGCCGGCTATTCGCTCAAGTGGGACGGCGAATGGCAGATCACCTTCGAGACCTTCCGCGACATGGGCATCGCCTACGCGGTGGGCCTGGTGCTGATCTACCTGCTGGTGGTGGCGCAGTTCAAGAGCTACATGGTGCCGCTGATCATCATGGCGCCGATCCCGCTGACCGTGATCGGGGTGATGCCCGGCCACGCGCTGCTTGGCGCGCAGTTCACCGCCACCTCGATGATCGGCATGATCGCGCTGGCCGGCATCATCGTGCGCAACTCGATCCTGCTGGTGGATTTCATCGACAGCGCCCGCGCCGGCGGCCGCGACCTCGCCGACGCCGTGATCGAGGCCTGCGCCGTGCGCGCGACGCCGATCGCGCTGACCGCCGTCGCCGCCATGCTCGGGGCCTTCTTCATCCTCGACGATCCGATCTTCAATGGACTCGCGGTGTCGCTGATCTTCGGCATCCTGGTCTCGACCGTGCTCACCCTGGTGGTGATCCCGCTGCTCTACTACGCCTGGCTGGCGCGCGGCACGAAGGCCGGTGCCGGCACGGCCCCGGAGTCCGTCGCATGAACCTCCTTGCATGCCTCCGCCGCGCCCTGCTCGCGACCGGCCTCGCCCTCGCGGCAACGCTGGCCGGCGCGCAGTCGCCGGTTGCCGCCGGGTCCGGACCCGCGGAGGCCGAGCTCGCGCGCGCGCAGGCCGCGGTCTCCGATCTCGGCCAGTCGCTGCGCGCGGCACTGAAGGCCCGGCTCGAACAGGGCGGCGCGGTCGACGCGGTGGACTTCTGCCACGAGCAGGCCCCGGCAATCGCCGCGGCGGTATCGGCCCGGCATGGCGTCCGGGTCGGTCGCACCGCGCTGCGCCATCGCAGCCCCGGCAATGCGCCCAACGACTGGCAACTGGCCGTGCTGCAGGACTTCGCGGTGCAAGTCGCGGCCGGCGCGCCGGCGGCGACACTGCGCGCGAGCCTGCGTACCGGACTACCCGACGGCGTCGCGCTGCGCTACGCGCAGGGCATTCCCACCGAGCCGGTGTGCCTCGCCTGCCACGGCAGCGCCATTGCCGCGCCGGTCGCTGCCGCGATCGCCGCGCGCTATCCGCATGACACGGCGACCGGGTTCGCCGAGGGCGAGCTGCGCGGCATGTTCTGGGCCGAACTGGACGCCGCCGCGCGGCCCTGACCCGCGGTCGCTGCGTGGCCGCGCGATTGGCCGCACAATCGCCGGCAGTTCACGACAGCAGGCCCCGCGCCATTGGGCGAGCACCGCATCGCGCTCTACATCGAGGGTGACGCGCTCTACGCGGCGATGCTGGCCGCGATCGCCGCCGCGCGCGCCAGCGTGCGCCTGGAGAGCTACATCTACGCCAGCGACGAGATCGGGCGCCGCTTCGCCGATGCGCTGGTCGAGCGCGCGCGCGCCGGCTGCCACGTGACCCTGCGCTTCGACGCCTTCGGTTCTTTGGGTGCGGTCGATGCCGGCACCGAGTCCGCGCTGCGCGAGGCTGGCGTGCGCGTGCAGCGCAGCCGGCGCTGGAACTGGCGCCGGCCATTCAAGGTGCACCGGCGCAACCACCGCAAGCTGCTGGTGGTCGACGACCGGATTGCCTTCCTCGGCGGCTACAACATTCACCGAGAATGCTCGCGCGAGGTGTACGGCGAGGCGCGCTGGCGCGACACCCACGCGCGCATGGAGGGACCCGTGGCCTTCGACGCCGGCATCGCCTTCGAGCTGTACGAGCGCAGCCACTGGTCCGTCACGCGGCGCGACGAGGTGTGGCTGCTGCCCAACCGCGGCCTGCGCGGACGCTGGCTGCTGCATCGGGTGCTGCGCCGGCGCTTCCGTGCCGCGCAGCAGCGGATCTGGCTCACCACGCCCTATTTCGTGCCCGACCAGAGCACGCAGAACCAGCTGGTGCGGGCCGCGCGGCGCGGGGTCGACGTGCGCGTACTGGTGCCCGGTCGCAGCGACGTGGCCCTGGCCCAGTGGGCGACACGCGCCGCCTACACGCCGCTGCTGGCGGCGGGCGTGAAGCTGTACGAATACCGCCCGCGCGTGCTGCACGCCAAGACCATCGTCGTCGACGCTGATTGGGCCACTGTCGGCACCGCCAACGTCGACTATCGCAGTCTCTTCATCAACGACGAGCTCAATGCCGTGTTCGGCCCCGGGCCGGTGGTCGACGAGCTGGCGCGCCACTTCGAGGCCGACTGCGCGGAGTCGGCGCAAGTCCGGATCAAGCCGTGGCGGCGGCGCCCCTGGACCATGCTGCTGGCCGAGTCGATCGGCTGGTTCGTCCGTCGCTGGCTCTAGAACCGGCCCTGAAAACCAAGTCTGAAAACCGGGGTCAGAGTGCAATTTCGGGTGGCCAGCTGAATTCGGCCACCCGAAATTGCACTCTGACCCCGGTTTTCCTCAGAGGCGGTCGAGGGGGATGCGCAGGTAGCGGTGGCCGTCCGCGTCGGGCTCGGGCAGGCGGCCGGCGCGGATGTTGACCTGCAGCGCAGGGAGCAGCAGCTGCGGCACCGGCAGGGTGGCGTCGCGGGCTGTGCGCAGGGCGACGTAGGCGGCTTCGTCCTTGCCGGCGAGGTGCGCGTTGCGTTCGCGCTGTGCCGCGATCGAGGACTCGGCCTGCGGCTCGCGGCCGGGCGGCGGGTAGTCGTGGGCGAGGAACAGGCGCGTCGTAGGCGGCAGCTCGAGGATGCGGCCGATCGAGCGCCACAGCAGCACGGCGTCGCAACCGGGGAAGTCGCAGCGCGCGGTTCCGACATCGGGGGCGAACAGGGTGTCGCCGACGAAGGCCGCATCGCCGATCACGTAGGTCAGGCTGTCGCTGGTATGGCCGGGCGTGGCGAGCACGCGTGCCTGGATGCCGCCGATGGCGAAGGTGTCGCCGTCATCCCACAGGCGATCGAACTGCGAGCCGTCGACCGGGAAGTCCGCGCCCAGGCCGTAGAAATCGCGGAAGTGCGACTGCACCGCGGTGATGCCGCGGCCGATCGCCACCTTGGCGCCGGTCTCGGCCTTGAGGTACTGCGCCGCCGAGAGATGGTCGGCATGCGCGTGGGTCTCGAGGATCCACGCCACCTCGAGCTTCTTCTCGTGCACGTGGGCCAGGATCGCGTCGGCCAGCAACGTGCCGGTGCGCGCCGCCTTCGGCTCGAAGTCCAGCGCCGGATCCACGATCGCCGCTGCCCGCGAGCCGGGATCGGCGACCACGTACGACCAGGTGCTGGTCGGGGCATGGAAGAACGGGGTGACCAACGGCGCGCTGGCGTGGCTCATGGCGCCATCCTACGCCATGCCCACGCTGCCCCCATCGCCAACCTGGAAGAGCGGGGTCAGGTCTTGCTCTGTGCACGCCCCGCCCCCAGCCCCCGCGCAATCCGGCTGACCACCGAGTAGTGCAGCCCGAAGTGCTCACCGATCTGTCGTAGCGTGTAGCCGCCCGTTGCATATGCGGCGCGGATCGCGCTGTCCCGGTCGCCGGCCTCGTGCTGGATGCTGTGCAGGCTGCGCACCACGCGCCCGCGGCGCGGTACCTCGGGACTCGGCCGCTGCTTCGCGGATCGAGCCGCCATTCGCTCGATGAACGCTTCGCTACCCAGCAGTACCTGCTGCTCGATCCCGGACAGCGGGTCCGCGGCCGTCATGCCTTCCGCCACGAAGCGTGCGTAGGCTCGTCGCGCCGGACCGGTCTCCGCATGGAATAGCCGCAGCAAGTCTTCCACCACCAGCCAGTCGGGCGCAGCGGCCTTGCCCATCACCGTGCGATAGCTGCTCCAGGGCCACTCGCCCGCTGCTGCGACCAGGCCAGCCCGCACGGGATTGAGCGCCACGTAGCGCGACACTTCGAGCAGGTAGCTGTCCTTGTCCACCAGCACGGCCTTGTAGCGACCCTGCAGTACATGGCCCACCCGCCCATGACGTCGATTGAAGGCCTGGGTGTAGATCCCGTTGACCTGCCGCATGCCCCGCGACAGCGTTGGCCGCAGCGTCTCCACCAACAGGTGGTAGTGATTGCCCATCAGGCACCACGCCCACAGCCGCCAATCGAAGCGCTTTGCCGCCCGGCCCAGGTTGGCGAGGAAGGCGGTCCGATCCCCGTCGTCCAGGAAGATGTCCTCGCGTGCATTGCCGCGCGACATCACGTGGTAAAGCGCTCCTTCGAACTCGAGGCGCAGCGGGCGGGCCATCGAATATGCCTAGGTCGGTGCTATGCAAGGAACAAGACCTGACCCCAACTGCTGGTGGTCCATGTACTGCAATCTGGCAGGGTCAGGTGTCGCCACCCATCGGCGATGGGCTCGGGGATTTGTCCGAAATCCGCTCGTTGGTGCGCGGGGCGCGCCCGCGTGGCGTGCCGGCATCCGGGCAGCACCCGATACAATCGAGCCGATGGATGTCTCCCACCTGCTCGATTCCCTCAACCCCGCGCAACGTGAAGCGGTCACCGCCGAACCGGGCCACTACCTCGTGCTGGCCGGCGCCGGTTCGGGCAAGACCCGTGTGCTGGTGCAGCGCATCGCATGGCTGACCGAGGTGCTGCGGTTTTCGCCGTGGAGCGTGCTGGCGGTGACCTTCACCAACAAGGCCGCCGGCGAGATGCGTGGGCGCGCGGAAGGGCTGATGCCGCACGGCGCGCGCGGGCTCACCGTGGGCACCTTCCACGGCATCGCGCATCGGCTCCTGCGCCAGCACTGGCGCGAGGCGGGCTTGAGCGAGACCTTCCAGATCCTCGATGCCGACGACCAGGTGCGCCTGGTCAAGCGCACCATCACCGCGCTGGGCGTCGACGAAGGCCGCTTCCCGCCGCGCCAGGCGACGTGGTTCATCAACGCGGCCAAGGACGAGGGCAAGCGGCCCGACGGCATCGATCCCGGCTACAACCCCTCCACGCGCACGCTGGTCGACATCTATCGCGCCTACGAGGACGCCTGCAAGCGCGCCGGGCTGGTCGACTTCGCCGAGCTGCTGCTGCGCGTGCACGAACTGTTCCTGCGCGACGACAAGCTGCTCGCGCACTACCGCGGGCGCTACCAGCACCTCCTGATCGACGAGTTCCAGGACACCAACACCATCCAGTACGCCTGGATCCGCGTGCTCGCGGGCGAGACCGCGAAAGTGTTCGTGGTCGGCGACGACGACCAGGCGATCTACGGCTGGCGCGGGGCCAAGGTCGAGAACGTGCAGCAGTTCCTGCGCGATTTCCCCGGCGCGCGCACGCTGCGGCTCGAGCAGAACTACCGCTCCACCGGCCACATCCTCGCCGCAGCCAACGCGATCATCGCCAACAATCCCTCGCGCCTGGGCAAGTCGCTGTGGACCGAGGCCGCGCGCGGCGAGCCGATCGAGGTCTACGCGGCCTTCAGCGCCGAAGAGGAGGCGCGCTTCGTGATCGAGCGCGTGCGCCAGTGGGTGCGCGAGGGCGGGCGCCATTCGGAATGCGCGATCCTGTACCGCTCCAACGCGCAGTCGCGGCTGTTCGAGGAACAGCTGCTGGTGCACGAGATGCCGTACCGCGTGTATGGCGGCCTGCGCTTCTTCGAGCGCGCCGAGGTCCGCGATGCGCTGGCATGGATGCGGCTGGTGGCCTCGCGCCACGACGACACCGCCTTCGAGCGCGCGATCGGGGCGCCACCGCGCGGAGTCGGCGAGCGCAGCATCGATGCGCTTCGCCGCCGCGCGCGCGCCGATGGCTGCTCGCTGTGGGACGCGGCGTTGGCCGAACTGGCTGGCGACACGCTGGCCGGACGCTCGAAATCGGCGCTGCGCGCCTTCATGTCCCTCGTCGATACCCTCGACCGCGAGACCTCGTCCGAAGTCGCCGTAGCGCCTGGGACTGGCCCTGTAGGAGCGGCTTCAGCCGCGACCGGCACCTCGCCCGTTGGTGAATCCGCGGTCGCGGCTGAAGCCGCTCCTACAGGGCAAGAAGCCGATTCCGCGCTCGCAACGAACGCGGCGCCTGTTGCGGTGCAAGCCAGTCCCACCAATCGTGGCGCCGATTCCGCGCTGGCGACGGACCTGGCGCCGATCACGCTGGCCGAGCGCTTCTCCCACGTGATCGAGCGCTCCGGCCTCAAGGCGCACCACGCCGCCGACCGCGCCGGGCTGGGCGAATCGCGGGTCGAGAACCTCGAGGAACTGGTCAACGTCGCCAGCCGCTACGTGCTGTCGAAGGAGGACGCCGACGCCGGGCTGA